>NZ_JBGTDD010000123.1:0-48707 GCF_041748495.1 Parasphingorhabdus sp.
GCTTGATCTGCGGGACAGTCCTATCCTGTCCACCATCCATCTTGACGCGCCAGAGGCCTTGAGCCATGCGCTGCCGATGCGATTTTTCTCTGACAATGCCGCTTCGGTACACCCGCGACTTCTGGACGCAATTGCCCAGGCGAATGCGCCGGATAGCGCCTATGACGGCGACGCGCTGAGCATGCAGCTGAACGCGGCCTTTTCCGATCTGTTCGAAACCGAGGTCGAGGCGCTCTGGGTGGCGACCGGCACCGCCGCCAATTCGCTGGCGCTGGCCGCGATGTGCCAGCCGCATCAGGGCATCATCTGTCACCGGGAAGCGCATATCGAACAGGACGAGGCGGGCGCACCGGGTTTCTTCACTGGCGGTGCCAAGCTGATGCTGCTCGACGGCGACGGGGCAAAGCTCTCGCCGGAAACCGTGGAAGCGCATTGCGCGGCAATCCGCGACGATGTCCATCAGGTGCAGCCCGCCGCCGTTTCGATCACCAACGCCAGCGAATATGGCATGGTCTACCCTCCGCACGAAGTCGCCGGTCTGGCCGAAATCTGCAAGGCGCGCGGGCTCGGCCTGCATATGGACGGTGCGCGCTTTGCCAATGCCGTCGCCACGCTCGGCTGCTCCCCGGCCGATCTGACCTGGAAGGCGGGAGTCGACGCGCTCAGTTTCGGCTTTGTCAAAAATGGCGGGATGAGTGCCGAAGCCTTGATCTTTTTTGACAGGAAGCTGGCCGCCGACACCCATTATCGCCGCAAACGCGCCGGCCATTTGCAGTCAAAGGGCCGGTTTCTTGCGGCCCAGATCCTGGCGATGATCGAGAATGATCTGTGGCTCGACAATGCGCGGGCCGCCAATGTCGGCGCACAAAGCATCGCCGCTGCCGCCGGTGACCGGCTGATCTACCCGGTCGAGGCCAACGAGATCTTCCTCCGGCTGTCAGCGGACGAGGCGGCCAGGCTGCGGGGTCTGGGTTTCGACTTCTACGATTGGGGCAAGGGGCAGGCGCGGCTGGTGACCAGCTGGAACCAGAGCGCCGAGGATATCCGCCCGCTTGCCGATGCGATCACCGCGCTGTGAGCGACGAGGAGAGCGCTGAAGTCAGCCTGCTCACTCCCCGCATCCTGATCCCGTTCCTCTTGGTCTCGCTGATCTGGGGTTCGACCTGGCTGGTGATCAAGGACCAGATTTCCGAAGTCCCGCCCGGCTGGTCGGTCAGCTACCGCTTCCTGATCGCCGCTGCTGCGATGTTCGGACTGGCAGCGTTCAAGCGCTTGCCCTTCCGGCTCGACCGGACCGGCTATCTGCTGGCGCTGATATTGGGTGTCTTCCAGTTCACCTTCAACTTCAACTTTGTCTATAATGCCGAACTGTTCATCACCTCCGGCCTGGTCGCGGTATTGTTCGCGCTGCTGATGGTGCCCAATGCGATATTGGGACGGATTTTTCTCGGCCACAAGATCAGCGCACCCTTTCTCGGCGGCTCGGCGATTGCCGCGGTCGGCATCGCCATGTTGTTCTGGCACGAATATCGTGCCTCGCCGGCGAGCCTGGAACAGGTGCTGCTCGGTGGTGCGCTGACCTTTGGTGGGATACTGTCGGCCTCGGTTGCCAATGTCATGCAGGGGGGCGAGCGGCTCAAAACCTATCCGATCATCACCGTCCTCGCCTGGGCCATGCTGTTCGGTGCCCTGATCAATGTCATATTATCATGGATGACCGTCGGTCCGCCGGTTTATGAAATGCGCGCCGCCTATTGGGCCGGGATCGTCTATCTCGGCGTCATCGGCTCGGTCGTGACCTTTCCCCTCTATTTCGCCATGATCCGCGAAATCGGACCGAGCAAGGCCGCCTATTCCAGCGTGCTCGTGCCGGTGGTGGCGATGATCCTGTCGACAATATTCGAAGGTTATATCTGGACCTGGCTGTCGGCGGGTGGCGCAGCGCTCGCGATGATCGGATTGCTGGTGGCCTTGCGTGCCCGCAAACCGAAATTGCCCCGTATCCCGGCCTAGGGGTTCAGCCGAGCAGCGCCTGCAGGCCCGCCTTGTAATCGGGATAACGCGGCTCCCAGCGCAGCAGCCGCTTTGCCTTGCCATTCGCCACCCGGCGGTTCTCCTCATAAAATCCCAGCGCCGCCTGCGACAGATCGGCTTCTTCCAGCGTCAATAATGGCGGCACGTCCATGGCCAGAAGCCTCGCCGCATGGGCAATGACCGCATGCTGCGGCGCGGGCAGGTCGTCGGCAATATTGTACACGCCCGCCGGGCCCGCGAACGACGCCAAAACAGCCGCGACGATATCATCGACATGGATCCGGCTGAATACCTGCTCCGGCATGTCCACTCGCGTGGCCTTGCCGTCGCGCACCCGGTCGAGCGGGCTTCGCCCCGGCCCGTAAATGCCGGGCAGGCGAAAGACATGCATGTCGCTGCGCAGTTCCTGCCAGCGCTGATCGGCTTCGCTGCGCGCCTTGCGCCGGCCCGACCCGATCGGCGCGCTTTCGTCGACCCAGGCGCCATCGGCATCGCCATAGACCCCGGTCGATGACAGATAGCCGCTCCATCGCAGCGAGGCGGACTGGATCGCCGCGCCATAATGATCGAGCACGGGCTCGTTGCCGTCGCGGGCCGGCGGCACCGATGACAGGACATGGGTCGCGCCGGTCAGCGCCGACAATACCGATGGCTTGTCATCAAAGGCGATCGCGCCATCCTGCGCGACCCGCCGCGTCCCGATCACTTCCCAACCTTCGGCGCGCATCTGCTCCGCCAGTCGCGAACTGGTATAACCCATTCCGAAGATCAGCATGCGCGGCGTCATGGCTATTCCTGCTCCAGTTGGCCCGGATTCATCATTACCGGATTTTCAACATTGTCCGCTTTCCACTGCATCGCCATGCGCACCCGGGTTGCGCCGGAGGGATGATCAAAGAACAGCATTTCTTCCACCGTACCCGGTTCGATCTTGCGATATTCGGATAGTCGCATAGCCACTTTGGCAAAGCCGTCCGGTTTCCGCGCGGTATCGAGACCGAAGCGGTCGGCATCGCTTTCGTTGATCCGTATCAGACTGTTCAGCACCGGAGTCGCGGCAAAGAAATAGAGCGTCAGCAGGAGGCTGAGCAACGGGATCGCAGCAGGATCGGCGACGCTCCGGACTCCCCATCTGGCACCATGGCGTTCGATCAGGCGCGGGGCAAGACGTGCGACAATCCACAGCCCGACGGCCACGATCAGCGCCAATATCAGCACCGTGCGCCAGGTATGGCCGAGCACATAATGGCCCAGCTCATGGCCCATGACCGCCGCGACTTCGTCCGGACCGGTGCGTTCGAGCAGATTGTCATTGAGCGAGATCCGGATCGTCGGGCCGATGCCGGAAACATTGGCCGATATCCGCTTGTGCTGCCTGGACTGGTCAAACACATATATATGGTCCGCCGGAATATCATATTCTGCGGCCATCGCGACGATCCGGTCGCGCATTGGCCCGTCCGCCATTTCACTATAGTCGTTGAACAGTGGGGCGATGAATATCGGCCCGAGCAGCAGCGCGATAAACAGGAAACTTGCGATTACCCCGGTTCCCCAGATCCACCAGGTCTTGGGCGCGCGCCGGATCACTGCAAAAATCGCCATGACGAGCAACGGAAAGACGATCAGCGAGATCACGAGGCCGATCATCTGTTCGCCGAACCAGCTACCAAAATCCTGGCTCATCAGGCCATATTGCTGTTCCCGGAAAAAGTTGCGGTAAATCGTCCAGGGCAGGGTGAGCAGGAAGCCTGCAAAAATATAGGGAAGCGCATAAAGGCCAGGCTGCAGCCATTTTCTGCTGGTCACCCGTTCTGCCCAGTCCCGGAAGCGGGCCGAGAAGCGCGACTGGAGGATCAGGAAATCGACCAGGACACCAATCAGCGCCCCCCAGAAGATCAGCCAATAGCCGCCCTCGAAATAATTGTTGGATTTTTCAAGCTCTGCGCCCTGCAAGCTGTCGATATAGGCGCGGCTGGCCTGTTCGACATCAAAGCCCGAAGCAGCGGTTTGTGCGCCTACACTTTCCGTCGGCAGAACGACGATCAGCATGGCGGCGATAAAGAACAGCAATATTCTGGACATGACCCACTCCCTTGCCGCCAAGCCATAAACGCAATTGCGCGGGGTGCAAATGGCTCTTATGGCATGGGCCATGTTTGATATTCAAAAAACCACCAATTCCGAAATGGCTGATGCCGCGCCAGCACCCAAGGATCCCGCAACCATTCGCCGCGAAAATTATCGTCCACCGGCTTGGTTCATTCCGGAAGTGGAGCTCGATTTTGATCTCGATCTGGCGCGGACTCTGGTCCGTTCCAGACTCGATGTACGGCGCTCAGAAAGTGCGGCCGCAGACGAGCCGCTGGTCCTCCAGGGAGATGATATCACGCCGCTATCGGTGAAGGTTGACGGCGCGATCCGCAATGACTGGACGCTGGTCGAGGGTGATCTGGTCCTGCCATTGAGCGGGGCGTCGCACATTGTCGAGATCGAGGTCGAACTCGATCCCTCGACCAACACGCAGTTGATGGGCCTCTATGGCTCCAACGACATGTTGTGCACCCAGTGCGAAGCGGAAGGCTTTCGCCGGATCACCTTCGCGCCTGACCGGCCCGATGTGCTGAGCCGCTATCAGGTGCGGATGGAGGCCGACAAGGCGAAATTCCCGGTGCTGCTGTGCAACGGCGACAAGGTCGCCGAGGGCGAGGGCGACAATGGTCGCCACTGGGTGCAGTGGAATGACCCGTGGCCCAAGCCAAGCTATTTGTTCGCTCTGGTCGCGGGGGACCTGGTCGCCAACAATGACAGTTTCACGACCCGTTCCGGCAAGCCGGTCGAGCTCAATATCTGGGTCCGCGACGGCGATCTCGATCGTACCGGCCATGCGATGAAGGCGCTCAAGGATGCGATGCGCTGGGACGAGGAGAACTATGGCCGCGAATATGATCTCGGGCTGTTCAATATCGTCGCGGTCAGTGATTTCAACATGGGTGCGATGGAGAACAAGGGACTCAATATCTTCAACTCGCGCTATATTCTGGCCGATCCCGAGGTTGCCACCGACGCCGATTTCGACGGCATCGAGGGCGTTGTCGCGCACGAATATTTCCACAACTGGTCGGGTAACCGGGTAACGTGCCGCGACTGGTTCCAGCTCAGTCTCAAGGAAGGCTTCACCGTCTACCGTGACCAGAGCTTTTCCGCCGACATGGGCTCGGCGGCGCTGAAGCGGATCGAGGATGTGCGGATATTGCGCGCCGCGCAATTCCCGGAGGATGCTGGTCCGCTGGCCCATCCGATTCGCCCGGAAAGCTATCAGGAAATATCCAATTTCTATACCGCGACCGTTTATAACAAGGGCTCGGAAGTGATCCGGATGATGGCGACTTTGATGGGGCCGGAGCGGTTCCGCAAGGGTACCGATCTTTACTTCGACCGCCACGATGGCGAAGCAGCAACCTGCGAGGATTTTGTCACCGCCATGGAAGCGGGCGGTGAAATCGATCTCGGTCAGTTCCGCAAATGGTATGAGACACCGGGCACGCCGCGCGTGTCGGTGAAGCTGTCACACGATCCCCAGAGTGGCTCGGCGACTCTTCATCTCACCCAGAAAATCGCCCGGAATGGCGAGAAGCCACAACCGTCTGATTTGCTCATTCCGCTCCGCACAGCGCTGCTCGATCCGGAAACCGGCGCGCATGACGGGGAGCAGTTGCTGCTACTCGATCAGGCGGAACAAAGCTTCGTGCTCGAAGGGCACAAGGATCATCCGATTCTGTCGATCAACCGGGGCTTCTCGGCACCGATCATCCTCGAAAGCACCCAGAGTGCGGAGGAACTGGCGTTCCTGTCGGCGCATGATGACGATCCCTTTGCGCGTTTCGAGGCGATGCAGCAGCTCATGACCCGCTACTTGACTGCCAAGGTTTCAGGCACCCCGGTCGATCGCGACATCATCCTGCTGGCGGTCGCCAAGATACTCGCCGACCCCTCGCTCGATCCCGCCTTTCTTGCAGAGATCATCCTGCTGCCCAGCGAAGCCTTTCTCGGCGACCAGATGGCCGAAGTCGATCCGCAGGCGATCCACGACGAGCGTGAAAAATTGCGGGGCAAGATTGGCGTGCAATTCGAAAAGCAGTTCCGCAAGCTCTATAAATCCTGCGCGCCTGGCGAATTTTCGCTCGATCCCGAGGCACGGGCAAACCGCAAGTTGCGCAATGTCACGCTCGGCTATCTCGCCGCCTCCTACACTGAAAATGCGGCCGAGACCGCCTTCGACCAGTATCGCGAAGCTGACAACATGACCGCCATGCAAGGCGCGCTAAGCGTCTTGTCCCACGTCGAAGCCGAAGAGCGTACATTTGCGTTTGAAGATTTCTACAAGAGATTCAAAGCCAATCCTCTGGTTCTCGACAAATGGTTCAGCCTGCAGGTGATGTCGCAGCGGCCCGATACGCTGAAGCGCGTCGACGCCCTGTCGCGCCATCCCGACTTCACCCTGTCCAATCCCAACCGCGTGCGGGCACTTTATGGCGCATTCACCGGCAATCAGGTCCGCTTCCATGATCCGTCGGGGAAGGGCTATCAGCTGATCGCCGATATGGTGATCGCGCTGGATCAGCATAATGCACAAACCGCCGCTCGCTTCATCCCGCCGCTCGGGCGCTGGCGGCGCTATGAACGGGGCCGGTCCGGACTCATGCGACTGGCGCTGGAGAAAATTGCAGCACGGCCAGGCCTGTCAAAAGACACCGCCGAACAGGTGCACAAAAGCCTTGCTTGATATCGTCACGTCTCCTCTGCTTGCTGGCGTGACCCACGGTTTTCTGGGCCGGGCAGGGGGCGTTTCGGAAGGCATTTATGCGGGGCTGAATATCGGTCTGGGCAGCGATGATGATCGGGCGGCGATTATCGAAAACCGTCACCTCGCGGTCGCTGGACTGCTGCCGGAGGGCGAACTCGTCACCGTGCATCAGGTCCATAGCGCCGATGTCGTCACCGTCACCGCACCAATTCCCCTCGACCAGCGGCCGCAGGCCGATGCGATGGTCACCGACCAGCCAAACCTCTTGCTCGGCATATTGACCGCCGACTGTGTGCCGGTGCTGTTCCACGATCCCCATGCAGGGGTCATCGGCGCGGCGCATGCCGGCTGGAAAGGCGCGCTGGCCGGCGTGACCGACAATGTTGTCGCCGCAATGGAAGCGCTTGGTGCGGACCGCGACGATATCGCCTGCGCCATCGGCCCCTGTATCGCCCAGCCCAGCTATGAAGTCGACGAGGCCTTCCGCTCCAGATTTCTTGCCGCAGATCCGGCCAATGACCGGTTTTTTGCCATTGGCAAACCAGGCCATTATCAATTCGATATCGAAGCCTATGTCGCGGCGCGCCTTGATGCTGCGGGCCTCGCGAAAATAGCCAGACTCGACCTCGACACCTATGCCCATGAAGATCGTTATTACAGCTACCGCCGGTCTTGCCATCGCAATGAACCCGGCTATGGTCGCCAGATATCGCTGATCGGCATCGCTGAATAATATTGATTTCCCGGAGCACCCCAGCGAAGGCTGACGGCTGAACCTATCAGGCTGCTAGGAACGGACAATCGGTTTGGACGCCAGGCTTTGCTGGCATGACGGGGGCGACAGGAGGGGGCATGACAGCAGCACGGATCGGTTTGGTGGCGGGGCTTGTCCTGTTCATTGGCATGCTGCTGCTACCCGCGCCGGAATCGATGAGCGTCCAGGCCTGGCATGTCGCCGCGCTGACCATATTGATGGCGACATGGTGGATGACCCAGGCGATCCCGCTGACTGCGACCGCGCTGCTGCCGTTTCTGGCGCTGCCGACCATGGGCATCATGACCGCCGCCGACACTGCCAGTGAATATTATTCACCGATCCTGTTCCTGATCCTCGGCGGTGCCTTTCTGGCGCTGGCGATCGAGCGTGTCGGCCTGCACAAAAGGCTTGCACTGGCGATAATCGGGCTTTCGGGTAAAAGCGCCTGGGGCATATTATTCGCCTTCATGATTGCCACCGCTTTGCTGAGCATGCTGATCTCCAACACCTCTTCTACGCTGATCATGATCCCGATCGCCCTGGCGGTGCTGGCAGCCGGTGGCATCAAGCATGGCGAAACCGAAGGATTTTCCGGGGCGCTGATCATGGGCGTCGCCTTTGCTGCGTCGATCGGCGGGCTGGGCACGCTCGTCGGCAGCCCGACCAACGCCATTGCCGTCGGCCTGATCAACAAGACATTGGGCATGCAGATCGATTTCGTGGACTGGCTCAAATTCGGGCTACCGATTGTGGTTGTCGGTGTGCCGGTTTCAGCCGGGATATTGATATTCGTGCAAAAGGTTGCCCGGAACAGCTTCGATGGCGTCAAAGCCCGAAATGTGATCGGCTCCGCCGGGCCGTGGAGCCTGCCGGAAAAGCGGTTGGTGCCGGTCGTGGTCTTCGTCGTGCTCGGCTGGCTGCTCCTCCCGCAGATCGAGACTTTCTTTCCCGATGGCGCGCTGCACGACGGCAGCATCGCCATATTGGGCGGGCTGCTGCTGTTCATGCTACCCGACGGTACGGGACGAAAGCTGCTCAACTGGGATGAAGCTGACCGGGCACCCTGGGGCGTGATCATGATGTTTGGCGGCGGCCTCGCGCTGGCCGCGGGCATAATTGAATCCGGTCTGGCCGACTGGCTCGGCCTGATGCTGGAACCATTGAAGACCGTGCCGGTAATTGTCATCGCCATCGCGCTGGTCGCCCTGGTCATCCTGATTACCGAATTTGCCTCCAATGTTGCCACCGCCAGCGGTGTGATGCCTGTGGTCGCCAGTCTGATACTGGCCACCGGCGTCGATCCGGTACTGCTCGCGGTGCCGGCGGCCATGGCTGCCAGCTGGGGTTTCATGTTACCCTCCGGCACCGGACCCAATGCGATCGCCTGGGCCACCGGGCATATCGAACTGCCAAAAATGCTGAAGTCGGGCTTGCTGCTCGATCTTGCCGGAATTCCGATCATAATCGGCTGCATCTGGATGGTTTCCGTTGTAACCACTTAGCTTTTCGTCCATGGATTTGGCCGGTCTTACAGAGGTGGAGAAAATTATATGTCCGAGCATGATGATGACGCGGTAGCGATCCCGATCACCCGCCGGATGCCCAAGGCGCCAATCGAGGAAATTGCCGGACGCAGATTGAAACCGGCCACCCTTATGATGGGCCATGGCTATGATCCGGTCCTTTCCGAAGGTGCGCTCAAGCCCCCGATCTTTCTGACTTCAACTTTTGCCTTTGAAAATGCCGCTGCCGGAAAACGCTTTTTCGAGGGCATTACCGGCAAGCGCCCCGGCGGCGCTGATGGCTTGGTCTATTCGCGCTTCAACGGCCCCAATCAGGAGATACTGGAAGACCGTCTCAGCATCTGGGACGAGGCGGAAGACGCGCTGGTCTTCTCCAGCGGCATGTCGGCGATCGCGACGGTGCTGCTTGCCCATGTCAACCAGGGCGATGTCATCGTCCACAGCGGGCCTCTCTATGCCGCGACCGAAACCCTGATCAACAAGATATTGGGTCGCTTTGGCGTCACCTTTCTCGATTTCCCTGCGGGAGCGGCCCCAGGCGAGGTGGCCGTGATGCTCGAACAGGCGAAGCAGCAGGCTGCGGCAAATGGCGGCAAGGTCGCGCTCATCTATCTGGAAAGTCCGGCCAATCCGACCAATGCGCTGGTCGACATTGAAGGCGTTGCCGATGCCCGGCAGCAGGTATTCGGCGACGACGGTGCGCCGCCGATCGCGATCGACAATACGTTCCTCGGACCGCTCTGGCAGCAGCCGCTCAAACATGGCGCGGATATCGTGATCTACAGCCTGACCAAATATGTCGGTGGGCATAGTGATCTTGTCGCGGGCGGCGTCCTCGGCAGCAAGG
Source organism: Parasphingorhabdus sp. (assembly GCF_041748495.1). GTDB lineage: Bacteria > Pseudomonadota > Alphaproteobacteria > Sphingomonadales > Sphingomonadaceae > Parasphingorhabdus. The sequence continues at coordinate 9,969 of NZ_JBGTDD010000123.1, forward strand.
CTTATATGGACCCGATCCGCGCGATCCGGAACACGATCGGCACGATCTGCGATCCCAATACCGCATGGATGCTGATGCGCAGCCTCGAGACGCTGGAACTGCGGATGACCCGCGCCAGCGAAAATGCTGAAAAAGTCTGCGCCTTCCTGCGTGACCATCCCAAGGTCGAAGGGCTTGGCTATCTCGGATTTATCGAGAACGAGAGCCAGAAGGATATTTACGAACGCCATTGCAGCGGCGCCGGTTCCACCTTCTCGGTGTTCATCAAGGGCGGCGAAGCGGAAGCCTTCCGCTTCCTCGACACGATGAAAATCGCAAAACTGGCGGTCAGTCTCGGCGGCACCGAAACCTTGGCCAGCCTGCCCGCGGCAATGACCCACCTCTCGGTGCCGGACGAACGCAAGGCCGCGCTCGGCATCACCGACAATCTGGTCCGCATCTCGATCGGCGTCGAGGACCCGGACGATCTGATCGCCGATTTCGACCAGGCGCTGGCGGCCGTCTGAGGGCGGCGCAGGAGTCGCGAACGAGTGGTTCGCTCAAGGAGCTTCTAGGCGGGGGCCAATGAATCGATCACCCGGGACAATTTGTCTCGAACGGTTTCGGCAGCCTTTTTCAGTTGCGGATTGTCGATGGCTTGCATGGACGCGGTCGGATTGATCGCGGCCACCTCCATCTTTCCATCCTCCTTTTGCTGCACCACCACATTGCAGGGAAGCATTGTCCCGACTTTGTCTTCCAGTTGCAACGCTTCGAAAGCCAGCTTCGGATTGCAGGCACCGAGAATTGTGTACGGCCTGAAATCCATATCGATTTTGGTCTTCAGCGTCTGCTGGACATCGACGCGGGTCAGCACCCCGAAACCCTCGCGCTTCAACGCCGCTTCCGTCAGCGCAATCGCTTCGTCAAAATCGGTCTCCAGTGTTGCGGCCATGTAATAGGTCATTATTCCCTCCTTTCCTTGTTCCTCGACAGATCGTGTCAACTGCCGCGCTCTGTCTCCGGATGTTCCGTTGCGCTGGCCGCACCTTAATGCTGCGCCCGCTATGGATCTGCAATATCCGAATTCCGGATCCACAATCAACCGGCGGTCCATTGGCGATCCACCCCGGCACCCGCGAATGCTGGCCTCGGGTCACACCGATTGGATCGATGTATGGCAGCCTCATCATTTCCCCTTTCCTACACCCCGCCTCATCGCTTATCCTCGCAACCGCTCCTTCGACAAGTTCAGGACAGGCTCTTTGACATTCTGGCTATAGTGGGGTCGTCGTCGCCCACGCGTCAGGAACCAGACCGTATTTGCCACTCCACTGGAAAGGTCACGCTCGGCGCCAGTCTGTCCCCCAGCAAAGCGTGAAATTCCGCGCCTCTGCAGCAAAGGTCACAGAAAATAAAAACGCGCTTTGGTGTCAACAGCCTGGCGATCCACGGCCACGGTTTTTGATCGCTTGACCGACTTGGGGCAATCCGGCCGCCCAGCGGAGCTTATGGCTGCGATCCCACTTCGATCGACAGGATTTCAATCGCATCCTCTCGATTCGCAAAATCACCGATATCTCCCGGTGCCAGGCCCATCAGCGCTCGGCTGATCGGCGCGGAGAAGGAAACCAGCGCCCTGGCCGGATCGGCTTCGTCATCCCCGACGATGGCGAGGATATTCTGCTTGCCATTGAGCAGGTAGGTCACCCGGGTACCGAATTCGACCGTCTCGCCGCTCGGCACCGGCAGCAGCTCGGCGGTCGATTGCCGCGTGTTCCAGTAACGAAGGTCGCGCTTGGCAATTTTCAACGCAGTTTCGTCGGTCAGCGCCGTGATATCGGCCTGTAACGCAGCGACACGTTCCTTGATCAACCGCAGTCCGCGCGGCGTTACCAGATTGGGACCCACGGGAATCGGATGCTCGAACTTGGGCTCAAGATGCTCGTCATCTCCCTCTCTGCGAAACGCTACGCTCATCGGTCAGGTCCCGACCTTCGGTGTCACCCAGATATCAACCGGTGCAACAAACCGGCCATGTGCCGGTGTCCCGACATCGATCCGCTCGGCGGTGACCCGCTCGCCGCTCTCGAGGGTGAAGGATGCCCATCGCTTGGGCATGCGGTTGAAGGTCATTTTCTGGATCGGCGCACCGGTGGCGCTGTTCATGATGGTGGCGATGATGCTCATGGCCAGCCGCTAGTGCCAGATGACCCGGACTGTCAACCGTGCGAGAGCGATGGCTGGCAGCGGATCAGCGCCAGTCGACGATTGGCCAGCCCCTCTGCTCGGCCAGCCGGCGCATTTTGGGGGTGGGAGTCGTCGCGATCGCCTCGTCGGCAAATTCCAGCATTGCCTGATCGCTGACATGATCGGAATAAGCGCGGACATGGCTTGCGGAACGCTGCCAGGCCTGTGCGGCAAACAGCGCCTCGATCCTTCCGATCTTGGCATCGTCATAGCAATTTTCGCCGATGATCCGGGGCCTCACCCTGCCTTCATCGTCGACCTCGAGCTCGGTGCCGATCAGGTGATCGAAGCCCAGGCGCCGGGCGATCGCCTCGGCATATAGTTCGTAGGAGGCGGTGACCAGCACCAGCGTCCGGCCGGCCGCGCGATCCGTTTCGATCTGGTCGAGCGCTTTCTGGTGGCGGTTGGAACGCAACACATGCTCGGCGAAACGCTCGATGTGCGGCTGCAGGTCGGCCAGTTTCGGGCCGCTGCCCATCAGCATCCGCTGGTTGAACGTCTTCAGCCGGCCGCGGCTGATCAGTTTAAGGCCGTAGCCGATAAAGCCGAATGGCAGCAGCGGCAGAAAGATCAGCCGCCACGGTGCCCGCGCAAACAGCAGGTGGAACAGGAAGGGCGTGTAGGTCCCGCGTACGGTGATCGTCCGGTCCATGTCGTAAAGCGATATCTTGTGCATGGCGTCCCGCGATTGCCGTTCGAGCGGTCCCATAGCACTGGCTGTGCAAAAGCGCCAAGTATTTGAGCGGTTTAATCGCTTGAGCTTTGCCGCATTTTCGGTCAATTATAGGGGCGATGGCAATACCCAGCGATTTTGTTGAAGAGACAGGCGAAGACGGTGCGGTCATTCTGCATTTTTCCGGCGACCTTTCGATCGCCAGCCTGGGAGATTTGCCGGAGCGACTGAGAGAATATGACGGCGATGCCAGTCGGCTCGATATTGCCAACACCGGCTATATCGATACGGTCGGTGCGTGGCTGATCCACCGTACGGCGCGGGATTGGGATGCGGAAATTGTCGGGGGCGATGACGATGCCCAGCGGTTGATCGCAGCTGTCGCTGGCGCCGACCAGCCGGCCGATATCCGGCCCGAGCCGGCAACCCCGGTCGTGCGGATATTGTCTGAGATTGGCGAGTCCACCACCATTGCCTTCACCACCATGGCGGGACTGATCGGCTTTTTCGGTGCGATCATCGTCGGCTTTTTCCATCTGGCCCGACACCCCCGGAAAATAAGATGGAACGCAGTGATCCAGCGCTTTGATATCGTCGGCGTTCGTGCGCTCGGTATCGTCGGGCTGATGAGTTTCTTGATCGGACTGGTGATTGCGCAGCAGGGCGCGGTGCAGCTGCGGCAATTTGGAGCAGAAGTCTTCACCGTCAATCTCGTCGGTCGACTGACATTGCGCGAACTCGGCGTGCTGATGACCGCGATCATGGTCGCCGGCCGATCCGGTTCTGCCTTTGCCGCGCAGATTGGTACCATGAAGCTCACCGAAGAGATTGATGCCATGCGGACCATTGGCGTATCGCCGATCGAGGCGCTGGTGCTGCCGCGTTTTATCGCCGCAGTCGTCATGCTGCCATTGCTCGGTTTCTACGCCTCGGTCGTCGCGATCATTGGCGGCGGTCTCTTGAGCTGGGTGCAGTTGGATATCCCGCCAGCGACATTTTTCTCCCGGATCCGCGAGGTAGTGCCGCTGACCGATGTCTATGTCGGGCTGGTAAAGGCCCCGGTATTTGGAGCGATCATTGCGGTTACCGGCTGTTATCAGGGTATGCAGGTCAAGGGCAATGCGGAGGATGTCGGCAAGCGGACCACGGCGGCCGTTGTTCAGGCCATTTTTCTGGTGATCGTACTCGATGCTTTTTTTGCGGTCTTCTTTAGCTGGATCGGATGGAATTGATGCTCGATTCACAGACCATTGCATATAATCCCGATTATGAAGGCCCGGTGGTCAGCGTCCATGGCCTGCGCAACAGCTTCGGGGATCAGGTGGTACACGAAAATCTTGATCTCGATGTCCGGCGCGGCGAAATCCTCGGCGTGGTCGGCGGCTCTGGCACCGGAAAATCGGTATTGATGCGTTCGATCATCGGGCTGCAGATACCGGACGAAGGCGAGATCAAGGTATTTGGCGAACAGATACTGGGCAAATCTGACGCCGAGACAATCGAGATGCGCAAACGCTGGGGCGTGTTGTTTCAGGGCGGCGCACTTTTCTCAACGCTGACCGTTGCGGAAAATGTGATGGTGCCAATCCGCGAATTCTATCCAGATATGGATCGGGATTTTCGGCGGGAAGTGGCGAAATACAAGGTCTGTCTTTCTGGCCTACCGGCTGACGCCGCTCCGAAATATCCGTCTGAATTGTCTGGCGGGATGCGTAAGCGCGCCGGTATCGCGCGGGCCCTGGCGCTTGATCCGGAACTGCTGTTCCTCGATGAACCGACCGCCGGTCTCGATCCGATCGGCGCTGCCGCTTTCGACAATCTGACCAAGGAATTGCAGCAGACTTTGGGACTGACGGTGTTCCTGATCACCCATGATCTGGATACATTGCACGCTATTTGTGACCGGGTCGCGGTACTTGCTGATCAGCATGTGATCGCGGTCGGCACGATCGACGAACTGCTCGCACTCGATCATCCGTGGATCCAGGAATATTTCAACGGTCCGCGCGGCCGGATGGCATCTGCCGGAAAAAAGTCGCTGGGATGAGAATGGCAAAGCGAAACAGAGAATTGTTGCAGGTGACGGCATGGCCCGTCATAGAGGTGAATTAGATGGAAACGCGCTCCAATCATATCCTTGTCGGTGTTGTCACTTTGGCGATGCTGGCCCTTGTCGCGGCCTTTCTGGTCTGGATCGTCCGCTTTGGCGACGGTACGACAAAGGAATATGATATTTTCTTTTCCCAATCGGTGGCTGGATTAGCCTCGGGAACCGGCGTAACATTTGCCGGCGTCCCGTCCGGGCAGGTGACCAAGGTCGAATTGTGGAAAAAAGATCCAAACTTTGTGCGTGTCCGTATTGCCGTCAGCGAAGACACGCCGATCTTGGAAGGCACCACCGCCAGCATTCAGAACGTCAGCTTTACTGCGCCACCCAATATCCAGCTCGATGGTGCCAAAAAGGGTGCGCCACCGATTACCGATCTCGGGCCCGAAGGGGTGCCGGTGATTCCGACCAAGCCGGGCGCACTGGGCGAATTGCTGAACAGCGCGCCCATGGTGGTCGAACGGCTGGCGACGCTGACGGAACGGCTTACTACGCTGCTGTCGGACGACAATCAGAAATCGATCAGCGGTATCTTGGCCAATACCGAAAAGATGACGGGAAGTCTGGCGCAGCAGGCGCCGGAACTGAAAGCCTTGATGGAAGAATCGCGGATTGCTATTCGCAATGCCGGGCAGACCGCAGAGAAACTCTCGCTCGTGGCCGACAATGCCAATGATTTTCTGACCAGCAACGGCGAGCCGCTCGCCAAAAACCTGGCCACTACCCTCGATGCTGCTGCCGGGAGCCTGCGCGCGCTCGAAGGCGTGTTGAACAATGCCCAGCCGGCGGCAGAGCGGTTTTCCAACAAAACATTGCCGGAAGTGGACCAACTGGTGGCAGACATGCAGGCGCTGACCAAATCCATGACCAGTGTGACCGAACGTCTGGATCAGGGTGGGGCCGGGTCATTGTTGTCATCACCCAAGCTGCCCGACTATGAGCCAGGACAATGAAGGGGCACATATGATACGCAATTTTCGACTGATGAAAGCGATTGGCCTGCTGGCCGCAATCCCGGCACTGAGCGCCTGTGTTAGTTTTGGCGGGGCAGAGCCGCCGCCGTCGCTGCTTTCGCTGTCGCCCGATCAGAAACTGGCGGCCGGAGCCATGCAGAGTGGCCCGCAATCCGGTTCGCTGGTGGTGGCACTGCCCGCCGCTCCGCAGAAGCTGAATACCATTCGGGTACCGGTGCAGACCAGCGGCGGTACCGGTATCGCTTATCTGAAGGACGCCGTCTGGGTCGATAAACCGGCCCGCCTGTTCCAGAATCTGCTCAGCGAAACGATCGCCGCGCGCAACAACCGGCTGGTGCTGACAGCCACCGAAGCGGGTGGCAATGCGCAAACCTATATCACGGGTGAATTGGTCAATTTTGGTCTGGACGGTCCCAGCCTGACCGTGACCGTCACCTTTGATGCGGTGAAGATGAGCACGGATCAGCCGGTCGCGAAAAAGCGTTTCGAGGCCAGTGGCCAAGTCTTTGCGGCAGAACCGGGCGCCGTCGGCGAGGGTCTGAACAAGGCAGCCAATGAAGTGGCGGTCGCCGTCGCCGAATGGGTCGGCTAACGGTTTAGCAATTCCTGCTAATCCTCACCATAGCTGAACCCCTCGGGTTCCGGCCAGTCGATCGCAGTCGCCGCCATCACCCGAAACAGGCACCCCATTTCATCGATATCTGTCAGCCGCTGATGCGCCGCCCGGATCATGTCGGCTTCTTTGGGAGACGCCGCGATCAGCGCCGCAGCGCGTTGATCAATGCCGAGTGACTTCAGCCATTGGCCCTGTTCCGCAGGTCCGTGCACGGCGAGCAAGCATGAACGGGCGATATTGGCTAAAGTGTGAAAATCAACATGGGCGGTCAGATCAGACATGCCCGGGCAGTCGAACGGACTGATCGGCATATGATCCTTCACCGCCTGCAGGGTGCTGCCGGTGCCCGGCTTCGTATAGCCATAATCGATGATCAGCAGAGTACCCCCCTGTTTTGCCAGCCGGCTGGCCAACTGGCCAACCCATTCCACGCTGACCGGCGAGCGTTCCAGAATCGTGCCGTCCGGAAAGCGGTGGGCGGTGCTGCCCAGATGATCCGCTGCGGCTTCGCTACTGGGCAACGCGATAAATTTACTGCGGTCCCGGGCCACCATCTGCCGCCGCCAACCGTCGGCTGTCGCAATAAATTGCTCGACCGGCAGGGCGTCGAAAAATTCATTGGCGACGATCAGTAGCGGCCCGTCGGTTGGCAGGCTCGCTAGATCGTCATGCCATATTGCTGCAGGATGCAGTTCCGCCTGCTTGGATTTGAGAACCGGACTGGTCTCGACAAAATGAACCGGTGGACGACAGCCGAATCTGGCCATGGACCGCAGCGCATCATCTGCCAACGTGCCTCGTCCGGGTCCAAGTTCTACATAGTGACAATGATCGGGTGATCGCTGGCGCAGCCACAGGTCGGCCAGCCAGATGCCGATGATTTCTCCGAACATCTGGCTAATTTCCGGTGCGGTGACGAAATCACCTTCTTCGCCCAGCGGATCCTTGCTTGCATAATAACAAGCATTGGCGATCGCCATATAGTCGCCCAACGGGATCGGACCGTCCCGATCGATCCTGTCCGCGATGATATGCGCTGCGCTGGGAAGGTCCGCCGTGCTGCCGTCAGGCAATGCTCTTGTCTCCGGCGACCGGTTCGACGCGTGCGCGTCTGCCTTTCGCGGTATAGACCAGCCAGGCGCCGAGCAGGATCATCGGTACCGTCAGCCATTGACCCATGCTGAAACCCGATTGTTCGACCAGCCAGGTAAGCTGGGCATCCGGTTCACGGAAAAATTCGACGGTGAACCGGCTCAGCCCGTAGACCAGCAATCCGGTCCCCACCAGTTTGCCGGGCTGATAGCGGGCATCGGTTTTCCAGAACAGCAGCGAGAGTATGATGAAATAGAGCAGCCCCTCCAGGCCCGCTTCGTAAAGCTGGCTGGGATGGCGCGCGACTTCGCCACCCATCGGGAAGATGATTGCCCAGGACACATCGGTCGTGCGGCCCCACAGCTCGCCATTGACGAAATTGGCCAGCCGTCCGAAGAACAGCCCGAACGGAATCACGCAGGCGACATAATCGCACATGCGCAGAAAATCGAGCTTCTCGCGTCGTGCGGTCCACCACAGGGCAAGCACAACGCCGACGGTACCGCCGTGCAGCGACATCCCGCCGTTCCAGACCTGCAATATCTTGATCGGTTCGAGCAGGGTCTCTGGGCTGTAGAAAAGCACATAGCCCAGTCGCCCGCCAACGATGATCCCCAGCGTCGCCCAGAAGATCAGGTCATCGGCATGGCGGCGGGCCATCGGCGAACCCGGCTGGTCAACCAGTTTGGTCAAATACCAGTAGCCGAGCAAAATCCCGGCGAGATAGGCAAGGGAGTACCATTTGAGCTGGAAAAATCCGAGGTCGAGCGCATTGGGGGAGAGGCCAAGCTCCACAAACCGCGTAAATTGCGCTGCATTGGCCAAGATAATATCAATCAACTCTTTTCCCCGTGTGGTTTCCTGTCCATATAAAGGGAAATTCCCCTATACCAAGAGGGAACAACGGGAGACTGGAATAATGGCGACCTCTGAACTGGATTTGGTAATCGATAAAACGCTGGAAGCCCTGACCCAGCCTGGTCAGTTGCTGGAACTTGCCACAGTCAACAAATATGGCGTTGATATGCCGATCTTCAAAAATGCACCGCAGAATGTTTCTGACTTTTTTGCCTATTTTTGTCACCAACATGCCGACAAGGAATTCTTGGTCGATGGCGACATTCGCCTGACCTTCGGAGAGGCTTATGCTGCCGCCCGCGCTTTGGCGGGAGGGCTGGTCGAAGGCTATGCTGTCCGGAAAGGAGACCGGATCGGTATTGCTGCGCGCAATTCGGCCAACTGGGTCATTCTCGACATGGCGATCACCATGGCGGGCGGCATTTCGACCAAATTGAACGGCTGGTGGCGAGGTGATGAACTGGCCGACGGGATCGAGGATGTCGGCTGTACTTTCGTTTTTGCCGACTATCAGCGGGCGCAGCGCCTGGTCGAATCCAAACGCGATCATGGCGCCGAACTGCTGATCTTTGAACATGACAAATTGCCTCTCGGGGGTCTGAAAGTCATGCTGGAAAAAGGCGGTGGCGCGGAAACGCCGCTGCCGCAAATGGCGCCGGAAGACAATGCGACGATCCTGTTCACGTCCGGTTCCACCGGCCGTTCGAAGGGCGCTTATGCCGAGCATCGTGCGGTGGTGCAGGGCGCGATGAGTTTCGTCGGAACGGTGCTGGTGCTGGTCAACATCATGACAAAGGCCGGCACCATGCCGGAAGGCCAGCCGACCGCGATGGTTTGCGTGCCTCTGTTCCATGTCACCGCGTCGGTGCCGCTGGTGCTGGTCAGCTACGCGATCGGACGAAAGCTGGTGATGCTGAACAAATGGGATGCAGAAGACGCGATGCGACTGATCGAGAAGGAACGGGTTACCTATTTTGTTGGCGTCCCGCTGATGAGCATGGAAATCTACTCGCACCCGCATTTCGATAAATATGATCTCAGCAGCTGTGTCACCATGGCCGCCGGCGGCGCACCGCGTCCAGTCGAGCATGTGCGGCGGATCAAGGAGAAAATGGGCAATGGTTATCCGGTGATCGGCTATGGCCTGACCGAAACCAATGGCGTCGGCTGCTCCAACCAGAACGAGAATTATCTGGCCAAGCCGGACAGCACCGGCCGGGCCACGCCGCCGATTGTCGATGTTGCGATCCTCGACGATGACGGCAACAAGTTGGCGCAGGGCGAGCGCGGTGAAGTCTGCATCCGCACCGCCGCCAATTTCACCGGCTATTGGAACAATGAAGAGGCAACCCGGGACTCCTTCACCGATGACGGCTATTTCCGTACCGGCGACATCGGCTTTCTCGATCCCGAGGGCTATCTCTTCATCGTTGACCGGAAAAAGGAAATCATCATCCGCGGCGGCGAAAATATCAGTTGTCAGGAAGTGGAAGCGGCTGTCTATGCCAATCCTTCTGTAGCGGAAGCCTGTATTTTCGGGGTTCCCGACGAACGGTTCGGGGAAGTACCTGCCTTGGTTTATCACACCAAAGATGGCCACAATCTGCCCGAGGATGAACTGCTGGAATCGCTCAAGCACCAGCTCGCTCCATTCAAATTGCCGGTGCATATCTGGCAATATGATGAGCCGTTGCCCAAGCTCGGCACTGCAAAAATCGCGAAAATCGTGCTGGCGAAAAAGCATCGTGCCGAACTGGCCGCAACCGGATGAACTATCGCGCCGATATCCCGACTGCACCGCCTAATCCGGCTACAAGGATCGGCCGCCAGCGCGATATTATCAATCGTCGGCTGCTGGCGGAAGAAATAGACGGCCTGATCGCGGAACATGGCATGCAGCAGGCGCGTGCCAAGATTCTGCCACTGCTGCAGGATGCGCTCGACAAGGGCCGCGCAGAAATCAGCGCGCGTTTGCTGAAAAGACCATCGGCGGGCCACGAAATGGCGGCAGCACAATCCTTTCTGGTCGATCAGCTGGTTCGTCTGATCCATGATGTCGCGGTATATCATCAATATCCGGTGAGCAATCCGTCGTCGGGAGAGCGGATCGCGGTGATGGCGGTCGGCGGCTATGGACGCGGAGAGATGGCACCGCACAGCGATGTCGACATTGCATTTCTGACCCCGCACAAGACCAACAGCTGGACCGAACAGGCGGTCGAGGCCATGCTCTACTGGCTCTGGGATCTTGGCTTCAAGGTCGGTCAAAGCAGCCGCTCGATCGACGAAATGGTGCGCATGGCGAAGCAGGATCTGTCGATCCGCACAGCCTTGCTGGAGGGTCGCTATATCTGGGGCGATACCGGCGTCTATGAAGAAGCCAAGCAGCGTTTCTTCCACGACGTCGTCGCTGGCACCGACAGCAGCTTTGTGGCGCAAAAACTGGCCGAGCGCGACGCGCGGCATGTGAAAATGGGGGACAGCCGCTATGTTGTCGAGCCCAATGTGAAAGAAGGCAAGGGTGGTTTGCGCGATTTGCAGACGCTCTACTGGATCGGAAAATATATCCACCGGGTGACGTCCGCCGGAGAACTGGTCGATGTTGGCCTGCTCACCGCCGATGAATTCAAGCGCTTCCGCAAGGCGGCCAATTTCCTGTGGGCGGTGCGCTGCCATATGCACGACATCACCGGCCGCGCCGAAGACCGGCTGACCTTCGATCTCCAGCCAGAAGTCGCTCGGCGCATGCGCTTTGCCGACCGGCCCGGCAAATCCTCGGTCGAACGGTTCATGCAATATTATTTCCTGAACGCGAAGGTAGTTGGCAACCTGACCGGTGTGTTCCTCGCCCATCTCGACGAAACGCATAACGCCGGGGTGCGCCGATTCCTGCCGTCAATGACCCGCAAGCCCAAGAAACTCAATGGCTTCGTGCTGGATCGCGGGCGACTTGCGTTGCCCAATGAAAAATTCTTCGAGCAAGATCCGGTCCGCCTGCTGGAAATTTTCTGGCTGGCAGACAGGCACGAGCTGGAAATCCATCCTCTGGCGATGCGATCGGCGCGGCGGGATTCCAAATTGATCGACAATAATATCCGCAAGGATGCCCGCGCCAACAAGCTGTTTCTTGACGTGCTCTGTTCGCCGCGCGATCCCGAGCTGGTGCTGCGCTGGATGAACGAGGCTGCGATATTTGGCCGCTTCATACCCGATTTCGGCCGTGTTGTCGGGCAGATGCAGTTCGACATGTATCACCATTATACTGTCGACGAGCACAGCATCAGGGCGATCGGCCTGCTGGCAAAAATCGGCCGGGGTGATCTGGTGGCCGACCATCCCAACAGCACCGCGACGATGGAAAAACTGCAGAACCGACGCGTATTGTTCGTCGCAACGCTGCTCCACGATATTGCCAAGGGCCGCGGCGGGGACCACAGTATCTTGGGCGCGGATGTAGCAATGAAGCTGTGCCCGCGACTCGGCCTGAAACCGCATGAAACCGAACTGGTCGCCTGGCTGGTGCGCAATCATCTGCTGATGTCAGCGGTGGCCTTCAAGCGCGATCTGTCGGATTTCAAGACCATTCAGGATTTTGTCAGCCAGGTAAAAAGTGTCGAGCGCCTCCGCCAGCTCACCGTGCTGACCGTCGTCGATATCCGCGCGGTCGGGCCGGGGGTCTGGAACAGCTGGAAACGGCAATTGCTGACCGACCTGTTCGAAGCCGCACAGGAAATGCTGTTGCTCGGCCACAAGCAGCGGGGCCGCAAGGAACGGATCGAAGAGAAGAAAGCGGTTCTGGGCGAGGCGTTGAATCTGCCTGAGGCCGAGTTCAGGAAACTGGCGAAGCGGTTCACCGATGCCTATTGGATCGCCGAGCCGGATGATATCATAGCGCAGAATGCCCAGCTGGTGCTGGAAGCCGGGAATACGGATCTGGCGATTTTCGCGGATGTCTATCCCGAACGCGGTGCCACTTTGATCACGGTCTACGCCGCTGATCATCCGGGACTATTCTACCGGATCGCGGGGGGCATCCATGTGTCTGGCGGCAATATTATCGACGCGCGCATCCACACCACTCGGGACGGCATGGCACTGGACAATTTCCTTGTCCAGGACCCGCACGGCAAGCCTTTTTCCGAGAAAGGGCAATTGGACCGGCTCAAACGCGCGGTGGAAGATGCCCTCGCCAACCGGTCAAAACTTTCCACCAAGCTCGACGCCCGGCCGCTGACCCATTCGCGGGCCGGCGCTTTCGAGATCACGCCTTTTGCTCTCGTCGACAACGAGGCTTCGAACCGGTTCACGGTGATCGAGGTCAACGCACAGGACCGACCGGCTTTGCTCAACGAACTGGCCTATGCACTGTTTGAATCGAAGGTTACCGTGCACAGCGCGCATATCGCGACTTATGGTGAACGGGCAGTGGATACTTTCTACATTACCGATCTGCTGGGCTCTAAAATCACCAGCAAGCAAAGGCTGCACGGATTGCAGAAGCGCCTGACCAATGCCGCGGAACGCAAGTCCGGTAAGGAACCGGCCTAGGGCAGCTTGTCCTTCAGCGCCGCCAGCACGCCGAACGGCCCGGCCTCCTCTTCCGACTTGAGGACCTCCCGGGCCACAATATCGGCATTGGGGCCGCGCGGGAAAGGTTCGAGTGCGAGATAGAGGGTTTGCGCAATGGCTTCGCCCAGATCGATCTGGCCATTGTCATATTCGATGATATCGCAATCTTCTTCGGTCAGTTCGATCTCTTCGTCGACACCTTCAATTTCCACTTTTGGTGTGAAGGCAATGTCAAATTCCTCGCGCAGTCGGACCTGAAAGCTCTCACCGGTGACGGAACAGCGCTGCTGCAGATCGGATTCCAGTCTGCCGGTAAAAGCGATCCGGTTCTCGCCTGCCAGCAATGTGTAGCTTGCATCCAGCGTGGTAATTTTTGGCAGATCAAATCTCAGCGCCAGCTTGCTCCGTTCTTCCTCGCTGGTGGACAGCGTGCCGGTCCGCGGCGTCGATCCGATCTCCGATAGCTTGACGATATGGGAAAATTCCGGTGTTTCCATCATGCAGCCGGTCTGCTGACCGGCAGATGGCCGGCAATGACGTCGTCGGTGTCGCATGCTTGCAGCGCGACATGATAGGCAGCCAGCCGGTTTGCAAGAATGTCCAGCGCCGCCTCCTCCGGTTGTTCACCACGAAAAATATTGCGGACAATCGCCTCGCGCAGGTCTGCACCCTGCTCCAGCGCTTCCCGATAGGCCCCGACCCGGCCACCGAGTGCGCCGACCATGCGGCCGACATGCTTGCCGACGATCATGTCGCCAATACCGATCTGGCGCATTTGCCCGTCCATGTCCTTGATGAAAATTTCGGTCAGCCAGGCGATGTCCTGACCCTGGCGGTCATCCTTTTCCAGCCTGATCAGCACCAGCGAGAATATCGCGGCGATCATGTCGAACCGGCCGTCGAGACTGTCGGGCACCTGCGCCTCTTCATACCATGCCAACTGCCGCCCTTCACTGACAATCGCATTGTACAGCGGCTGCATTTTTACATTGGGATTGTCTCTGGAAAAAATCTTGCTGAAAAAGGACATTGCTGGTTCCGCTGGTTGGTTCGTAAGTTTATGGAAGATCGCGTGCTTTGTTAAGTCTGGATACAGGGCATATTGATATTTATGGCGCGAGATGCAATGGGCGATGACTGTCAGCCACCGATACGGTGCTGGCTGTATAGTGGAGAATGAGTTTGATGGTCGGCAATATCAAAAAAAGCAGCCTGTGGCTTGGGCTTATCGCTGGGACCATGATGATGGCTGGCTGTGCCCAGGTGCGCGGTCATCAGGGATATATTGCCGATGAAGTGCTGATGTCGGCGATTCAGCCCGGCGTCGACAACCGTCAGTCGGTGGAAGCATCGCTCGGCCGTCCGACCTTCACAGGGCAGTTTGACGACAATACCTGGTATTATCTGTCCCGCGAAACTCGCCAATATGGCTTCAACAACCCGCGCCCCCGCGAACAGCAGGTGATGCGCATACAATTTGACGCGTCCGGAAATGTCGCCGCAATCGATCGGACCGGCTTGGAACTGGTCGCAAGCATCAGTCCGGATGGCAATAAAACGCCGACTCTCGGTCGTGACCGCACCTTTTTCGAAGAGCTTTTCGGCAATATCGGCGCGGTCGGCGCACCCGGCGCGCAAGGCGCCAGCAACGACCCCACTCGACCGTAGCGGCTTCGCCTATTTGGCGATACCGCTGGCAGCGAGGACCGCCAGAGTCACCAGTTCCGATGCGCTGGATGCCATCGTGGCAATCTGCACCGATTTTTCCAGTCCGACGAGCATCGGTCCGATCACCGAATCACCGCCCAGTTCGCGTAGCAATTTCGCGGACAGGTTAGCTGACTGCAACCCGGGCATCACCAGAACATTGGCAGGCTGGGACAGGCGGCTGAACGGATAATTGGCCATCAGCTTGGGATTGAGCGCCACATCCGGTGCCATTTCACCTTCATATTCAAAATTGACCCGCCGCTGGTCGAGCAGCGCTACGGCTTCCCGCAGATTTTCCAGCCAGCGGCCTTCGGGATTGCCAAAGGTCGAATAGCTGAGGAAGGCGACGCGCGGTTCATGCCCCATCTGCCGGGCAACCGCTGCCGTCTGCTCGGCGATATCCGCCAGTTCATGCGCCGTTGGCCGTTCGTTGACTGTCGTATCGGCCATGAAAACCGTATGATGCTGGCCGACCATGATATGGATGCCGAAAGCGGTGCGGCCCTTTTCGACATCGATCACCTTGGCGACATCGCGGAAAGTTTGCGAATAAGGCCGGGTTACCCCGGTGATCATCGCGTCACCCTGGTCCATGGCGAGCAAGGCCGACCCAAAGATATTGCGGTCCTGATTGACCATCCGCTTGATATCCCGTTCCATATAGCCGCGGCGATGGAGGCGCTCGTACAACATGGTGACCATTTCGGGCACCAGCGGGCTGTTGCGACTATTGTGTATTTCAAAACTGTCCGGATTGCGCACGCCGAGTTCTTGCAGCTTTTCCCGGACGCGATCATCGCGGCCGACCAGCACAGGTGTGCCATAGCCGCCATCCTGGAACTGGATCGCTGCGCGCAGCACGACATCCTCTTCCGCTTCGGCAAAAATAATCCGCTTGGGTGACAGACGGCAGGCCTCATAGGCCTGGGTCAGCACCGACGTGGTCGGGTTGAGACGGGCTTTCAGGCTCTGGCGATAGGCGTCCAGATCCTCGATCGGTTTCTGGGCGACACCGCTATCCATCGCAGCCTTGGCCACCGCGGCAGAGACCACATCCATCAGGCGCGGATCAAAGGGCGCCGGAATGATATAATCGACGCCAAAGGTCGGTGCGTTTCCGCCATAGGCAACCGCGACTTCTTCCGGAACCTGTTCCCGTGCCAGTTCGGCAATCGCATGAGCGGCAGCCACTTTCATTTCCTCGTTGATTCGGGTGGCCCGCACATCCAGCGCGCCGCGGAAGATGAAGGGAAATCCCAGGACGTTATTGACCTGATTGGGATAATCGGAGCGTCCGGTGGCGATAATCGCGTCCGGACGTGCCGCTTTTGCATCCGGAGGGGTAATCTCCGGATCGGGATTGGCCATCGCGAAAATGATGGGTTGAGCCGCCATATCCTTGACCATCTCCGGCTTCAGGGCACCGGCGGCGGACAGGCCGAGAAACACGTCAGCTCCGGTAAGCGCCTCGGTCAATGTGCGGGCCTCGGTATCGATCGCATGGGCGGATTTCCATTGGTCGACGTCGTCGCGCCCGCGATAGATGACACCCTTGCGGTCGCACATGGTCAGATTGTCATGCCGGACGCCGAGGCTCTTGATCAGCGAGGCGCAGGCTATGGCAGCGGCACCGGCGCCATTGACGACAACCTTGATATCCTCGATCTTCCGGTCGGTCAGCAGACAGGCATTGATGATTCCGGCCGCGGCGATAATCGCTGTGCCATGCTGGTCGTCGTGGAATACCGGAATGTTCATCCGGTCGCGCAAGGTCTGTTCGATGATGAAACAGTCGGGAGCAGCAATATCTTCCAGATTGATACCGCCAAAACTGGGTTCCATGATCTGGACGGCGTTGATGAAGGTTTCCGCATCTTCCGTGTCGAGTTCCAGATCGATCGAATCGACATCGGCGAAGCGCTTGAACAGCACGGCCTTGCCTTCCATCACCGGCTTGGCGGCGAGCGCGCCGAGATTGCCAAGGCCAAGGATCGCGGTGCCGTTCGATATCACCGCAACCAGATTGCCTTTTGCGGTATAATCATAGGCTTTCGAAGGATCTTCGGCGATCGCCCGGACCGGGACGGCTACGCCGGGAGAATAAGCCAGGCTGAGATCGCGCTGGGTAGCCATCGGCTTCGAAGCAATGATCTCGATTTTTCCGGGTCGGCCATGGGAGTGAAAAAGCAGGGCTTCCCGTTCGGAAAATTCCAGATTGCTATCTTTCTTGTCGGCCAAATTATATCTCCGTATATCATTAGTCGGCTTGTTTGCGCCGATCGGATGGTCACGTCCCGCCGCACGGCTTACTCGCTTTGACGCAGGGCCGCAATATCAAGTAAATTTCCTCAGAAACGGCTCGCCGCGCTTTTATGTCCGGCTGCACTCGGCTATCGCTGCCCCATGGCAATCCAGACTCAGGACATAGCGAAAAAGCGGGAGAAAGCACCTGCGTCGGCAGCGGACAAGATCACGCCAATGATGGAGCAATATTTTGGTCTGAAGGAAAAGGCCGGCGATTGCCTTCTATTCTACCGAATGGGAGATTTTTTCGAGCTGTTCTACGAGGACGCGAAACGCGCCGCAGCGGCGCTCGATATTGCGCTGACCTCGCGCGGCAAAAATGCCGGCGATGCGATCCCGATGTGCGGCGTACCGGTCCATGCAGCGGAAGGCTATCTGGCTAAACTGATCCGGGCCGGGTTCAAGGTGGCGATTGCCGAACAGGTTGAAACCCCGGCCGAGGCCAAGGCACGCGGCGGCTACAAGGCCTTGGTCGCAAGGGATATCATCCGCTATGTGACCGCCGGAACGCTGACCGAAGACACTTTGCTCGACGCGCGCAGCAACAATATGCTGGTCGCGCTGGCCGAGGTTCAGGGCGAGATCGGTCTGGCGGCGGCGGATATATCGACCGGCAATTTCGAACTGACGACGATATCCGATGATGCTCTGGACGCAGAGCTGGCGCGGCTTGCACCATCAGAAATCATCTGTTCGCCATCGTTTTTGCCACGGCTGCACAAAGCGACCGGCTGGGCAAAGGAGAATTTCGACAGCAGCCGGGCTGAAAAGCGGCTGCGCGAGCATTTCGGTGTAGCGACGCTCGATGGCATGGGCGAATTTTCGCGGGCCGAACTCGCGACCGCAGGCGGGCTGATTGCCTATGTTGATCATGTTTCGCAAGGCCATGCGCCCTATTTGCATCCGCCGAAAAGGCGCGAAACAAGAGAATATCTGTCGATTGACGGACCGACCAGAGCGAGTCTGGAGATCGACCGGACGCTCGCCGGCGGACGCGAGGGCAGCCTGCTCCATACCATTGATCGCACGGTAACACCGGCGGGCGCACGCTTGCTGGCGAGCGACCTGTCCGCGCCCTTGTTCGCGGAGCAACCGATCAATCGCCGGCTGGGGCTTGTGCACTGGTTTCATGACGGCTCGGCAATCCGCGACGATGTCCGCGGCGAGCTCAAGGCGCTGCCTGATATCGGCCGGGCGCTCGGCCGGGTGTCGGCAGGGCGGGGCAGTCCGCGCGATCTTGGCCAGATTCGCGATGGTCTCGCTGGCGCGCGGATCTTGCGCGAACGGTTGGCGCTGGCGCTCGGTCTTCCGGAACTGCTGGAAAATCTGCTGCCAGCGCTCGATGGTCATGGAGAATTGGTCGATCTGCTGTCCCGCGCCCTGGTCGAGACGCCACCGACCGAAATGGCCAATGGCGGCTATATCGCGCCGGGCTATGATCCGGCGCTTGACGAGTTGCGCAGCGCCGGTTCCGACGGCCGCCAGGCGATCGCGAAGCTGGAGGCACGCTATCGCGAGGCAACCGGAATCAGCACGTTGAAGATCAAGCATAATGCCGTGCTGGGCTATTTTATCGAAGTCCCCGCGCGCCATGGCGACAGCCTGATGGCCGAGAACAGCGGCTTTACCCACCGGCAGACGCTTGCCGGGGTGGTGCGGTTCAATTCAACCGACCTGCATGAGGAAGCGGTGCGCGTGTCGCAGGCCGGTGCACATGCTCTGGCTGCGGAAGCCGCGCATTTCGAGCAACTGGTCAACAAGCTGCTGGAGCGCAAACAGGCGATCAGCGAAAGCGCCGACGCCCTGGCCCGGATCGATGTCTCTGCTGCGCTCGCCGAACGCGCTGCCGAGGGGCAATGGTGCCGTCCGCAATTTGTCGATGGCAACATCCTCGATATCCTTGCCGGTAGTCATCCCGTGGTCGAGGCGGCATTGGCGGCCAAAGGCGAGGCCTTTGTTGCCAATGATTGCGCCCTGGCCGATTCGGAGCGGCTGTGGCTGGTGTCCGGCCCGAATATGGGCGGCAAATCGACCTTCCTGCGGCAAAATGCGTTGATTGTCATTCTGGCGCAGGCTGGCGGCTTTGTCCCCGCCTCGTCGGCGAAGCTCAGTCTCGTCGACCGGCTGTTCAGCCGGGTCGGTGCCTCCGACAATCTCGCCCAGGGCCGGTCGACCTTCATGGTCGAGATGGTCGAAACCGCAGCGATCCTGTCGCAGGCGACCGAGCAAAGCTTCGTCATTCTCGATGAAGTGGGCAGGGGCACCTCGACCTATGACGGACTGGCGCTGGCCTGGGCAGTGGTAGAGGCGGTGCACGAGACCAACCGCTGCCGCTGTCTGTTCGCGACCCACTATCACGAACTGACCCGGCTTGCCGACCGACTCGACTCGCTGTCGCTGCATCATGTCCGCGCGCGCGAATGGAAAGGCGATCTGGTGTTGCTGCACGAACTTGCCAAGGGCCCGGCTGATCGCAGCTATGGTCTGGCAGTGGCCAAGCTGGCGGGCATCCCCAAGCCGGTGCTGGCGCGGGCCAAGTCGGTGCTCGACAAGCTGGAAGCGGGCAAGGCCGAAACCGGTGGTCTCGCGGCCGGACTCGGTGATCTGCCGCTGTTTGCGGCGAGCCTTGCAGAAGTCGCAGAAAAATCCGATAGTCTGCGTGAGGCCATCGGTGCGCTCGACGTGGATGCGCTTTCCCCGCGCGAGGCACTGGACCAGCTTTACGCGCTGAAGGCGCAACTCGAGCAGGAATGACGATATGAAGAAATGGATATTGATATTGCTGGCCGTGGCCATCGTCGGCGGCGGCACCTTTGTCTATCAGACCCGCAATGCCAATGCCGAACCGCTGGAAGTCGGCGCTACCGCGCCCGATTTCACCACAACCGGTGCGCTCGCGGGAGAGGAATTTCAATTCTCGCTTGCGGACAAGCTGAAAGACGGTCCGGTCGTGCTCTATTTCTTCCCCAAAGTGTTCACCGAGGGCTGCACGATCGAGGCGAACATGTTTGCCGAGGCCACCGCCGAATTCACCGCAGCGGGTGCCACCGTCATCGGCATGTCGAGCGACGATATCGAGGGACTGAAGAAATTCTCGGTATCCGAATGCCGCAACAAATTCGCGGTTGCGCAGGCGGATGACAGGATCATCGCCGACTATCAGGTCCGTATGGCACCCGGGCTGGCGATGACCAATCGCACCAGCTACGTCATCGACCGGAATGGCAAGATCGCTTTCGTCCACAGCGCGATGAAACCCGAAGGCCATGTCACCGGCTCGCTGGAAAAAGTGAAGCAGCTCTCAAAAAGCTGATTAAAGGCTTGCTTTTGCCGCACCTCTGGACTGAAAGACGCCCATGACCGATCATGCACCCGATCCCGCCATGCTCGCAAAGGCGGAAACGCTCACCGATGCCCTGCCTTACATGCAGCGCTATGCTGGCAAGACCTTCGTCGTGAAATATGGTGGCCACGCGATGGGCGACGCCGTGCTGGCCCGCAATTTTGCCGAAGATATCGTGCTGCTGAAGGCGGTCGGGATCAATCCCGTTGTCGTCCACGGCGGCGGCCCGCAAATCGGCGCCATGCTGGAGCGGGTCGGCGTCGAAAGCAAATTTGTCGATGGCTTGCGGGTGACCACCAAGGAAACCGCAGAAATTGCCGAAATGGTCCTGTCCGGTGCAATCAACAAGGAACTGGTCAGCTGGATCGAGCGGGCCGGCGGCCATGCGATCGGCATTTCCGGCAAGGACGGCGGGTTCGTCAAGGCGGCGAAGCTGCGCCGCACCGAACGCGACCCCGACAGCAATATCGAACGGATCATCGATCTCGGCTATGTTGGCGAACCGAAGACGGTGAACCGCAGCGTCGTCGACATGATCTCTTCTGCCGGCATGATTCCGGTGATCGCCCCGATCGGCGTCGGTGACGATGGCCATACCTATAATATCAACGCCGACACGATGGCCGGAGCGGTCGCTTCGGCGTTGCGCGCCGCTCGCCTGTTCCTGTTGACCGACGTCGCCGGCGTGCTCGACAAGCAAGGCGAATTGCTGACCGATCTCGCACCGCGGGCGATCATTGAACTGGTCAGGGATGGCACCATCTCAGGCGGCATGATTCCAAAGCTCGAAACCTGCGTGAAAGCGGTTCAGGAGGGAGTCGATGCGGCGGTCATTCTGGATGGCCGGATACCGCACGCGATGCTGCTCGAAATCTTCACCAGCAAGGGCGCCGGTACATTGGTGCGGGATGATCTTGAATCGGTTGATTAAACGGCCGACTGTCTTATATAAATGATACAGTAAATTTCTGCTGTTACCGGCGACAAACCGCTAGCCGGTCCGACAGATAATCGATAAAGGTTCTGCCATGGCATTCGAACTCATCAACATTATCCAGTTTCTTCTTGGAATTGTAATCACCGTTATCATCGTGCAGGCGATTATGAGCTGGCTGCTCGCTTTCAACGTCATCAATTTGCAGAATGACATAGTGCGCGCCATCTGGACGGCACTCGATGCACTGACCACGCCTGTTTACCGACCGATCCGCAAGATCATGCCTGATTTTGGTCAGATCGACCTGACTCCCATGGTGGTAATCATTGGGATCATCATCATGCAGCGGTTATTGGACGGCGTCCAATATGAGATGATAGCGGGATAAATATAGATGACCGCCCAGATCATTGACGGCAAGGCTTTCGCCGCCGGTCTGCGCGAACGGATCAGGGAGGCAGTCCCTGCATTCATCAACCAGGCTGGCCGCGCACCCGGTCTGGCGGTCGTGCTAGTCGGCGAAGACCCCGCAAGTCAGGTCTATGTTGCATCCAAACACAAGGCGACGATCGCTGCCGGTATGGAAAGTTTCGAACACCGGCTCCCCGCCGATGTCGCTCAGCAAGACCTGATCGCGCTGGTCGAGCAGTTGAACGCCGACGAAACCGTGGACGGCATTCTGGTACAACTGCCGCTGCCTCTGGGATTGGACGAAAAAGCCGTGGTCATGGCGATCGATCCGGACAAGGACGTCGATGGTCTGCACGTGATCAACGCTGGTCGGCTGGCCAGTGGAGAGGAGGCGCTGACCCCTTGCACGCCGCTGGGCAGTCTGATGCTGCTGAAACACACGCTGGGCGATCTAACGGGGCTCGACGCCGTCGTGGTGGGCCGTTCAATTCTGGTTGGCAAGCCGATGGCACAGCTACTGCTCGCCGAAAATTGCACCGTAACCATGGCCCATAGCCGGACGCGAAACCTTCCCGAGGTGGTCCGCCGCGCCGATATAGTTGTCGCCGCCGTCGGCCGCGCCGAGATGGTCAAGGGCGACTGGCTGAAAGCCGGAGCCGTGGTGATCGATGTCGGTATCAACCGGCTGAACCCGGAACCGGGCGCGGAAAAGGGCCGGCTGGTCGGTGATGTCGCCACCGCCGAGGCGATTGATCATGTGCGGGCGATTACGCCGGTGCCGGGAGGGGTTGGTCCGATGACCATTGCAGTGCTATTACGCAATACGCTGGTCGCTGCTTCTGCGCGCGCCGGTTTGGAAAAACCAAAGGGACTGTGATGCGAATATTTGCCGCCACCGGAATCGCACTGCTGCTGGCCAGTTGCGCCGGCGGCGGTCGTCTCAGCGACCGCGAACGTTATGACCGGGTAATGGGTTCACCTGTCGCCAATCCAAGCGCGGTGGTGCAGGAGGAGCTGGCCTTTGCCCGGCTGGCACAGGAAAAGGGCCAATGGACCGCCTTCCGCGAAACCGCCGCCGATGACGCGATCATGTTCACTCCCGATCTCGTCAACGCCCGGCAATGGCTGAAGGACAAGGCTGATCCAGCGCAAGCCGTCACTTGGCAACCGCATCATATCTATATGTCCTGCGACGGCAGCACAGCGGTTTCCACCGGTGCCTGGCAGAATGCGAAAGGCGAAGCGGGCCATTTCACCACCGTCTGGAAACAGCAGGATTTCAGCCAGCGCCGTCCGGACAGGAAGGTCGAATGGAAATGGGTTTTTGACGATGGCCAGCCGCTGGATACGCCGCTTGCCGAGCCCGACTATGTCGAAACCGAGGTCGCGTCATGCAAGGCCGGGAATCCTGCTGCTTTTCCGCCAACCGGACTGACCGACAAGGGCAAGACCGGGACTTCCGCTGACCGCAGCCTGATCTGGAGCTCCACCTTTGCCGCCGATGGGTCGCGCTTCGTCTTTGTTGAACTGGCGCAAGATGATGGCAGCTTCAATCGGGTACATGAATATAAAATCCCTGTGCCAGGCCCATGATCGAACTGTTCATTTCCGCGTTCATCACCTTCTTCGTGGTGATTGATCCGCCAGGGTGCGCCCCGATCTACGCCAGCCTGACCAGCGATGCGTCGCCACGCGAGCGCCGGATCATGGCATTACGCGCGATCGTGGTCGCGGCGATCATATTGCTGGTCTTTGCGCTGTTCGGTGAACAATTGCTGAGTGCGCTGGGCATCAGCCTTGATAGTTTCCGGATTGCCGGTGGCATCATGCTGTTCCTGATCGCACTCGAAATGGTCTTCGAAAAGCGTACCGAACGCCGCGAGGACCGGGCGCAGGAAATTATCGAACAGCCCGAGATCGAGGATGTATCGATATTCCCCATGGCGATGCCGATGATTGCCGGGCCCGGTTCGATTGCCGCAGTCATGCTCCTGACTTCCAAGCATGATGGTCTCGAAAATGCCGTTACCATCTTGGCTGCTCTGGGAACGGTGTTGTTGCTTACGCTGATCGGACTGATCGCGGCCGGACCGCTGATGCGGATATTGGGCAACAAGGTCGAGGCGGTCATCACCCGGGTGCTCGGAGTGATTTTAGGCGCGCTCGCCGTGCAATTTGTGGTCGACGGACTGAATGGAAGTTTTTAATTCGCCATGTCGGCGGCTAAGCCAAGATAGATATACCGCCCGATATGGTTTGAAACTGTTCCAGCCCTGACACGCATGACCGGATTTGGGTGTTCGGTCAGTCGCCGATCACTTTGGTCCGCGAGAGCAATTGGATGGCGCGCTCGGCCAGCAACGGGTTGGGGACCAGGCGCCGGATCAGCTGCTCGTCGCTTTCCACCTTGTCGTTTCCATAAGCAGCGACCAGCCGGTCCCAGGACGCCCGCGAATCCTCGATCCGGCCATTCTTGGCATAGACCATAGCCATGGCGACATCATAATATGGGCCGGCTCCAGTGCTGGACGGAACAATTTTCTCGGCCGCTTCCAGCGCCGCCTTGTCCTTGCCTTCCGCCAGCAGGGTCAGCACCAGCGCTGTCTCTGCGAGTATCGAGCCACGCGGGTCCAGCACCAAGGCTCGCCTCAGATATCTGTTGGCATCAGGATCGGCACAAGCATAGAGAAAGGCCCCGGTCTGGGCCTGGATATTTGCTTCATACGGGTCCAGCTCAGCGGCTTTCTCGGCGAATTCCTTTCCCCGGCTGCAATTGCCGTTGAAGAAACTGGCTCTGGCAAGAGCAAAATTCGCCGACGCGTCTTCTCTGCCGCGCACCATCGCGCGGCGCGCATATTCCAGTCCTGCCTCCGGATCCGGCTTTCTGCCTGCAGCCTCTTCCCGCAAAAAGGAAAAGAATGAGGCTGCCGCAAGAATAGGGCTGTCCAGGGGGTCGATCGCCAGCGATTTTTCAATACAGGATTCGACAACCGGCAGTAAATCGGGATCACGATTGGCCCGATAACTCTCGAACCGGAGCAGACAGGCATAGCCGATCATGGCATCATCGGGCAGGTGCTTGCGCTGATCGGTCGCGATTACGCCATAAATACCACTGATGCGGCCGGCAATTGGGCCGAGTTTTTCGCTATAGTCAGCAGCGGAATCGGGCATCGCAATGCTTGTCGACCATATTGTCTCGTTCTCCTTTACCGATGTCAGCGAAAAATTGATGGCGGGGCCGGTCGGGCCTGTCACCAATATGCTGTTGAAGAGATAGGCATTTTCTCCCTTTTCGATCGCAACATCTGTGCCGTTCGCGACCGCCAGTCGAACCTGGGCCGAACGGGCAAAAGCATCTTCAAAAAAATGACGTATCTCGGTGGCTGTGCCGCTGTTTGCCGAAGAATTTTCTTGTTGCCCGACCGCGATATAGATTTTTGGTGGTAGCGAAAATTGCTCCGAAGGCGCAGCGATATCCGATGTATCTGGCCCGGGTTCGTTCAGCATCCAGACCAGGCTGATGGCGATGATGAGCAGAAAGGCAGCCAGGCCGAGTGTGGTCTGGCGATTATTGAACCACCGACGCCGCTCCGTCCTCGCGGTAGACGGTGGGTCCAGTTCCCCATCATTCGGTCCCGCAACATTCTGCCCATCCGCCAGCGCATCCTCATCCACTTCAATTTCTACGGCATAATGGCCAATCGGGATATGCAGCCGGCTCGCGCTATCGCGAGCGGCATAATGGGCGGCGAGCATCTTGCGGAGCCTGCCCACTTGCACCCGCGGATAGCTGTCGGCCTGCACGTCAAAATCTTCGGTGCGGCCCAGTCCGTCCACGGCAACCTGATAGGCTTTGGGTGGGCGACCCGGATTGGAAATGGCTTCTTCGACCAGATAGTTCAACAATTTCGACATGACGGGTGAGCGGATGAAATCAGGCGATCGCAACAGCACATGGGTTTCCGCGCGGAGCAATTCGGCGCGCCGCTCATCCGAAGTCGGCGAGGACATTATTCCGGTCTCCCTTTGACAATATCCTTACCAGATATAATCTGGCCGTGCATGGGCAAAATGATCACTGGAACATGACCCAGTCGCGCAGACTGATCCAGCCTTCGCTGCCGACGATGATATGGTCGTGCACGGTCAGCTCGAGTTCTTGCGCTGCCTTGAGCAGCCTGCGGGTGGCGTCAATATCCCCTTCGCTCGGGCTGGGGTCGCCGGATGGATGATTATGTGCAAGGATCAAGGCGGTCGCGTCCAGCGCGAGCGCGCGTTTCAATATTTCTCGCGGATATATCGGTGCTTCGGAAATCGTTCCTCTGCTCACGACTTCGTCGCTGATCAGACGATTTTTGCTGTCCAGGAACAGCACGCGCACTTCCTCGACCGGCAACCGTGCCATCGCGACGACAAGATATTCGATCACGTCCGCGGCCTTGGACAGATAGATGCGGTCCAGCATTTCATCCTTGGACGAAACCAGCATCGCTTCCCGCACCAGAGACAGGATCGCCCGGGCGGGATTGCTTCCGGCGGTCCGGGAATCAGCGTGCAATACCGCTCCGATTGATCCGAATTCGGTGATCAGAGAATCTGCGACAGCAGATGCATTCTCTATGTAGGCGAGGTTGAAAAGTCGCTCCAGGATCTGTCGACCCCGTATTGCTGAAGCCGTTGCTGATGGCGGTACGTGCCGACTGTCAATACGATCAGCATCGGATAGGCCCAGATTGCCGCGGTTATGTAATAAGCTTGCGGCAGCAGTTCGGGAATGAGCATTATCGGGATATGCGATAGAACTTGAATCACCTGCATGGAGCAAATCCATAAAGTCCAGTACCTCTCTGCATATAGGGCCAGCATCACAAAGGCTGACAACATTGCCAAATCAACAATCAGGATTCCGACTTCAGGGTGGGTGAATCTCTCGATCGACGGAGCAGGCGCAAGAATTGTCAGGACGATACCGACAACCAAGATTATCACGGCCCGTCTTTCGGGCTGACCACCCCTGATGGCAGAATATAAACAAACGATCATCAGGAAAGTGAGGAAAAAGTCTATGCGGGTCATAGGCTGACCGGACCAAATAACAGTTGCCCGGTCAAGCCTATCTTGCCTTGCTAGGCGCTTTCGACGACCCGAAGTGGCGGCGATACCTCTGTGGCAGCACTGGCCGAGTCAGGCGGACATTCGAAAACATCACCCCAGCTGACGGTTTGCAATCCTGCGTCATTCCGGTCTTCAGCCAGATGGCCATGGGCTTCGACGACTTCCCGGTAGCTACGTGCGGTTTTGTCCGCCGCGGCGATCAGTTTTTCCGATGCATCCATTCCGGCGGTCAGGGAAAAGCGCGTGCCGGGGGCGAGGCGAGCGGCCGCAATGCTGCTCATCAGCTCCCCCATCTGGATCATCGTCAGGTTCAGGGATTTTTCGACCTCATGGATTTTCCGGGCGATGGGGCGGGCGGCTTCGATGCGTTGGTTCAACATGTGACTCTCCAGACGCCGGATGACCCCGACGTCGATCAGGTGCTAAAATTTCAGGGATTAGTTCGGGTTGATCAATCGGCTCAGAAATATGGCTGCGAGACAGACAAAGGCGAAGGCAAAGGCGAGTTTGACCGAAAGGTCGACGATCGCCCAGATTCGCGCTTCCTTGCTTAGATCATTATCCAAATCTCCCTGCTTGCGAAACGGCACGGACAGGAGCGGGTTGGAGAAACTGGCATAAGATTGATATGCCGATTGCGCTTCCCTGACCCTGTCGGATGACGCTGCCTGTTGTCCAGGCAAGGGGTAAATTGCGCCGGATTTGGGCTGGGGAGCAATCCCAATATTCTTGGGCACAAAAAATTTGGGTTCATATCCCTCATGCTCGGCGAGCATGCGAGCGGCGGCCTTGCTGCTCGTCACTTGCAGCTTCTGTCGCGCCGACCGCAGCCGTTCGTTTATGACATTGGGGGTCACGCTGATTTCCCGGGCGGCAGTTTTTGCATCATGCCCGAGCAGAAGCAGATGCAGCGCCTCCTTCTCATTCTCGTTAAGATTGTCGCACAAAATTCTGGTCATGTCCTCATCATATGTCAGGGGCGATCATTTGGCAAAAAATATGGACCACATATTTGCAACCCGTCCGATTCCGATGGGACTGGATTATACTGCGAATGTTTATGAGATGTTTAAATCACATGTTACCGCTACAGAAAGTTAATATTTATCGCCAATATCGCGCTCATCTTGATGGATTTCTGCCAGTTTCCAGGTGAAATCGTTAATCCGCTCCGCCGGTCCAACTGGTGAAACGGGTTGAAACTCGAGAATGCCCGCCAACCCGCCCATAATGGCAGACGATTGGCACGAAGCCCGTGGTGATGGTTTGTTTGGAACGGCGGTACGAAGGTTCTGGTCCCCCTGAATGCGAGTCCGCCGCCCGGTAAACAGCCAGCATTGGGAGCAAAGGGAATATTCTGGTCAGTATTCCCGCGCTCCGACAGGTTCTCCTGCCGATCCGAAAGAGTTGTGCAAACCCGCATCATTTCTTTTGATAATCAGATTCGGGTCGATCCCTCATCTCCCATGACCGGATCGGCCCGATGATGAGCCTTTGTCCAGGCCGACGGAGTCGTGGACGATATCGCTGTGTCCCGGATAGATTTGTTGCGTAGAGATGGTAGAAATGATGTTTGATCCCGACAAGAATGACGCCAGCGACAGAGACAGGGAATTGTTTCTGGGCCATCTGGTCACGTGGGGCTCGATCATTATCGGTCTGGGCCTCGCGATTGCCCTGGCCCCGGTGCTCGCTGCGGATCAGGATCAAGGCGAGTCAATCTCCCGTCCCGAAGCGGCGTCTGCGAATGACAAAAGCGTCGAGGATTGAAGGCCAGCGCATTCCCGGCAGCCAATCATCCTCTAATCCTGTAATTTCCGCGCTTCTTCGACCAGCATCACCGGCATGCCGTTGCGGATCGGATAGGCGAGGCCGGCGGCTTCGCTGATCAGCTCCTGCGCACCCGCATCATGGACCAGCGGTGTTCGCGTCAGCGGACAGACCAATATATCCAGCAATTCGGGATCGATCGTGCGTATCTCGTCATTCACTGCAAGGTGACCCGGTCATCGTCGCCGTCCTGCCGTCCGAAAAACTGCAACAGCTGGATGATCAGTTCGGCGCGATTGGCCAGACCATCGACTTCGAGCAGCGCCTGTTTCGACGCCGCGTCAAAGGGCGCGATCTGGGCGATGCCGTTGACAAAGGCCATGTCATCGAGCCGTCCGATACTGTCCCAGTCAACCTGATAGCCCTGCAGTTCGGCAAATTTGCGGGATTCGATTTCCAGCGCGGCGCGTTCGGCGCTGGCCAGCACCTCGTCGATTTCCCGGTCCGCCTCGATCTCGGCCCGAACCTGGCGGAACGCCGTAGAGGCGTCGATTTCCTCGATCACCCGGAACCGGGCGACGCCTTCCAGCACGACATTGAAGCGGCCGTCCTCAAGCGCCTCGATATCGATGATCTTGCCGAGGCAACCGACATCGAACAGGGCAGGGTGGCTGCCTGATTCCTTGGGCTGGATCATGCCGATCTGCCGGTCACGGGCCATCGCGTCATTGATCAGCGCCCGGTAGCGTTCCTCGAATATGTGCAGCGGCAGGTGCATGCCGGGGAACAGCAGGGCACCGGCCAGCGGAAAGATCGAGAGGCGCTTGGTCTCGCTCATCCGAACAGGAGCGCGCTGAGCTTGCGGCGGGTAGTGGCCACCCATTCATCCTCGAGGCCGACCATTTCGAACAGCGACAGCAGCTTGTGCCGGGCCGCGCCGTCGTTCCAGGCCTTGTCGGCGGCAATAATCGTCAGCAGATGGTCGGCCGCGCCGTCATGATTGCCGGTAGCGATCAGCGCCCCGGCCAGATCATAGCGCGCCTGATGATCCTTGCCATCGGCCGCGACCGCGGCTTCCAGCGCGGCCATGGTTTCCGCATCCGGCCGGTCCTTGGCCAGTTGCAGAGTGGTTCGGGCGCGTTCCAGCGCCGGATCGCTGCCCAATTCCTCCGGCAGCCCGGCCAGCGCCGCTTCCGCCTGATCGAGATGATCGGCGGCGACCATCGCCCGAATCAGTCCGCCGAGGGCTTCGGCATTGTCGGGAAGCATCTCGGCGATCTGTGCGAATATTCCGGCGGCGCGCTCGGCATCGCCGCCAGCCAGCATTTCTTCGCCCATCGCCAGCATCGGCGCGATATCCTGTTCCGGTTCCTCGCCGCCACCGACTGGCAGTTGCGCGAGCAGCTGGTCGAGCGCGCCGGTCAGCTGACTCTCGCTGCGCGCGCTGGTCAGGTCGGCGACCGGCTTGCCCTGGAAAATTGCGTAGACGGTGGGGATCGACTGCACCTGAAATTGCGCGGCAATGAACTTGTTCTCGTCGACATTGATCTTGGCCAGCACCACGCCCTTGTCGGCATAAGCAGCAGCGACCTTCTCCAGCAGCGGCGTCAGCGCCTTGCACGGTCCGCACCATTCGGCCCAGAAGTCGAGGATGACGAGCTTGTCCATGCTCGGTCCGACGACCTCCCGCTGGAAAACCTCTACTGCTTTTTGTTCTTCGACCGTCAGTCCTGCTGTTGCCACATCATGCTCCTGTTACGGCGCCGGGCCACGGCCCGGATTCGCGCCCAATTCATTCATCCAGAGCGCTTTATGTGGGGTCCGGCGCGCCAATGCCAAGCATATTTTTGTTTTTGCTTCCGGACGCAGGACAAATGGGGCTTGCGGGGTGGGAAAACCCATGCTAACCGCGCGCCTCAATCTGCTGATGACGATACCCATGTCACAGCCGCCGAGCGGGCGTAGCTCAGGGGTAGAGCACAACCTTGCCAAGGTTGGGGTCGAGAGTTCGAATCTCTTCGCCCGCTCCAGTTTTTCTAAGCAAAATCATGGATTTGGTAAAATTGAAAAAGCAGAATTCCTTGCTTACATTTGATTTGAACTTCCGAATGTAAGCATTATGTAAGCAAGTGAGTGAGCAGAATCGCAAAATTTGGCGTAGTTTCGCCCTGCGGTTAAAACTTCTCCATATTTTACCGCTACCCTATTTGGATTTGGGGGAGAGGGATTTTCTCAGCTTTTCCGCGCGTCTTGAAACGCCGACCTGCGGATCAATCGCCAGAGCATTGTCATAAGCCTTTAATGCTTCTGCTGGCTCATCGGAGGCTTCGTGAATTTCGCCAAGCAATCTTAACGCGCGCGCCTGCTGCCAACATTCTCCCTGCTCGATTGTGCGGTATAGCCCATCAATCATGGTGCTCCGAAGCTTGCTGTCCGGTTTGCCCTTGGTTTCCAAAAATACCTTACGGATGATATTGATATCGCCATCGGCTATTTTCCGCTGTTGCCATCCGTCACGGTCAACCATCTTACCTTCGAAATTGTAGCCAACGCGCTCATCACCTTCGCATATGATGAATAACCGCCGATTTACGCTGTCAAATTCATAGCCGCTCGCCCATCCGGTTTCAGGCTCCCATCGCGCCATCTCCCGCGCTTCCTCAAGATCGAGCAGGATGTAGCGGCAACTGTCATCGCTGCCAGGCGCATTGGCCGTCTGGCAAATGGCATATCGGCCATCTTTGGACAGACCATTGCTTGAAAGGTTGGCTGCTAGCTCTTTCGCAATGAGCTGCGTTCCATCCACAGAGAAGGCGTGGAAACGCCCCTTCAATCCGTCTCCAAACATCCAGTCGTTGAAAATGAAAGCACCATTGTCAGCTACCTGTCCGTCGTTTGGCCGTTCGAGCCGGCCTTCCGCAATTATCTGATCCTGCGATAGCAATGCCCAGGATCCATGCCCTTCATAGCGATGACCGCCTCTCGTACCTTCGGGATTTCTATCAGACCAAATAAGGCGATAACGTCCATTTGGCGATTTGGAATAACGACCTATGTAATCGAGCGCGTCGATTGAGATAAGGCCATGGCCAAGTTCTTGGATTTCTAAAATGCGAGATGTCGCAGGCTGTTTCTTGGTTTTGGAACCAGTATCGGTCCCAAATATTCGCTTGAGGAATGATTTCATTTCGCGGCTCTTGCCCAGTCGGTCATGCGGCACCGTTGAGGGTTTGCTGGAGCTCTGCAATTTCCTCGATGATTGCATCAAATGGCGGCGGGTCGCCAAAGATCATCGTGTTCATCGCTTTATAATCCTGCCGAAGATCGTCAACCATTCCTCCTTCGGGGCAGAGCGCAAATGTCGGGGGTTGTGCGGAAGCAAGATCAAAGGGCGGACGGTTGAAAAACATGCGGGCGTGTGCGACGCAATCCTCGCCCAATGCCTGGTTTTTGGTAGCCGATTGTCCCGCCTCCGACGGGATCAGGCGGTACAAATCATAATAGTGGCGCGAAATACGCTGGCCATTGCCGCGCAGTTGACCACGGATTTCATACCATCGGCGTAGCCCGTGCAGTATCACCACCTTGTCCCAGAAGGTTCGCTCGGCATCGACAATGGTGACATTGGGAACCGCAAGATCAATCCCTGGAACATCGGCATCTACATAAGGCGTTATCGACCTGTTTGAGTTTGGATCGAGTGCCGATTTAGCACCCGATTCAATTTTCACTGATTTGGCGATATAGGCGTCGGTCGGTGTTATGCTGGGATAGATGACTAACAAGGTTTGACGGTCGGCAGGATCCACCTCTATCCGGATCGTATTTTGATCCAGATCATTTCTGGTGCAGGCCTCTTCTGAAATCGCCGCAAGGCGCTGCATCAGCGGGCCGTTGATATATGCTTCGCAAGCGTCTTTGATTGCATCGAGCGCTTTCTCGCGCTTTTTGCCGCTCAACCCGGCCAGTTCATCGATCGAGGCGGGAACGCCGAGATCGTCTCGAAAAACTGTGACGTCGATGTCCTCTGAAAAGCGCTGTATCAATCCGAACCCCTTGGAAAGCGAGGTGCCACCTTTGAACAGTAGGCGCGGACCTTCGCTGATGCCGTTGAACAGGGCATCGAGCGTCCAGCAGACCCAGAAATCCTTTTCGACATTTTGCGGGGTTGTTCCCATGCGTTGAGCCGTTGTGGTGAATAGACCTTGGCGCGTATCAATATCGGCCCGCAAGATATCGTCAAAAGCTGGATTCATGCGGACGGCGTTTCGTTGGAAACAAGCGGACGGAGCAATTCCTGCATCCAGGCCGGAAGGGTGGACATACCATTGGTCAGATCAGCACGCAGCTTCGTCCCCTGCTTTGGGTCTTTGAGCAGGATAGATAGTTTGTTCTTCCAACTTGCCATATCGTCACCCGGCATCGTGTCGCGCAGCCAGTGAAGGGCTTGGACGATGCGCATCGCGGGGCGGCCTGCCCAGAAAAGTTTGCTTGGAGCTGTCTGTTTGAAATAAATGGTAAGATTTCCGAGGTTGATCTTCTTGGAGCGCGCTTCGCTATGGACGATGATCTTGGCTGGCACCGCATTGGTAAAACCGAGATCGTTAGCCGCGGTCATCCCGTCAACCAGCACTCGTATTTGATCGCGCCGCACGACGGCGTCGATAACGGCCTTTGGATTTGGCGGGTTATCCTGCTGTGTAAGTTTGTTGGTTCGGGGTTTATCATAGAGGCCCCTGTCGATTCTGCGCAATTCTTCCGTACGGACGAGACGTTGCAGGGTTTTATCGACGACATCACGGCTACCAAGGTCAAGAAAATCGCTCGGTGTCCAGACCGTGGTCGTTGCCCCGCTTTTGATTCGAGCAAGAATTTGCTCTTTCAGACTGGTGGATGGCTTGTTCATGTCCGAAATATGTAGCATGATTTCGGACAATGTCGAGTTAGAAATGTCCGAAATATGTAGCATGATTTCGGACATTCTTTACTTAACTGCCATGTCAGAACTAACGGCCCATTTGGGAAGGCGTCCAAGGTCATCCAATTCTGCTCTTACTAGACCATCCAGCACTTCCGGGAAAAGCCGAGCCATCGCCCGCCAAACCGGATGCTCGTTATCGATTTGCGCTTCAGTATCATCGGCCTGTTTGATCATTCGCCTCAATGATGGGCGTTCCGCCAGATCGGCCAGCGCAGTCGACCGAACGAAGCTATCTATGAGATTCGCACAATGCTTGAAATCGCCGCTACTCAGTTTGCTATTGAGCATGGCGAGAACCGCGCCTTCCCCTTTATATTTTGTAATATAGACATTTTCCGTGCCTGTGTCGGCACTGTGTGCGACTGAGCAAAGGATCGCAAATAACATGGCTACATGCGCTTGGCCTCTGTCGGAACGTGCTTCCCAGAATTCATCCTTCCACGTTTCAAGCCCCGGTACCTTCAATAGTAGTGAATCCCAGGCAGGTGCAAATGCCGTGCTGTAAAATGGCGAATGGGGCTTGTCATTTTGTGCTCGTTGAAATGCTTTCCACCAGCACGATCGTTCCTCCTTGCTGCTTGCTACCAGCAAATCGCTCCGCCGGTCCTCAATAAATGCCGACCGGCCATAGCCAGTTTGCAGATCATCCAGCGTTACCAGTCGTGGTTCGAGCCAACCGCCTTTACCGTTTTCGAGATAGCATTTCAGGACCAGCGTTCCGCGTTCGATTGAAGCCGCCTGTGCATCATCATCGAACAGGAACGCATTGCCTCGCTGCATCGTGATGACATCATGGAAGCCTTGCGGCAGCGGGACTTCAAGGACATTGAAAATCCATACCAGCCTGACGCCTTCATTGTCATAGTGAATATGGCGTGCAGCAATCTCCGGCGCAAAGGGCTTGGAAAGCTGGACTTCGAGTGCAAATTTGCCCAATTCTCCAAATTCAAGATACACATCTGGCCAGCGTCCACGCTTGTGGATCTCGGGCCGCAGATAAGTGTCCACCGCCGAATGTGTGCAGCGGGTATCGGCGTTGGCCAGTTGTTCGATTGTTACGCATAACTGACGGTGAAGTGCTGATTCCTGATGCCCCTGATATTGCGCGGCGCGGGCGTCATCCGGCTGTAAAGTCCGGCCCTCGTACCAAGGACAATCCTTGGAACCTTCTGGAAAATGAACAAACATTGGCACATGATCGGTCTTCGTCGCCTGCGAGCGAATGAATACACCAGCCTCGCAAAGCCTACACCGGGCCAATGGCACTGATGAGTCAGATTGACGTCGCAGATTGATCTGCGAGCGCAAATGTTCCCAGCTTGCCCGCGACATAGTCATGAGCGCCCCGATTGTTACTGGACCTCGCGGCAGTTCAAAGTCGGCAATCCGGATAGTGCGTTGATGATCTGCCATGATCTTATCAAGCGGGCGGTTCTGGTCTGGCGATCCAGTCCAGCGATTCAATACCAGAGGCTATTTCTCCACCGAGTTGCCGGAGGTGGACGACGCGGAAGCTGTCAATTTCCTCGGTACGAACCAATTCCTCCTTTTCGAGACGATCAAGTAAATCCTGAAGGTCGCGGCGGGAGATGCCCAAACCTATCCTGCCAAGCCAATCACGTAGAATTTGGCTGTTGGTGCTTCTTCCGTAATTCAATATGCGTAGAATTTCACTGGCTTGATGGGCAACACGGATAGCTTCAAACTGATCGGGTCGGTTGGACAAATTGCTCATCGGAATATCGTAGCTTGTTCACTGACAGAGGTAAAAACATTTCAAGAACATTGTTTGAAATTTGGTGATAACGGGAGGGCCTTCCCCCCAGCCGAAGGCGCTATGCTGTTTCCAGCTATCCCTTCTGCGGGCCGTTTCGCGGCAGAGGGAATCGGGATGGATAGCGATTAATATGGGCGGCGCGGACGCGCCGGCGAGGTTTTTGGCTCCAGAGAGAGGGGGTGGGTGGCGCGTTCGGCTAAAAGAAGATGGTGCCGTGTTGGCAGTCTGGATCGTGCTAGTAAAGACTAACAAGATTTGGGGATAGGCCTCCCCTTATCGAAGAAGCGACATCATTGCGGCAACCAGTAACCTCTTTTGCGAGAGGAGCCTATTGTCATGCAAACCCATCTTCGACCAAAGCGGCCATTCGATCATGTGGATTTTGCGCAGGAGTTTCTCAGACGAAATCCTGATTACCAGGCACAATATCGAAATATTATCAGTGGGAACAAACAGCGCGCGACTCGGGATGAGAACATGATGATGGCCAGAACCTGGGGGTTGGAGTTTCCCCGTCCCTCACAATCGTGATGCATCGGCTCAACCAGCAATCTGGCGAGCGGCACAAACGCCATCGATCATCATTTTTCGAGAAGATATGCGCGGCGTTCAAGCCATTGTGAGCAGGGCGGCTGCGGTCGGTCTTCATATCGCAAAAGAAGCCACCAACCACGAAGGTCGTCATATGGTATTTGAGGGAAATTACCGCCGCTACCGAATATTGATCAAGCCGGCACGACTCGGATTGGAGAGCGGATTCATCATACAACACGACTCGTGGCTTGAGGCTCGCATCAGCGCGATAAGGGAATTCAACAAGGCACTGGAAGGCGCTGAAATTTTGAAACCGACGAGGCCTACCAATTATCAGCGAAGACGACTGGAACTTCTCTTGGCGATCCTCGACAGTCTATTTTTGCCCGATGGCCGTCGGCGGACACTGCGCCAGCTGGCCCAAACAGTCATATATCCAAGATCTGATCTGGGGCGAGCAATAGAATGGAAGTCATCATCCGAACGGCGACATACACAGCGTCTGGTAAGCGAAGCACATCATTTGATGCGGGAGGGGTACAGGGCGCTGCTCCAAACAGGAGCCTTTGCTCGTCTTCGATAATTTGAATAAGGCATATGGATAAATAGAAGTGTACTTTGACAGAAACGGTAACATTCTTGATAGTTAGCTGACATTATTTATTTTCGTTGCATGGTTGCTGACGTAGCAGTGTGTTCGCCAGCATCGATAGGAGGGTCGCAGCTCTCGCTCGGGGTATAGGCTTAAACAAACCGGAAAAGCGGATTGGAACCTGCCGTCCGGGATAACCAGGCGATTGAACGGCAGCGTGTTGGTGGCGCACCGCTAAATCGGACGGTTGATCTATGCGTGTTCGGTTTGCTCAAGAGTTCGGCGCTTCATTATTTGACATCGAAACGGCGAATGATTTGAAAGATGCGCTCAAGCAGGCTTCGCAGCGACTGGGCTTTGATCACTTTGCTCTTTCACTTGAAGCCCGAACGAGTGACGACGCTGATACTCAAATGCTGCTGCATGACTATCCGGATGAATGGGCTAAAGTATACACGAGTTTCGACCTTGCCGGCCGCGATCCGGTCCGACGGGCATGCGACAAGGCTTTTGGCGGTTTCACATGGGAACGGATCGGTCAACTCATTCCAATGACGCGAGGCGATCGGCAAATGCTCGCCGTAGGCAAGGAATGCGGCATCGGCGACGGCTTTACCATACCGCGGCATCTGCCGGGTATGGCCAGGGGCACATTCACGTTTGCGGTAGCACCCGACAGAAGCCTGCCGCATCGGTGGCTCATTGCCGCGGAATATCTGGGTACGCTCGCGCTTACTAGCGCGCTGAAGATCAGTGGTATGTCGCGGCCAGTTGCACTCCCTAGATTAAGCGATCGGCAGCGAGAATGCCTGTTGTGGGTTGCCCGAGGCAAAACTGCTGCCGAAACGGCTATCATTCTGGGCATTAGCGCAGAAACCGTGATTCAACATCTGAAGATGGCACGCGAACGATATGAAGTGCATTGCTCTCAGTCCCTGATCCTTGCAGCGATGTTCGATGGGTTGATCGGCTTCGGGGATGTCTTCAAGTGGCAGGGACATGTCCGACGTTGAACTGGGACTTTTTGGCGGCGCTTAGCCACAAATACGGTTCCTGTCGGCATGCCCATCGTTATCCCCATTTCTTGGTATAGCGTCTAATCGCGCAAGCTGGTGTCATGTCGTCACGTCCAACATGACAGGTGACATCTATGCCGCTCAGTTCCTCCCAATCCGTCCCACACAAATCGGACCCTGCTCTTCGGTCCATGTTCGAAGCCAGAAAAAGGGTATTTGTCGATCTTCTGAAATGGGACGTGCCGGTTCTCGACGGGCGGTTCGAAGTCGACCAGTTTGATACGCC
The DNA here is from genome assembly GCF_041748495.1 of Parasphingorhabdus sp. GTDB lineage: Bacteria > Pseudomonadota > Alphaproteobacteria > Sphingomonadales > Sphingomonadaceae > Parasphingorhabdus. The sequence continues at coordinate 47,866 of NZ_JBGTDD010000123.1, forward strand.
CGAGGCGGTATATCTTGTTTTGGCGGATGAAAGTGCAAATCACCGGGCATCCGCGCGGTTGCTGCGCACTGATCGTTCGCATATATTGGGGCAGCTGTTTCCGTGCTTGTGCGAAGGGACTATCCCGTCAGGTCTGCAAACACGAGAAATTACGCGGTTCTGCATTGACCCCGCTCTCTGCCGGACGGAGCGGGGTAGGACGCGTAACGAGCTCGTGTCGGCGCTCGTGGATCATGCGCTGCGTTGGAATATCACCGATTACACGGCCGTTGCCAATATGCAGTGGTTCCGCCAAATCTCGCGGTTCGGATGGAAATGCCGTGCGCTTGGGCCGCAGCGCTTGATTGGCACCGAGTTGCTCATTGCTCTCCACATCGAAATTGATGATCAGACGATTCCGCAACTCCAGGATCGTGGAATCTATTCACCGCCGCGATATCAGTCCACCGAAATGGCGGGGCTGCAATGACCTACGTTGTAGAAACCGATCAATGGCTGGATCAACTCGCGTCCGTTGGATATTGCATAATTCCCGATCTGCTTCCCAGGTCGATCCTTAGGGACCTGGAGGCTGATCTCGAAAGGGATTTTCAGCAGACGCCATTCGGGTACGGTGATTTTTACGGATATCGCACCAAGCGCTTTGGTAGCCTCCTGCGGCGATCCCGGTTTGCTGCAGATCTGGTTCGCGAGCCGACAATCATGGCGCTTGCGGAAACGATTTTGAAACCGGCCTGTGAGCGCATCCAGCTCAATGTTGCGCAGGCCATCGAGATCCACCCTGGCGAGATCGAGCAATTCCCGCATTGCGATCAGGATATGTGGCCGGGAGACAAAGGCGG
>NZ_JBGTDD010000124.1:0-23976 GCF_041748495.1 Parasphingorhabdus sp.
CGCCCTGTGCCAACCGCCCGCTCGTTGATCAAATTGCTTTTTTATTCCACGCTGATCTACAAATTCGATTAGTAAGCGGTTTCGCTTGAAACTATTCTATTCGAAGCTCAAAATGGCAGACGATCAACGCAAAAGGGGGGATGAATATCATGGCGGTACAATCAAAAGCGCCAATCTGGTTCTGGGTCATCGGGGTGGTGGGCTTGCTCTGGAACGGCGTGGGGGTGTCCATGTATCTGCAGCAGGTACTGATGAGCGCCGGGCAGTTCGCTGCTCTGCCCGAAAACCAGCAGATCATGCTATCACGGCTGCCAACCTGGGCCACCGCGGCTTTTGCCATCGCCGTTTTTGCCGGTTTTGTTGCATCCATCTGCTGGCTGCTGCAAAAGCGGGTGACGGTACGCCTGTATATCGTGTCGCTGCTCGGAGTGATCGTACAGTTCAGCAGCTATTTCATCGTCGAGGGCTATCAGCAATATATGTCGGAACAGGGATGGATATTGCCGGCTCTGATCCTGCTTTTCGCGATCGGATTGCTGCTGATTTCCTGGCGGGCCGAACAAAAGGGACTTTTGCGCTAGACCCTGTCTCAGGCTGAGGTGCTGAACGGCGTGAAATTGGTGTCTTCGTCATAAATGTCGATGCCCTCGCGCCGTTTCAGCCATCCCACCACGAGATAGGTCACGGGGGTCAGCAGCGCTTCCCACAGCACTTTCAAAAGCCAGTTGGTCACCATCACGGTGATCACCGCCGAGGTTTCCCACACGCCGAGAAAGGCCAGCGGATAGAAGATCAGGCTGTCGACGCCCTGCCCCACCACCGTCGAACCGATCGTCCGGCTCCACAAAGCCTTGCCCTGCGTCCAGATTTTCATCCGTGCCATCACATAGCTGTTCACAAACTCCCCGGCCCAGAAGGCGACAATCGACGCCGCCACGATGCGCGGCACCTGGCCGAACACGCTTTCATAGGCCGCCTGCCCTTCCCAGCCCTCTGCCGGCGGCAGCGACACCACTACCCAGCTCATGAAGGCCATGAACAGCAGCGCCCCGAACCCGGCCCAGATGACTCGCCGCGCCCGCGCATAGCCATAGACCTCGGTCAATATGTCACCGATCACATAGCCGAGCGGAAAAAACAGGATGCCGGCGCCGTAAACCCATTGCTCGCCGCTGATCATGACGAAGGTCGGCTTGGCCGCACCGATGACATTGGACAACAGCAATATGGTGACAAAAGCCGCCATCACGAAATCATAATAGCGAAAGCGGTGCCCGGCCTGGCTGGAAGCGGACATCCGCGGGAGGGGGCTATTGGGCATCGACCGACCTTAGCTCCGTCCCGCGACATTTCAACAATTATGGCGAGACGGGCAGATCACGGTTTGCAGCCGGTCAAAAGATCGCTAATGCGCATGCAATCATGCGCCCGTAGCTCATCTGGATAGAGCGCGAGACTTCTAATCTTGAGGCAGCAGGTTCGAGTCCTGCCGGGCGCACCATTTTTCTCGCTGATATCCGCCGTTTATTGAGTATTTCTGGATTCCCGTAAAACTGCCAAAATGGAACAGAACGGCAACTTACGGCACACTGACGGCATACTGCGCGTCGCATTGTGCCGGCTCTGGAAAGCCGCCAGAAAGAGCCTTTTGAACAAATTAAACAATCCCTTCGAAGGATGGCTTGAGCCTGGTCGTACCGGTCCTGCCATCCTTGTGCCTTCACGGTGTTGGTTGTGCTGACGGGGGATAGGCGGTCCCAATCATCGAACAAGATGAGACCGCGCCTTGTCATCCGCTTGCGCAGGACAGTGCCAAGCAACAGGGTCAGACGGACTGCATATCCTGCGCGATGCCGTCGAAACGTCCTGTGGTGGCGGCTTCGGCCAGCAAATGGGCCACATCGGCGCGCGAGGCCTTTGCAGATTTATCGACGTCTTCGCCCAAGATCACATCCGCCCCGCGCCTGTCGTCGGTCAACGCCACCGGCCGCAGAATCGCGTAGGCCATCCCGGAGGATTTGAGGTGCTCGTCCGCCTCGTGCTTGGCCTTCAGGTAGTGGGCCATCTCGCCCTTAGGGTTTGACTGATCTGCACCGACCGAACTGAGCATCACGAAGCGCGTCACGCCCGCTTTGTGCGCCAGATCAATCAGGCGTTTTGCGCCGTCGCGGTCCACCTTGTCGGTCATTTCAGGGCCGGTGGATCCGCCGGAGCCTGCCGCAAAGATGACGGCCTCCATCCCTTCGCACACACCGTGTTGCAGATCGGTCAGATCACCTTGGCGCACGTCGACGCCTGGGGGAAGCGTACTGGTGTCGGAGCTATCGCGGACAAGCGCTGTTGGCTTGTGACCTTCATCAATCAGGCATTGAACCAACTGCAGGCCGGTTTTGCCGGTTGCACCGGCGACTAGTATATTCATGGTCATGACGGATATCCTTATTGTTGAATGCTATTGGCGCAATAGCGCCCTCGTTTGCAGTTTCGCCGCGTGCGGCGGGCCAAAGCGCGTGCGGGCACCCAAAACTGCTCTTTTCCGTTGGTTCAAGGCAGGAAGATTGATTTCACGTTGACGAATTCCTTCATGCCGAAGCCGCCGTGTTCACGCCCGTACCCGGAATCCTTGACTCCGCCAAAAGGCATGTTCGGATCGGCAGCCCCGAACGAGTTGATTCGGATCATGCCGGTGTCAAAATGATCGCGGGCCAATTTGAGGGCGCGGTCCTCGTCCTTTGAAAAGATCCCGCCACCCAGACCATAGCGGCTTTCATTGGCCAGACGCATGGCGTCTTCGTCGTCCCGGGCGCGGATGATCGACGCGACAGGCCCGAAGATTTCGTCGTCGTAGGCCGGCATTCCGGGCGAGAGATCGGCCAGCACCGTGGCTGGATAATAGGCACCCTCGCGGTCAGGCACTTTGCCACCGCACAGGATCTTTGCACCCTTTGCGACGCTGTCATCAACCTGACCTTTGACCGTATCGAACTGGTCCTGGCTGGATAGCGGGCCAAGCTGGCTGTCCGCGTCGGTGGGATCGCCCATGGTGATATTCTTCATCTGGGCCACGAAAGCATTTACAAAGGCGTCATAGACCTTGTCGGTCACGATGAAGCGCTTTGCCGAAACGCAGGTCTCGCCGTTGTTGTAGAGCCGCCCCATGACGGAGAATTTCACCGCCGTCTCAATATCGGCGTCCCCCAGCACCAGGTAGGCGTCGTTCGAACCAAGTTCCAGCACGGTCTTTTTCAGCGCCTTGGCAGCCACAGCGCCGACATGTCGCCCGGCCCGATCGCTGCCGGTAAGAGTGACACCGCGGACATTGGGATGGGCGATCAGCGTGTCGCTGGTGTCGTGGTCGATCACGATGACCTGGAACAGGTCTTCGGGCAGACCTGCCTCGATGCACAATTCGCGCAGGCGCAGGCCGGACCCGGTGCAGATGCTGGCGTGTTTCAGGACACAGCCGTTGCCGGCCATCAGATTGGCGGCCAGTACGCGGATCGGCTGGTACAAGGGAAAATTCCAGGGCTGGATCGAATAGATTACTCCGACGGGTTGATAGCTGACGACGCCACGTTTCTGATCGGCCCCGTGCGTGCGTTCTTCATCAGCTAAGGCTTCGGGTCCGTTTTTTGCGGTATAGTCACAGATCGCCGCGCAAATCTCGACTTCGGTATGTCCGTCCTTCAAGAGCTTGCCGGTTTCCTTGGTCATCAGGGCGGCCAACTCGTCGGCATTGTCGCGCAGCTTCTGCGCAATCTTTTGCAAATACGGGGCTCGTTCGCTGTGCGTCAGGGTGCGCCATTCCAGAAATGCGGCATGGCAGGCCTCGACCCGGTGCGTTGCATCCTGTTCGCTCATCAGGGCGTAGGTCTGGATGTCGTGGCCAGTTGCAGGGTTGATCGTAGTGATTGATGGCATTGGATTTCCTTTGACATGTGTCAGAACAACGCCGCGTGCTGTCAACTGTTCCATTGCCGAGCCGACAAACCGGAAAGTGATAGGGTCGACGGCAGGAATTGGTCCGGTTGCGGACCGTCTGCTTCGAGGAATTGAGGCGGCCTAAGCAGACATTCAGCAAACGACCCAGGTTGCGACATTCCAGATAGCGACCCTGTTTCCCAAAACCTGCCATTCAATCCGACCGAGCTAACAACTCCTTATATCCGTAGACCTTGGACGGCGCGAATGAATAGTCCGGCAGCAGCTCCTTAAATCGTAACTTCAAAAATCCGTTTTAAGTCGAATCTCTGTTGTAGCGAATCAATCACGAGTCTATGTAGGGTATTGCGAACCGGGCCCCTCTGGCGGATGATGTGTTGAAGACACATAGCCCGCGATGTCGGATCGCTCCCCAGAAGGGGGGCTGATCGACTGATGGTTGCAATTTACACATCAGAACCACCGCTCTTCTTCGGATAGACATCGAAGAAGGTTTTTATGAAAAAAATTATTAAGCCGCGCGGCAGCGGATTTGCCACAGGCGTTCAATATGACGCGGGATTGCGCAAGCATTTGACCGGCGCTTTTGCCTACATGAGCGGAGGCCTAATGGTGTCGGCAGCAGTCGCCTTTGCTGTGGCGAATGTCGCACCTCTCGCCGCTCTGATTTTTGGCACACCGATAAAATGGGTAGCGATTTTTGCGCCTTTGGCCCTCGTCATGTTCGCTTTCTTCCGGTTCGAGAAACTCTCGATGGGCAGGCTGCAAAGCCTATTCTGGGGCTTTGCTGCTCTCATGGGTGTGTCCTTGGCAAGCGCGTTGTTGGTATTCACGGGCGCTAGCGTAGTTCAGGCATTCCTTAGCGCTGCTGTCGTATTTCTGGCGATGGCGCTCTGGGGCTATACGACAAAGCGCGATCTGTCCGGCTGGAGCAGTTTTCTTATGATTGGCCTGATCGGCGTTATCGGTGCATCCATCGTGAACCTGTTCCTCGCTTCTGGCACCTTGTCTATGATTGTGTCGATCATTGGTGTGATTGTATTCGCCGGTCTGACCGCTTGGGACATGCAGCGCCTGCGCAGCGAGTATTTCGCTAATAGCGGGACGAACGCGATTGCCGGGCAAGTAACCCATGGCAAGCTTCAGATTATGGGAGCACTCTCCCTTTATTTTAATTTCATTAACCTGTTTCAAATGCTGCTGAACCTGTTTGGCCAGCGGCAGGAAGGATAAATCATGCGTACTCAAGAAACTGTTGCCTCAATGCTTTGCCCAGTTTGCAAGACTGGCCTGTCAATGTCTGACCGAAGCGGGGTGGAGATCGATTTCTGCCCGTCGTGCCGGGGTGTTTGGCTTGACCGCGGGGAACTGGACAAAATCATTGAGCGCACACAGCCGCCAGTCGTTCGTAATGTGGAACGCGGGCATGACGCAGAAAACCGGAAAAGCTCAAGCCGTCCCAGCGGCTCTAGCGGGCTGATGGGCATGGCAGCATCGTTGCTTCAAGGAGACGATGATCGGTATGATCGTGCCAGCGATGAGCGATATGATGACCGGTATAAAAGGCAGCGTCCGAAGAAAAAGAAATCGTTATTGTCCGAATTTTTCGACTGAAAATCTGATTGGCTGGTTCCCTGATATAGAACTGGCCAATTCTTTATCCGCTTCCTACGTCATCCGCTAATCAAGGCCGAATGTACCAATGACAATTGTATTCCTAACTCTTGATCTGTCGATTGCAGCGGGAGCTTTTCTCTCTGGTTTGTTCTGGTGGCAGGCAAGCCGAGGGCGGATTCGACGTATCTGCCGTGAAGAGATGCTCGATCACGCGGATTTCAATCGAATGGTTGTCGCTTATAACCGAACCCAGATTTTGAATGCGCGAGCGGCCATCGCGACGGCCATTACAGGTGTTTTGGCGACACTGCGCTTGTCCGGAACTATGATTGTCGGTCTAATTATATGACCATCCTCTTCATAGTTATCGGCTTGATACTGCTAGCCGTAGGCGGTGACATACTTGTGCGCGGAGCTGTTGGCATCGCATCGCGGCTTGGCGTATCGCCTTTGCTTGCTGGTTTGACTATTGTCGGTTTCGGCACTTCGACACCTGAATTAGTGACAAGCCTGTTTGCCGCCTTCGATGGTGCGCCTGGAATTGCGGTTGGCAATGTTGTTGGCTCTAATATTGCGAATATTCTCCTTATTTTGGGGGTGTCGGCACTCATACTGCCGCTCGCGATTAATCCGGCAGCATTTCGGCGCGACGGCCTGGCGTTGGCGGTCGCGACCTTTGCTTGCTTGGCAGCGGTGCTGCTCGGCGTCCTGAGCCGTCCGGTCGGTTTTACGCTGCTGGCGCTGCTTATCGGATATATTGTCTGGGCGTATTATAGTGAACGTCGCCACCCCGATGCAGAAGCGGTGATGCATGAGCACGTTGCCGCTGACGTGACTTCTCCCGGGATGAGTCTGATCGCCGCGCTGGGCCTGGCCGTCGCCGGGATCATCGGTACAATCATCGGCGCGCGATTGCTCGTTGACGGTGCAATCGAAATCGCGCGTGACTTCGGTGTTGCTGAAACCGTGATTGGCTTGACCGTTGTCGCGGTCGGCACATCGCTGCCGGAACTTGTTGCCTGCGTTATTGCGGCGTTGCGGCGTCACCCCGATGTTGTGCTTGGCAACATTATCGGTTCGAATATCTATAACATTTTGGGTATTCTCGGAGTTACAGCAATTGTCCATCCGATCGCGATCCCACCCGAAATCGCGGCGTTCGACATCTGGGTGTTGCTGGGCACGACAGCGTTGCTGGGCCTTTTTCTGCGAACTGGATGGACACTCAAACGCTGGGAGGGCAGCGTGTTTCTCATTCTTTATGTCGGGTACGTTGGGTATTTGACCGCTTAGGTCTTTGCGATGCCCGAATTTTTTCTCAGACGCTGTTGATTTTCATTCTGGTCGATGGCGCTTTGGGAATGGCTTTTGGAGTGATTTCCACCACGGTTCTTATTCGCTGGAGGGAGGCTGGGCCTATCGCAGAGATCAAGGCTATTGCCTCACCCCCGAAACCATCACGCCAGCCAATTCATCGATCAGATCTACCAGGAACCCAGCGTGGCTGGAAGTCATAAACCGTCCGCCGTCTTCCACCTCAAAGAGCTTTGCATGTGGCACGATTTTAGTCCAAAATTCCATCACTTCATCGCAGTGGAATTGGATATCTTCGGCGCCTTGGACAATTGCCCAATCGTGATCCTCGATAATTGGCAATTTGAAGGAGTTGTAGGAAATGACGTGCTCCTCAATGATTCCACCCGCAAAATTCCCCGTGGAGAACGGCCGTATGGCCCGAAAACGATCCCGGATAAACTGATCGTCTTCGCAAAGCTTTTCATCGACTGCGCTTCCAGCAACGATTGAACGGGTCAGTTGTTCTGTCCGTGCCAAGGTGAACTGTGCGCAGATGACGCGAAAGTAGAAATCAATCAATCTTGGCGAACGAAAATATGCCTCTTTGATAACACCGACAACCCCGTGTCGCTTGCTCTTGGTGGTGGTCGGCGAGCTGGGAGAGACCAGGATGACGGGTCCGATGCGGTCTGGAGAAGCTGCCTTCAGAGCAGCGGTAAATTGTGCGCCGCAGCGTGCGATAACCGCGATTTTTTCGATACGAAGTCGGTCCATGACCTGGATCGTATCCGCAATCGCCTGTCCAAATGGCTCGGACTTCGTACTGCTGCCCAGATGCGTCGAGCCAAAACCGGGGCGGTCAATCGCAATTGGGCGCCAACCGGCAGCCTGCAGGCGAACGACCAGAGGACGGGGCACTGCTCGACACGACCAGTTGCTGTGAACGACCAATACCGGGCGGCCAGAGATTGGACCATAGTCGCTCCAAGCTATGATCTCCCGATCATTGGGCCGCGACAGAAATCGGGTGGGTTCGATCGCGGGATCAAAAAACCCTAGTGCACCATCGGTGGAACGTGCGAACAGGCGCAATGCTCGTACTTCCACGACAAGTCTTGCAAGTTCGGCCGCTGTAGCGATGTCAAGGATGGCGAAGATTGCCTCTAACTCCTTTTTAACCACTGCGCTGCTTATTCTTAGCGCATGCGCTGTCTCATTTCTTCGGAGACCATCCGCGATCATCAACGCTATCGTCGCCTGTCGATCACTAAGGGGAAGCATTTCGGCCAGAACCGCAGCTCCGTCATGCTCACCCGGCAACACACCGAACGCTGCCGAAACAAGCTTCTTGACGAGAGAAGGGAGATTGGTTGCATTCATTCGCCTGCGCGCACTGACGAGGGCTTCGCGAATGGTGGCATAGGATAAACCGATCGAGGAAGCTGCCGCGCGACCACTGCCTGTGCGAACAACCGCGACCAAAACCTTTTGCTCGAGTCCGCTCAGACCATAGCTTTTGGCAGCGTCCATAAGCATCTCGGCGCCCTCCGCGCCGCTCACCGAAAGGGCAATGCGTCCGCCGTCGTGCCGGACGACCGCCCCACGAATGGAGGCAGGTAGGTTCCAGTCGGTTGCATCGCAATTGGATGCCCAGACAAGGTGCAGGGTTCCGCCACCATCACTTCGTACCGACAGCATGTGGGGATTATGTGGAGGCATGATTGTGCGCGCTTCGAGCTCTGCGAAACTTGCAACGACGGGGATCCAATTGGAGCCAAATCTTTCCACTGCATTCCCGGTTGCGTCAAAGACGATGGCCGCGATCGAAGACAAGGACGGGATTGAGGCGTCCGTCCGCAATACACCGCGTTCCTCGGCGATGACGGTTGTTTCGAACCCCAGCGGATCGTCGCGGATATTTTTGAGCGAGCCGATTGGGTCATCGATCAACCTTTGGAAAACAGGTTCGAACGCAGTCTTCATGTGATTGCACCGCTGGCCGGAGTAAGATGCAAGACTTTGTCATCAATCGTCTATCAAAGAAACTACAAAACAAACCATGAGCTTATTCAGACCCTACAAATGGCGATATGCGAGTTTCATAATCACGCGTAATTCATAGATATCGAAGATTGGCGCATGAAAACCAATTTTCGAAACGTCAATTAAACAAGGCTAGCGGTGATACCGTATTTTCCCACTGCAGCCATTTAGTGTGTTTCAATAATCAGCATCAACGAAAATTTCTGATTAATCACCGGTTAGACCGATTGGCATTTGGGGGAGGTCCCAATGTTGGGTGGATTGTATTTTGAATAAATGGGGGATATTATTGTGAAACTGAAATATGCTTTGTCGCTCACTACTGCATTCTGTTTGACTATTGTACCGCAGGCACTGATGGCTCAGACTGTCCCAAACTTGGGTAATTATCAGGATCTTAACGGAAATTTTCGAATCGGCATCCAAGCTACAAACGCGATCAATGGTTTCAGCCTATCGCGCAGCTTCGAACAGGACACGATCGACGAAATTATCGACTTTCTTGACCCAACTGAAATTGCCTTGGTTATCGGGCAACTAAACGCTCAGAGTGCTGAGATATCCCAAGTATTTGATCTGCGCGGCGCGACCGCGCTCGCCGGATACCAACAAAATGGAACCACGCTCTCCATCAGCTTTGTTTCACCCAGCGGTGACCTGGTTTCGCTTGACGATGGCACCTCGTGCTCCTTCACCTTTCAAGGGATCACCCGCCAGGATGCATTTAATCAATTCGACACCATATTGGACGATGGCAATAACGCGACAGCGCGACAGGTTTACAGTTGTCTTGGCAGATCATTCACCAGATTCTCGCCAATTGATCCTTTAGCGGGAAACCCCAATAGCTTGCAGGCGTCGCTGGCGCGCAGTGCGCTTGACCTGACTAGTTCCGACTCGCTGATTGAAGAAGGGACGAACACTTATGGCGATCCTTGGATTATTGGCGCTGCAGCCACAACGGGTTCGGCCGGACGATTTGATTACCAGCGGGTTGATGCGCGCGTCCAGCGTGGCTTCCGTGTTTTTGCAGGGAATCGCGCACTTCTGAAGTTCGATCTTCCCGTCAGTTATTCCAACATCAAGGGTGCTGCCAGTTATACCGCCCAAGTTGGGCTGGGAGTGGAAGTGCCGTTGATTGATACGAAATGGTCGATCGAACCTCGCGTGTCTTATGGCGTAGTCTATTCGGACAATGCCGGATCGGTGGGACATATCCTACAGGGCTCTGTGGTAAGCCGTTATGTCGTTCAGGGGTTGGGGCGCGGACGGCTGGTGATCGGCAATATGGTCGCCTACAGCTCGACCCTAGCGACGCCGGGCGACTATAATTTGAATCCAGATATAAAAAACTGGGTGTTTCGAAACGGCCTTGCCTATGAGTTACCCCTCAAAGGAGGTGTCGGTGGCCGTTCCAGTTCGCTGCGGGCTAGCTATGCCCATACCTTGTTTGCAGGCGATAAATTGTTTAATCGCAGCTTCCACGAAGCAACAATATCCTTTGGTTTGCGTGGGCGTGAGGAATCGGTGCGGGCAGCTCGTGACTTGATCAGGTTCAATCTAAACACAGTTCAAGCTAACGGCTATCAAAGCTATACGGCGGGCATCGGTTTCAGATTTTGATGCAACGCTTATATCCAAAGATATTGCTGACCCTAATCGGCCTGATTTGCCTGATCCCATCCGCGTTCGCGCAGGCGGGATCAGTCAATCCGCGTTTGGCGCTGGTGATCGCAAACAGCGATTACATCGCGTTTGACCGGCTATCCGCCACCATATCCGATGGAACGAAGGTCGCAACCGCGCTTTCGGCGAGCGGTTTTTCTGATGCATCTGGCGAAGGAGCGGTCAGAGTCCGCAGCAATCTCGGTCTGGCGCATATGGTCGCCGAAATCGCTGCGTTCAAAAAAGCATTGGCTGATGCAGGGCCGGATGCGTTTGGCGTCCTCTATTATTCGGGCCACGGCGTGGCGCTCGGCACGGGCGGAGACGTGATGATGGTGCCCGCCGACACAGGCATAGCTCAACTGCCCTCTGCAACCCAGCTTTCGCGCATTCAGGTGACCAGAGATCTGATGCAATCGGGTGCCAAAACCGTTCTGGTGGTACTTGATATGTGTCGTAACCCAATAAATGTGACGCCACCCGTTCTTGATGTGTCGCTGCAGGACAGCCTGGATGGTGCCCCTATTGCTGGCAGCAAAGGCCTCAAACGTATCATCCGCAACCCGGAGGGGCTTATCCGGCCTGATCAAGGCTATCTGGTCGCCTATTCCACCAGCAACAATCAGGTCGCATTTGATAACGGCATTTTCTCGAAGGTCCTCGCCGAGGAAATCAGTCGGCCGCGTCAGGACATTGCCGAAGCAATGAAACGCGTTTCCGACCGAGTTGCCCTGCGCTCTGGAGATACCTTCCAGAAGCCAACTTTTGATTACGGTTTGCAAGGTCAGCCACCCTGTTTTGTCTCGTGCAGCCCTGAAGGCGGCAATCGTTTCTACGATTGCGCCAGTTGCCCCTGGATGATAGCGATTTCTGCAGGATCGACTGCCTTTGGTTCAACGATGAGCGAAACCGGACGAGGCAAGAACGAGTTTGTTCAGCGACGCGAGACCGTCGAAAAAGGCTTTGCGCTTGGTGTCTACGAAGTCACCGTGGCCGAATGGTCAGCCTGCACTAATGACAAGGCCTGTCCAAAAATCACGAACTGGGCCAAGGAAAATCCCAATCCGCTGATCCCGGCTTCAAGCATCAGTTATGAAGATGCCAATATCTTTCTTAAATGGCTTTCGGAGCAGTCGGGGCGTAATTATCGTATGCCGAGCGAACTGGAATGGGAATATGCCAGTCGAGCAAGCTCGCAAGAGGCCTTTCCATGGGGAGGTGAAATCTCACCATCGGAAGCCAACTACGACCAGACTGCAACCTATCGCAACTCTCCCAAGGCGCCATATCGCGGCTACCCTGAAGCGGTTAACGCCTATCCGCCCAATTCCTTCGGTCTATACCAGATGCAAGGCAATGTCTGGGAATGGACGTCGGGATGTCTGGACAGCGGTTGCAGCCGTCGCGTAGTGCGCGGCGGTTCGTTTCAAAGCGTTCCGGCGGAAATACGGTCGGCCAATCGGCTCGCGATGCATAGCAGCAAGCGACGGGTTGATGTCGGACTCCGGGTCGCGCGAGACCTTGAACTGGATGAGATAGGTGGGGGCGCTGCCAAACTCCAGCAATGAACTTTAAAGAGTGTCTTGCATACTGCCTGATGGCGATGGCGTTTGCCCAAATGGGTAAAGGAACGGCGTTTGCCGAAACGCGCGCATTGCTGATCGGCGTATCGCAATATGATTCGCCGGAAATAACTGATCTGGCGGGGCCTGCAAATGATCTGGTGGCGATGGAAACCTTGGTTCGAAAGCTAGGTGCAACTGATATCGTTGTTTTGAAGGATGACGAGGCCACACGATCCAGTGTCGAAACGGCGTTGTACCGAATCGGCCAGCGAGCTAATCCGGATGATTGGCTGATCTTGTATTATTCCGGGCACGGCGCGCAGGCCGCAGCAACGATTGCAACTTCCAAAGACGGCAATTTCAACCAGTTTCTTCCCCTGACCGGTTTCGACCTGAAAGCCCAGAATTACGACCATTTCATCGTCGACAAGGACTTTTACAACTGGCTGAAAAACTATGTGCCCTCAAATGTGCGCATCTACATGATGGTGGACAGCTGTCATTCGGGATCTATGCACCGCAGGGTCAATAACGGTCTGTTCGGCTTTACCGCGCGCAATACATTGAATGGACAGGGAAGCGTACTTAATCTGATTCCCCGCCCCGGCCTGCGCTATACCTCTGCCGCTATCAACACCGCAGAAGCGGATGATGATATAAGCCGTGATGACCTACCCAATCTGATCTATATCGGGGCCTCGCAAGACGGTCAGCTGGCATTGGAAACAGAATTGCCTCGGCCAGGTGACCTCTCGCGTGGCGTGCTGTCCTTTGCCTTCGAGCAGGGTCTGTCGACATCGGGAACCGATGATACCACCACCGTGGCCGATCTCGACAGCGACGGCATTATCACCGTTGCGGAAATCAGTTCATATCTCAATAGCCAGGTGCGGCTGCTGAGTGCCAACCGGCAGGACAGCACGTCGTATTTTGCTTCCCCCTGGAGTGATACTCAGATTTTTTCGGTCTCTCCGTCACCTGACCGCGTCAATGCGATCACATCGGCCAGTGTCAGTATTCAGGCGGGGCGGGATGAAGTTCCGCCGCTTCCGGACGGATGGCCCTGGCGGATATCTTCTCAAGAATTGGATGCCGACTTTCTCTGGATCGTTGCCAATGGCTGGGTGATGCGTCGTTCAGGTGATTTTGTCGCAGAGAATATTAAGAGTTTCGACGCTTTGTCGGGTGTGATTGAAAAATGGCAAACGGTCGAAACGCTGATACCATTGGTGTCGGAACGCAATTTCCGGATTGAAGTCGAGCCAGACGGTATCGATTATCTGTACCAGCCCGAAATGGAGATGAAGATTAATTTACGGCGAACATCGGTCAATAAGGGCAGGCCCAGCTATCTGACGATATTCAATCTTGCCTCTGATGGGACTTTACAGATGCTTTATCCTCTTGGAGACGAGACCGGTTTGCTGAGATCCGAAGAAAAGCAACTGATGGTGATTGAAACTCAGGTGATTGCGCCATTTGGCGTCGATCATATCATTGCAGTGGCGACGCCTGACAACGCCTCAAATCTGAGGGCTACTCTTCGCACGGCTAATGGACAACGCGCATCGGCTCGACTGCTCGACCCTATAAACCGCGAGTTGAAACGTGCTAAAGGCCAAGCCAGCATCCTGATTTCCACGATATACACGGGCGAATATTAGAAATGAACTATTGCTAGTTTCCAACGATATTTGATCACACTTTCTCACGAACGTCATTGGAATGTCGTCACCGGAAAACAATGTCCGGGATAGCACAGAGCAATGCAGGCTTTCTGCTTGTCGCCGGCGGTCTGTGTCTATCCATTTCCTTGATAACATTACCTTTGCCATAATCTTATGGCCGCTGTTGCTTGGTGCAGGGTCGCTTGCCACGGCGGTTATTTCGACTTGGAGCCCCTGGTTGCTACCCACGCTCACGCGACTTTTCGATCACGCATGAAGGAGCGTTCGCCTATGGGGATGTGCCTCGATGCCGCTTAAATCCATACCGCAGCCGCCCAGAAAATCAGCGGCACTCTTGGCCGCCTTGCCCGCATAACTCCAACTTCACGCTAAAATCGCAATTGTTCGAGGTGGCCTAAATTGAAGCAAACGTTTCCTTTCTCAAAGGAAAGGATCAAGAAGACCGTTAAAAACATCTACTTTTCCGATGTGATACGTGACGCCGTTGAAGCCTGACCCGCGCAGAATATGACGGCCTGATGGAAACCGCTCATCCGCGCATCAGGCCGATCATTGCGTTTACCGTGTTCACCGGCCTGCGCAAAAACAACATATTGACCTTCAAATGGCCGCAAGTTGACATGGCAGGTGGCTGGGTGACGGTAACTGTCAAAGGCGACAAGCGCCATGCGGTTCGCCTGGCAGCACCTGCAAAAGCATTGATCGGTACGCTTTCCAGAGATCGACCATTGGTATTCGATACGCTCAATTTCCGCAAGCTTTCGGAAACTGTCGTCCTGGACGCCGAACTGGATGATTTCCGGTTTCACGATCTGCGGCACACGTTTGCATCATGGGCGCGGCAAGCAGGCTCGGATATCGCAGCGATATGTGAGGCGCTTGGCCATTCTGACATAACGGTAACGATGAAATATGCGCACATCAAACCGGACGAAGATATTACCGCGTTTGACCGGGTAGCCGCAGGGTTTATAGCACAATCCACGTCACACAAAAGAAAGGTTTCTTTATAAATCAATAATTTATGATGCGAAAACATAGGGCTTCTAATCTTGAGGCAGCAGGTTCGAGTCCTGCCGGGCGCACCATTTTCCTTCTTCAATCATTGATTCGCTATCGGGTGTTTCGGCTTGTCCCGGCTGGTGATATGCTCGGCTCCTGCCGGTGACGGTGTTGTGAAGGACCATTGCTACAGAAAGAGTTTGATAAAAGCGGTCATGGATGACAGGGGATTAGTGCATTTGGTAAACAGTCACCGAATTTCAACCGCAGCCCAAAATTCCACAGGAGCAAATAGTCAAGGGCCACGGATAAGTTTTCACAATCGGTTTGGTGGGCATGTTGACCCTACCACGGGAACAAATCTCAAAACCCGGCAACGGTTGGGCCCGCAAGGTCACCGCCCGTTTCGTCCACGCAAACCAAGATAGCTTTGAACGGATAACTATGATAATAAATGATACTGCAAAATGCGTAAATATCATCAGGTCAATAAATTACATAGATAGCTCATTATTCGGGCTTGGCATTGACATATTTAAAGTTCGCATAATGGTGAGCGCTACTCTGTCAAGCGAGTTAAAAAGTTTTGGTTTTAATGAAAGGTTTGAAGGTATTTGTTGTGACTTTTCTCAAATTAGAAACCTCGAACTAGAAATCAAAAAGTCAACGTTTGGCCCCCTTATTTAGAAGATGGGCAATTAGCTGCAATCGATTTGGCAGATTTTAATTTTAAGACACCAATAATTAGAAAAACTGGGTCAACGTGTGCAACTGACCGACTAGATTGTTATGGTACAGATCGTGATATTTATGAAATACAGTTTACTTTTGACTATGGTATGATTCGATTTGAGTTTGTAGAGTTAGAAATTTCAGTTTTTGACCCTGAGAACCTAAGTTGACATGGTATTACGGTGACAGTGCGCCAATTGCCCGACGTGATAATTGCCGGTGATAGGCGCAACAAACCCCAAATTCACCAATGAAAAACGCTGTCCTACACCCATATCCATCGCTTATTGTTGCCACGGTCCTTGGCCATGCTCAGGACAGGCTCTTTGACAATCTGAACAAGACCGCGAGGTGATCGGCTACCTGTTCGATGCCACTAGCGAGTGGCAGATGGAAGGTCACACTCGCCGACCGGTTGGCGGCCAGAAAAGGCTGGAAATCTATGGCCCAAGCGCAAAGGTCACAGAAAATAAAATCAGCCGCCGGAGTCAGGTTCAATCACGGCGGCGGTTTATCCAAAGCACCAATGGTGAAAAATCTCGAACTCGGCGTTCAGCGAACCGGCGCAGCAATATCCCTATTTCTGGAATCCCCGCTGGACGGCGTCCATCGGCTCCGATGTTATGGGATAGCCGATGCCGTCGGGGATGCACAGATGCGCGCCGTCGTCGCGCTTCTCGATCCGGGGAGACACCATCACCGACGGATGCTGCTGCACATGCGCCACCGCCTCGTCAAACGAGCCGAATTGCGCCAGCCGCTCGAGATTGCGCTTGGTCGGGAAGATGATTTTCACGTCCCCCGCTTCGGCACGGTCCAGCACCGACCGCGCATTGCCCCAGAACAGATTGTAATTCTCGGTTTCATCGACGGTCGCCTCGGCCATGTGGTCATCATGCGATATCATGTAGAAGCGCGTGTCGAACACCCGCTTTTCGGCAAAGGGCGGGCACCAGCGCGAGAAGGGAATCAATTTGTCCAGCTCCAGCTGCCAGTCGAACTGGTTGCAGATATCAGCCAGAGCCGTGCCCTGATGCAGCGCGTGCCGGGCTTCGGATACGCGCCCGGCATCCAGATTGCCGTCGACCGCGACCGCGATCCCGGTTTCCTCGATCGATTCCCGAACTGCCGCGATGCGCGCACCATATTCCTCATGATCATCATGGCCGAGCGTTCTGGCCAAGGCGAAGTCCGCATCGTCGATCCGGCCACCCGGGAAGACTGCGGCGCCAGCGGCAAAGACCATTTTGGCGGAGCGCTGCACCATCAGCAGATCGGGGGCAATGCTGCCCGGCTGGTCACGGAAGATCACCAGCGTCGAGGCGGGTATCGGCTTGGGCATCGGCTCGCCGGTGATTGCATCGAGGACAGGGGTATGGGGGCTGGTTTCTGTATCGGTCATGGGATCATATGAACAGCAACCGGATGCATTGCAAAATATTTAGGCGGGGAAATTCCGGTGCAAACGGATTTGCCAAAATATCCCGTGCGTGGCAAGATCGCCACATGGGTATTGTCGAGCTATTGGGATTGGCCGGTAGCGTCAGCCTGATATCGGGCTGGCGGCTCTAACCAACGTCCGCAACCTTTCCAGCCCCTTCTGGCGATCGATGCTCACGAAGCCTGACAATCGCTGCCTGGTTCCCTTCACGCAGTTTGCAGAACCCAAGCCCAACGCGGGGCGGGAGGAGTGCTGGCTCAAGGTCAATGAAGCGTCGGTGTCGGCTTTCGCTGGTATCTGGCGGCCATCGGATGAAGGCAATGTTTTTGCCTCCCTGACATGCGAGTCCAACCCATTGGTCAAGCCCATACGCGCAAGTTTCTCGCATGCGCTGTGTCAGCATGGGTATTGCGTTTCTGCTTGCCTACCAAGATGTTAACCAACTCCCCAATCCATTTAATTTACACCTCTGGAATAAAAAACGGAACTATGCCTGCTATCAATAATATATTCGCTTGGCGACATTTACGGGCTGCGGGGCTGACGTGGATGCTGACCATTGGCCCTTTTGTGGTTGGAGCGGCACCGGTCAGTGCCCAACAGGCTAGCACTGAAGCTTCGGCCGAGGTTCAGGTGCCACTGACGATAAGTAAGACTGCCGATATGAGATTTGGGAATATTGTGCCGGGAACGAGTGCAAGCATCGCTCGTATGGTCAACAATGGCTCGATTACCATGATGGGCTCAGCCACGCATCTGGGAGGGACGTTCGGGCAAGCTGCCTTTCAAGTTACCGGACCGCCGAACCGGTGGATCACGTTTAACTTTGGCGCACCGTCGATTGTGCTCACGAACGGTGCTGGGCAAAACATGACGGTGGAGCGTTTCAAAGCCTTCGGTTATCAACGCATAAGCGCTCAGGGAAACCGGCAATTGCGTGCTTCTGCCGATCTCTTGGTGGGTGCCAACCAAGCGCCTGGTTTCTATACGGGCGAGTTTAACGTCACCATCGATTTTCAATAACTGTAAGAGCGAGGCTTGGTTCATGCCCATTCGACTCTGATCGATTGTGTGAATCGAGTTTTACGCTCGGTCCTCTCGTAGCCTCCTGATTTGTCAGCGGCTTAGATGCTTTTAAATCGACGCTAAAAGCGAGCTTCGCCGGCACGACCTGGAAGTTATCATCCACATATCCCGCAGGGTGGTCCACAGCATTGATCCTGCCGGTTTGCGGCTTGGCCGGGGCTGTGTCGCCGGAGCGTTTGTTCGTTCGCCTCAGGCGCGCGCGGATGGTTTGTTACAAAAAATGGATTGGGTTGGCATTGTCACGATATGCGATCTTTGAATTATCGCGGCCAAGGTGACTATGCAGAATCAGGCTGCTATCTCCCTCGGCGTCGGCCGCCAGGATCAGTGCCGATGCTGATATTGCCACCCGAGCTTGTGCTATTCCCACCCGAACTGGTGCTATTCCCGCCCGAGCTGGCGTTATTGCCTCCGGAGCTCGCATTATTCCCGCCGGAACTTGCATTGTTACCCCCGGAACTGGCATTATTCCCTCCGCTACTACCGCCAGATGAGCTTGAGCTGCCTCCGGAAGAACTTGAACTACCGCCGGTCGAGCCTCCGCTTGAGCTGCTGCTTGAAGATGAGGATGATCCACCGCTGCTGCCCGAACCTCCGCCAGTCCCTCCTGCGCCGGTGCATGTGGCTGCTGCGCCGTCCATACATGCTTCAACGGTGTTCACAGTGGTATTTACTGCTTTACCCGTGCTGGTGAGAGCAGCCAGTATGCCAACGCTAACAAGCGCGGCGATCAGACCATATTCAATCGCCGACGCTCCCGAGCTGTCTTCGTAGAGCTTTTTGATCTTCATCTTGTGGACCCTATCTTTGTGTTACCGATATCCACAGCCATGTATATACGATTATTGAATAAGATTAACTTAACGGCGATTTGCGCAATCCCGTCAAAGGCGGAAGGAAAGTCAGCAGAGGCGCAGTAGCGTGATAGTTTATTATAACATAATTTTTCTCACAGGGATTGTCATTTGATAATACAATATCTTGAATACATTCTACAACGTGTCACGTTGGGTTATTTTACATGAAGTAATTTCATTTTATTTCACCCTTACTGGTTAGAATATTTGTCATCATACCCACCGGTAGCGCGTAGGTGGTATCGGGACCTTCCTGACAAGCGTCTCTTGATTTTGTTCAAAATCAGATCAGTTCAGAGGTAGCGCACTTTCTCAGCACCAACTTCAGCCTGAAATTTGGAGTGCACTGCTGGCCAAAGCCCATGCCGCTTAATTTATTGTAAACCCTTATCCTTGATAACATGCACGGAAGGATCGGGAACCTATGTCAGAAACTGCAATTTCAGTGGTCAAGGAGTTGATGGGATCCGTCGATCTGCAGTCCGTCCCTGTGACGCTTCATTCAACGCTTGAGAAACATCAGGAGCACCTGCTCTCACTGGCCGTTTCGCTTATTGATAGCGGAGTTCCCGACGAGGTGGCGAAGCAGGTTGTATCTGACGTTCTTGATAGCTTCAAAATAGAGCTTTTTCACACGATCCGGTCTTTGAGGGAGGCGAGTGATGCGCTGTAAATTCAGTGATGACGAAAACGGACGCATAAGGGCGCTTGAACGATTGCAGGTGCTCGATACCCCCAAGGAAGAGCCGTTCGAAAAGATTATGTCTCTCGTGAAGCAGACGCTTTCCGTTCCCATTTGTGCTGTCTCATTGGTCGATAAAGAGCGGCAATGGTTCAAGGCTTCTCGAGGCCTTGATGTCGACGAGACGCCTCGCGATATTTCCTTTTGCACCCATGCGATCAAGAGCCTCGCACCATATGTGGTAACGGATGCATGCGTTGATCCAATCTTTGCAGAAAACCCGCTGGTGACCGGCGGTCCAAAGATCCGCAGCTACGCCGGTATCCCGCTCACAATGTCCGATGGTTATAATGTCGGGTCATTGTGCGCCATCGATACTGTGCCCCGAAATTTCACCGATAGCGAAATAGCCATTCTCTCAAGCTTCGCGAACATCGTGGTCGATGAACTTGAGCTTCGTCAGCTTGCATCGAAAGATGCGCTAACAGGTGCCTTAAACCGCCGGGCCTGGTTTGAAGCCGCCAACAAGGAGTTTGAACGCGCGCGGCGGTATAGCCGTCCGGTTTCATTCCTCATTCTGGATATCGATCACTTTAAATCTGTTAACGACCAATTTGGCCATTCTGCCGGCGATGAGGTTCTGAGGCATTTTTCAAAAACCGTTTCCGATGAGCTGAGGCAGTCCGATATTCTCGGGCGCTACGGCGGAGAAGAGTTTGTAGTCGCGCTGCCGGATACTGGCATTGCCAACGCTAAGCTCCTGGCCGAAAGGATCTGCGAGGCGGTCAGAAATATCCGGATGGAAGAGATCAATGGCAACACTTGCACCGTTAGCATCGGTGTAGCTGAACGCCTTCCCCATGAAGTGGCCGCTGAAACGCTTGTAGAGCGTGCTGATGTGGCGCTCTATCAAGCCAAGTCGGATGGCCGGGATAAAGTGATATGCTCCGATAATCGGCAAGATGATTTCCCGCGAGATGCAGCCGCTTGAAGTGCTAGCAATTTGAAAAATTTTGCATCGATCAAATATTGAAATCCAGCGTTGAGACCTTGCGAGAGCGAAGCGATTACCCAGCAGAGCCAGTTCACTTCGGTACCGTAATAATACTGTATCTGTCGAGCCGCTCCTGCTAAATGCGTGTGATTCGTGAAAGTGGCGACCGCAAAAATTGAGCGGTATCTCTTGGGCGCGACTGCCGATACTTGCGTCAAGATCAGTTCCCGGGAGAGTTTCCATGGATTATAGAACTTTGAAATCCGGTCATGCACGAGCCAAGCAGTTTCATCAGGAATTCGGCCCTTTGGCTGTAGCCATGAACGCGACTTTGATACCAAAGATTTTTACTGATGAGCAAGAGGCTGATCATAAGATCCTCTATGTCAATGATGCGTTTCTGAAACTGACCGGATTTACGCGCGCTGAAACATTGGGCGCGCCATTTCGTAAAATGTTAAGCGGTGTGGCAGATTCAAAACCGCCCAAGCCGATCCAGCAGGTGATGGCGACTGGCGGCTTCGGTATCTGGAAAATACAATGTCGCCGGGATAGCAAGCGGGAGATTTTGGCGGCCGTGGAAGTTCATCCGGTTCGCGACCGGAACAATATTCTCTGCCAGAATTTTATCTCTTTTGTAGAGCTCGGCGACCATGTTGCCCGGGCTGTTGAATTGAACCGACATTTAGATCAGCCGCTAAACAAGCGCGATCCGATGGCAACGTTATATGATTCGGCGCCAGGTTTTATTGCAGTGACAACGGGCCCAGATCACCGTTTCATCTATGCCAATCCGTCTTACAAGCGTTTCGTCGGAAGAGACGAGATTGAGGGGATGACGGTTGCCGAGACCTTGCCCGAAGTCGTCGAACAGGGCTTTATCGAGTTGTTGGATCAAGTGTATAGCACCGGAGAGGCGTTTGTTGGTAAAAGCATGCCGATAGGGTTCATAAACCCAGACAGCGGGGAAATAGAAATCCACTATCGCGACTTTGTTTATCAGCCGTTCCGGGATGCAAAAAATGCTGTCACCGGAGTATTTCTCGAAGGCTATGACGTTACCGCCCAGCGGCAGACGACAGATAAATTGTCCGCATTGCAAACTGAGATGATCTTCGTCTCACGTGTGAACGCGATGGGAGCATTGGCTTCGACGCTTGCCCATGAACTGAAACAACCATTGAGTGCGATTCTAAATTATACTACTGGAATCAAGCGTTTAGCTGATACAGCAACCCCTATTCCTGAACGCATGGTAAGCGCCGTGGACGGAATTGAGGAAGCATCGCAGCGCGCCGCTGAAACCATCAAAAACCTGCAGGAGCTAACCAAGAGACGCAAACCAGAGCGCGTCGCATTTAATCTTCATTCTGCAGTGGATGAATGCGTCCGGCTGATGGAGGCGGCGGCTTCTCCAGACTGTCAGTTCCTCAGCGATATACCTGCAAGTCTGATCATGAAGGCCGATCGGGTGCAAATTCAGCAGGTCATTATAAATCTATTGCGCAATGCCTGCGATGCCGTGTCGGACTCAGAGCAGCAAATCGTCTCGATCAATGCAATCAAGCATGATACCCATATATTGGTGAGTGTGCGAGATACTGGTCCCGGCGTTCCGGCAGATGCTGCAAGCGACCTTTTCGAGTGGTCCATTTCATCGAAGCCAAGCGGCATGGGTATTGGATTATCGATCTGCCGCACGATTGTCGAAGCGCATCGGGGGCGTATCTGGCTGGAAAACGGTAGCGCGCAAGAGACTGAATTCCGTTTCTCTATTCCCCTGCCAGCGGCCTATACCGAAGCCGATAATGAAACCGTTTGATTTATCGCCTTTTACGCACCCCAGGTTTTGTGGGACGAAGAGGAATCAGATACGTTGAACAATTACAGTTGAGCGCTGGCCCCTTGAGAAAACTCATGCATTAATTCGGTCAGCCATTCGGCGGAGCGGCTCTGTTCGGCTGGTGACGTATCGCCGAGCAATCGCGTGACATGCCGGGACACAAAATTCGAAGGGCCAAAATACGCCATGCTCCAGTCGGCAAACCTTCGCTTAGAGAGCGGACTGCGATCAACAATCCGCATTTGATCATGGCGCGGGTCGCGGCTTATATGTTCTACAAGTTCATCAATGGCAGCAACATCGCCTTCAAGAACTTGCGCAAAATATGTGCCGGTAAACAGCAAAGCGCCGGTCAAGCCTACGCTCGGATTGAAGTCCAATGCTGTGTCGATGATCTGATCCACAACCTCTTTGGCGTCGGATGGCGCAATGGTGCTGCGGCTGATGTATAGTAACGAATATAATCTCATATCGATGTCCCAATGTTGGAAACACGTGGTCGTGATTACACGAAATATCTGACGAAGGGCAGTCTAATAAAATTATGATTCCGGACCGACACGATAAGCATGCGCGCTCCGGTCACCTCAATCGATGTCTCAACGGTAAAAGCAGACGCTAAATTAGTTCATCGCTCACGGCAGGAATTGGGCCGTCTGCTGAATGGCCGATCCTGACTAGGAAAGGGTCAATGCCGCCATTCGGCATTCAGGCCCAACATCAGGCTATGTTAGCAACTACTAGGGACCGGAGCATAAATAGTGTATCTCCCCAATTAAGGGTCGCATTTTTGAACCGAGGGGGGAATATTATGAACCGTATTTTTAAGTCTATTTCTATATCAGCAGCGACGGCGTGTTTGGCTTTGAGCACGCCAGCAACGGCGCAACTCAAGGTGTGGCAAGACTACACTCCACAAGATACTGTGGTCGAGTTGACTTATGTCAAAGTGACCGAGGGCCAACTCGGCTTTTACCTAGAAGGTTTGAAATCAACCTGGGTGAAGGCCAACGAGGTATCCAAAAAATTAGGGCAGATTAGCGATTATGGTATTTACGTTGTGCCTTATGGTGACAATGATGTGACCTTGGTCCTCAGGGTCAACTATCCCAACATGGCTGAGCTAGACGCTGATAAGGCCAAATATGACAAGTTCATGGCGGCCTGGGGTGAATCCAACATGGAAAGCAGCAACAAGACAGTCCGGGAGCTCTATAACAACATTCGCGAAATCCAAGGGACCTATATTCTGCGCGAAATCAAGATGAACACCGACAAATAAGCTTTCATGAAAATGACATAGGGCGGGAGTCGCTTCCCGCCCTTTTATCCGGCGAGGAAGCGGAATTGTAATGGCTTGGCTTGCCGTTCAAGAATGAACTAACCTTGTAGTATCCGCAGAAATACTAGGGTCTAAGAAAATGGTCGGGGAGACAGGATTTGAACCTGCGACCCCCTGTACCCAAAACAGGTGCGCTACCAGGCTGCGCCACTCCCCGACGCGCGCTTCCCCTAGGCGGTGC
>NZ_JBGTDD010000125.1:0-13634 GCF_041748495.1 Parasphingorhabdus sp.
TCAAGCCATTCTCAAACAGTCTCTAAGCACGCGCCAATATGCTCGACTGGTTGATGAGTGGGTAGAGGCGATCGGGCTGCGACCAGAGGAATATGGAACCCACTCGCTTCGCCGAACCAAGGCTTCAATGATCTACAAAGCCACCGGCAACATCCGCGCAATTCAGATCTTGCTTGGCCATTCTAAGATTGAAAACACGGTAAGATACCTGGGCGTCGACATTGAAGACGCTCTTACCTTAGCTGAAAAGACCGAAATCTGACCGTTGTTGGGCGCTGGCTCTCATAGGGCCAGCGTCCGCAACTGGTTGGGATGCGGTCATTGCGAACAGCAATATCTAATGTCTTCTACATTACGAAAGCCGACGCTAATGTCATAGCTTGCTAATCTGCAGTTTTCTGAGTTTTGCTTTTTTGTGCTATTGTCTCGCTGGGCGAGAGAATTTTGCGCGATGATTGATTCCACAGCTTTTGATTTTTTAACACCGGACTCGGATCATGCATGAGGGGGTTTGGCTCACTATATTGGGTCTGTTCGGCCTATTGACCATTGCGGTCATCATGCTACCAATCTCGCGCCCAGCCCGGATTCCTTATACAGTATTTCTGGCGATCATCGGTATTCTACTCGGTTTCGGGCTGGGCTTTCTGCAGGCTCGCAATTTTGGTATTATAAGCGATCTGTTCCACGCATTTGGATCATTCGCACTTACCTCCGAAATCATTTTCTTCATTTTTCTTCCCGCTCTTGTTTTCGAAAGTGCGCTTGCGATCGATGTAAGGCGACTTTTTGCCGATATCGGACCAATTATGTTCTTGGCAGTCGCGGGATTATTGATTTCCGCATTCATGGTCGGAGGCGCGGTATGGGCTAGCTCGGCAATGCCGTTCGTTGTCTGCCTATTATTGGGTGCGATCTTGTCAGCTACTGATCCGGTCGCCGTCGTAGCGATATTCAAAGATCTTGGCGCACCCAAAAGACTGGCAGTTTTGGTCGAAGGCGAAAGCCTGTTTAACGACGCCACCGCCATTGTGCTGTTCAATATTCTTGCCGCAATGATACTCAGCCAAGCTGACACAACGGTTCTTGGCGGAATTTCTGACTTTCTAGTCGTCTTCTCCGGCGGAGTTTTAGTCGGCCTGGTGATGGCGCGCATGTTTACGTGGATTATATCCCATGTTCAGAAGATTGCATTGGTTGAGGTTACTCTCACCATCTCATTGGCCTATCTGTCGTTCCTGATCGCCGAGCATTATCTGCATGTCTCGGGCGTTATGGCAACGGTGACAGCAGCTTTGGTCATGGGCTCATATGGTAGAACATCCATTTCCTCCGGCGGGTGGCACTTGCTCAAGGAAACATGGGAAAATTTGGGATTCTGGGCCAATTCCCTGATTTTTGTTTTGGTCGGCATGGCAGTCCCGGAAATCATGTCTTTCATGTCCATGGATCTCGCAACAGTGCTTGGGGTAGCATTGTTTACCGCGTTTCTGGCGCGCGGCATATTAACCCACCTTCTGTTGCCAATTATGTCCAAGCTGCATCTCAGTGTCCCGGTTTCAAATGGTTTTCGTACAGTGATGTGGTGGGGCGGATTGCGCGGTGCTGTGTCGCTGGCTCTCGCCCTTGCAATCTATGAAAATACAGCATTCCCGGTTGAGGTAAGAGAATTTATTGTCGTGCTCGTTTGTGGCTTTGTTTTGTTCACACTCTTCATCAATGCACCGACGGTAGGCGTTGTTATGCGCTTGTTTGATCTTGATAAATTATCACCATCTGATCTCGCCATTCGCAATCGCGCAATCGGCAGGGTGTTGCAGTCTATTGCTGCCAATGTTCCCGCATTTGCAGCAAACCACCGTATCGACGATGAAGTGGCCAATTCTGTCGTAGATACTTATCAGGAAAGATTTGAAGCCAACCATGCATTGCGAAGTGCGGAAGACCAACTATCCCAAGAAGATTGGATGAAGATCGGACTACTGGCAGCATTGGGTCAAGAGCGCCGGGGTTATCTCGACCATTATGCTTCAGGACATATCACGCCCGCCATTGCGCGGGAACTTTTATCAATCAATGATGAAATGTTAGACCAGACCAAGGCGAATGGTGTGCAGGGCTGGAAGACCTCTCATCATAGGTGCCTATTGTTCAACCGGCAATTTCATTTTGCCCTTCAAATGCAGCGGCGGATTGGTTTTGGACGGCCGCTCAGAAATCATGTCGCCAACCGATTTGAACGATTGCGCACGATACGTATGGTTGCTTTGGAAGTACGCGATTCATTGGTCGAGGAAATCGAGGGTCTAGTTGAAAAACCGATTGTGGAGCGTCTGATCGGACTTGTTGAAAAACGAATAAACCAGACTGAGACGGCAGTCGCTGCCATCCGGTTGCAATATCCCGCCTACGCCAAAGACCTCGAGCAACGATATCTGGAACGCTGCGCCATTCGGCAAGAACGCGCGAGTTATAAGCAGATGCAAGACGAGGCAATCATTGGTGGGGAAGTGTATAGCAGCCTAGAGGACGAGCTCGATATGCGATATGAAAAGCTCTCTGTTCAACCCGTTCTTGATCTAGGATTGGCACCGATTGATTTGGTTGCAAAAGTACCTCTGTTCAGTAGCCTCACCGATGATCAAAGGCTGAGCCTTGCGAAGTTGCTCCGACCAGAACTTTCCATTCCGGATGAGAAAATAATCAGCAAAGGCGATGCTGGCGATTGTATGTATTTCGTCTCATCGGGTGCGCTCAGCGTGGAAATCGAACCAGAAGCAATCATCATAGGAACGGGTGGCTTTGTCGGTGAAATGGCTTTGGTCAATGAGGAGCCTCGGAGCGCCAATGTCCGATCCATCGGATTTTCCGATCTCCTGACCCTCCACAAGCGCGATTTTGTCACTTTCCTGGAAATCAATACCGTCTTGAAAGACGTTATCGAAAGCGTTGCCAGCGAACGGACCCAGAGCAACTTCAGTTCCTAAGAGTTTGTTTAACCGCAATATCCGCTTCCTCTACGTCATCTCAAACACTCCATCTTCTCCCAAAAGATTAAAATGTTGCAGCGATCAGTTTAAACCATCGGCCGTCAGCGGACCTTGCGGCAAGATTGTTTGATTGTCGACATTCGCTCTTTATCTGAATGGCTGTTTTCTTTGGCATTCCAGATAGTCCGCTCTTAGTGTGCAAGGGTCAAAAGCGACCCTCTGTTTGTCCGTCGTCAGCACCTATGGCACGAATCTCTTGCGATCACCAAAGAGGATGTTACCATTGTCTTGTCGTCAAAAGGCACCATCCATGATCATCACTAAGAGCATTGCGGTCTTGATTGCTGGCTTGATTCCGGCCTGCGCTCAAACCGGTTCCATTCTACAACCGGAGCAGGTCTCCTATGTTCAAAATGGAGCTGCAACATTACGAGTCTTCGTAGAGGGTAGTGGGCCAGCGATCGTGTTGCTGCCTGGGCAGGGCCGCGGGCCGCGGGACTTCGATGAACTTGCTAAAAATTTGGTTTCGGCAGGCTACCGGGTTGTCCGTCCAGAGCCCCGTGGATTCGGAGAAAGCGTAGGTCCAGTCGAAGGTATCACGCTTCGTGAAAACGCCAGCGACGTAGCCATGGCAATTGAGAAAGTCGGCGCCGCCCCTGCCATCGTGGTAGGACAGGCGTATGGCAACCGCGTCGCACGCATGATCGCGAGCGAAAGACCGGAGATTGTGCGCGGTGTCGTGCTTATCGCCGCCGGGGGAAAGTATCCGCCGAAGCCAGAGGTATTGGCCACGTTGCGCCAAGTCCAGGACAGGAGTTTGCCTCTCGACAAACGAGCCGAGGCTGCACGACTCGTCCTTTATGGACCGAAGAGCACGATCAGTGTAGCCGAGATGCATCTTGACGAAGTTTCGGCGACGACAATAAAGGCCCAGTCGCTCTCACCTACTGTACCCATCGACGCTTGGTGGAGCGGGGGCAAGGCGCCAATTCTCCTACTACAAGGTCTCCACGACGTGATCGCGCCACCCGAAAACGGCCGCTCATTGCAGCGCGAATATCCGAATAGGGTCACGCTAGTGGAATTCGAAGACCTGGGCCACTCGATGGCGCGAGAACGTCCGGACCTTGTCGCTACCGCGATCGTCAGTTGGACGAAGAAACTAAAGTAACCTTCGCCCGTCAAAGGCCAAACTGCTTCGTGGAGAGACGAGTTTGCGATCGAAAGCAGCGTGCTGCCCACACTGACAATCGCATCATGTTCAATTCCTCTTCGATCATATGAGACCCAAGAGCGGATATCACCGAGAACTACTATGTCAAAACATCGTGTTCACCGGCTTCAAATGCTTCCTTCAATTTGAACTTCTGGATTTTCCCGGATCCGGTAAGCGGCCAGTCAGTAACGTTTATCCAATATGCAGGTGTTTTTTGAGGTGATAGTCGTTCGCGGACGAAGCTCTTTAGATCGCCAGAAAGCAAAGGTTTTTCAGAGCTGCTGCGGAAAAAACACGCGACTTGCTCGCCCCATTTTTCGTCCGGTATTCCAACAACTGCGACTTCAGCAATCGCTTCATGCTCCAGCATGACGTTTTCAATTTCGGCGGGGAACAGATTTTCGCCGCCGCGAATAATCATTTCCTTGACCCTGCCGGTGATTTTAACGTAGCCGCGCGCGTCCATTCGACCGAGGTCGCCTGTGTGCAGCCAACCGTCGCTGTCTATGGCAGCAGCAGTGGCAGCCGGATTGTCATTATAACCCAGCATTACGCTGTAGGCCCGCGCGCAGATTTCACCCTGCTCCCCAATCGGCAGGACTTTGTTGGTCTTCGGGCCGCGGATAGAAATTTCGGTATGTTCCGCCGGCTGACCAATTGTTTCGGTCAAGTCCTCCAGCGTGTCCTCAAACCATGCCTGGGTTAGCACCGGCGATGTTTCGGTCTGGCCGTAAACAATTTGGATCGGCGCACCGAATACCGCTTTGGCATCACGGCAAAGCTGCGGCGCAACCATCGCACCGCCGGACATTATCCGTCGCGTCGACGAAACATCCCGGCCCGTCCGACGTATTTCATCGATCAGCGCCACCAGCATGGTCGGTACGCCGAGAATGAACTTGGCACGTTCGCGTTCAATCACCTTCGCGATTACTGCCGGATCAAACATGGGCGCGAGCAGCATAGTGCCGCCCTTGCCAAGGCCACCAAGGACAAGAACAGCACAGCCTGTCGTATGAAATAGCGGCATCTGGTGGACGAAAATGTCGCCTTGTTCCATTCCGGCGCGTGTCATCGTATCAATGCCATTGCGCACCAGCCCGTTATGATGGAGCAGCGCGCCTTTCGGAAAACCGGTGGTGCCTGAAGTATATTGAATCTGAACTGCGTCACCAGGTTTTGGATCGCGCAGCGCGCCCGAGTTCTCACCATTATAGAGGGCTTCATGGTCAGTGAGCAGGATGCGATGCGCGATGGCAGGAATTTCGTCGCAAACAGCGTCTGCGATCTCTTGCATCGGATTGCCTCGGAAGTCAGCTACGTAATAAATTGCTTCGGAACGTGATTGTTCTAGAACATACTTCAGTTCACGTTTCTGATAGGCCGGATTGACGGTTACCAGCGTGACACTGGCGAGGCCGCAGGCCAGTTCCAACA
This sequence comes from Parasphingorhabdus sp., assembly GCF_041748495.1. Classification (GTDB taxonomy): domain Bacteria; phylum Pseudomonadota; class Alphaproteobacteria; order Sphingomonadales; family Sphingomonadaceae; genus Parasphingorhabdus. The sequence goes on from NZ_JBGTDD010000125.1 coordinate 5,644, forward strand.
GCACCCATTCTGGCACGTTATTGGCGTAAACGGCGATGCGAGCCCCTTCGGCATGACGGCAGGCAAGCGCGCGTGCGAGACGCTCCGCATCGGCCTGCAGCTCGGCATAGGTCCAGGTGCGGGCAATCTCACCATCATAGGTCAGCTCCTTCAGGGCAATTTGATCCGGAGCGGCTGTCACTGATTGACGCAACATGTCGCCAATAGTCATTGGAGTTGGCTCTGGTCCGCCCTGCGCCGGAAAATATGACTCCGTAAGTTCAATTTTATGCATGAATTGCCTCTCCAGTACGCCCAGTTTTGCACAGGTATCATCCTAGCACCACGATTTTAGCAATGATGTCTGTTTAGCCAAATCCTAAATATTGAATTCTGTGTGATTGCCAGACACTGGCCCTATGTCCCCCACTGGGGTGTTTGCCGGCCATCTGCTTTCATTTTCCATCTGATCAATTCGATTGACTGCAACTGGGTGGATTTCCGAAGGGTAGCTTTACGATTAAAAAAAAATCAGAAAACTGACGTTTTAGTGCGGGAGTAGCCTGTCTTCATTGCGTTGTTTGCAATAGTCTATCTTCAGACCGCTTGCGAACTGTCCGGTTGCAGCTTAGCCATTAAAAAAAATAGCAGTTTGAGGGGGTCAACGTGCCAATCCAGATATCCAAATTGATGCCCACTTCTTGGGTGATATTGTTTTGCTTGGCTGGCTGTGCGGCTAACGAACCAGCGTCCCCGAGCATTGCGCCGCCGGTCCTGCAGGTCGCGGATGCGATCTATTTGGGTGAAAATATCGTCACCATGGATCCCGATGCCAAAAATACGCAGGCCGTCGCCGTCGCGAACGGCAAGATTATTGCTGTAGGAACACAGGCCGATATCCTTCGTCACAAAAGCGCAAGCAGCGAAATTATAGAGTTGGGTAGCAAAGCGCTGTTGCCCGGCTTTATCGATGCCCATGGACATTTCACCTTCCAGGCCATGCTGCTTTCAGCGGTCAATCTGTCCTCGCCGCCCGTGGGTCAGGTCACCAATATTGAAGATCTAAAAAACACTCTAAAATCCCATATTGCTGCCATGAAAATTCCTAAAGGTCAGTGGATTGTTGGATATGGCTATGATGAATCGCTGATGTCTGAAGGCCGGCATCCGACCCGCACCGATCTCGATGCGGTCTCAAAAGATCATCCGATATATTTGCTCCATGTGTCCGGCCATTTGGGCAGCGCCAATTCGCTGGCCTTGAAAGCCGGGGATATTGGGCCAGATAGCGCTGATCCCGAAGGCGGCGTGATCCGCCGGATGGCCGATGGGAAAACACCCAATGGTGTGCTCGAGGAGCGGGCGCAATTTGCCGTGCAAGCGAAGCTACCAACTCCAACGCCGCAACAAGCCTTGGCTGGGCTGGCAGCAGCGCAAAAGCTGTATGCCAGATATGGTATCACGACGGTGCAGGATGGGGCGGCTTCCCAGCCTTCGATCGATCTGGTGCGTGCGGCCAATGCTCAAGGCTTGTTGTCACTCGATATCGTGAGCTATTTGTACCTTCAGAAGCCCGAACAAATATTGCCGCCAGCTGGGGAATTCGGCCACTATGATGGCCGCTTCAAACTCGGCGGTGTGAAGCTGGTGCTCGATGGATCGCCGCAGGGGAAAACGGCCTATCTCTCACATCCTTACCATGTCGTTCCGGACGGACAAAAGAACGACTATCGCGGCTACCCAAATTATCCGACGGACGAAGTCAATGCGATGGTTAGTAAGGTCCTGACCCACAATGTGCCGTTGATCGCCCATGCCAATGGCGATGCAATGGAGGAAATATTTATTGATGCGGTGGCGGCTTCCTATTCCAAGGGCGTCAAAGGGAAAGATCGTTCGGTGATGATCCACGCACAAACCGTGCGCGAAGACCAATTGGACCGGATGGCACAGCTAGCCATGATCCCGTCATTTTTTTCCAGCCATGTATTCTTCTGGGGCGATTATCATCGCGACAGCGTTTTGGGACCGGTTCGCGGCGCAAGGATCAGTCCAACCAAATCCGCGCTTGATCGCAATATGATTTTCACGACCCATAATGATTCACCGGTCGTGCCGCCGGATATGATCCGGCTTTTATGGGCGACGAGTCAGCGGGAAACACGGTCGGGGAAAATCCTCGGAGCCGAGCAGGGCATACCGATTTATGACGCGCTGAAATCGGTGACGGTCAATGCAGCTTACCAGAATTTCGAAGAAGACATCAAAGGTTCAATTGCAGTCGGAAAGAATGCGGATTTTGTGATTCTGTCGGAAAACCCGCTAATATTGCAGCCAGCAGACCTTCTCAAACTGAAAGTAATGCAGACCATTTCGCACGGCAAGACGGTATTTGGCCCAAATTAGCCTCTTGCAATTACATCCACAGGACTATTCTGCCCAGGCTATTTCATACTGTATGAGGAACGCAAATAACTCGACCGTAACTGGGTCGCTTCCCGAATTTCGGCTTTCGGTGATCGAGCCGCTGAAGCTGCCAAGCAAGTTTCGGGAGCGCGCGGGAGCGCTAGGAATGACATGAGCCGGGGTCGAAAACGTCTAATGCTGAATTGAATATCTGCGAAGGGGAGGATGGAGAGCCGCCCGTTAGTGCTGAGCCCGCTCCAACAAGCATGTTTTCGTTCCTCGTGGCGCGGCGACGTAGTGCTTTCGCACTGGATTAGGAGTATGAAGTTCGCATCGGGGAGGGGATTGCATGAGTGAACTACATTATTCCGGCATTGGCGAAGTCGCTGAACGGATCAAAAACCAAGAGCTGTCATCAGTCGATTTGACACGGCATATGCTCGATCGGATCGACTTGATCGACAAAGAGCTCAAGAGCTTTGCAACGGTAACGAGAAACAGGGCGCTCAAAGAAGCTGAACTGGCCGACCGTGAGATCGCCGCAGGAGATTACCTTGGGCCACTTCATGGCATTCCAATCGCCATCAAAGACTTGATCGATGCTCGAGACACTCCAACCCTAGGAGGGCTGGCTGTTCTCAAGGGTAATGTCGCAGCTGATGATGCACCTGTATTGAAGAAACTCTCTGCAGTCGGGGCCATTCTGATCGGAAAGCTCAACATGACCGAAGGCGCGATGGCTGGCTACCACCGTGATTTTGAGATTCCTGTCAATCCATGGAATGCAGATTACTGGTCTGGGGCTTCGTCGAGTGGATCGGGCGTGTCGGTAGCGGCAGGTCTATGCTTTGCAGCACTCGGCACTGACACAGCAGGCTCGATCCGATTTCCGGCAATGGCCAATGGCGTTGTCGGATTGAAGCCGACTTTTGGTCTGGTCGGGAAGTCCAGTGTGCTCACCCTAGGAGACAGCCTAGACCATATCGGCCCGCTAACGCGTCGTGTTGCCGACGCAGCGATCATGTTGGAGACAATGGCGGGATACGACCGGTTAGATCCACACTCGCTGGATCGACCGGCGCCTGACCTGACATCCAGTCTTGATGCCGGAGTGGAGGAGATGCGTATCGGATATGATGCGGCTTACACTGCCATTGGCGCGTCGAAGGAGCTAATCGCCGCACATGAAGCAGCGCTATTGCAGCTGGAAAATCTCGGCGCGCAGATAGTCGAGGTCAGCGTGCCTTCCCAGACAACCGAATTGATGGATGCCTGGTTTGCCATCTGTGCGTCAGAAGCGGTCGCAGCACATGCGAAAACCTATCCGGCAAGGGCCACCGAATATGGCGGTTACTTCGCAGATTTTCTCGCTCTTGGCGCAACAATTACGCAAGAACAGGTCGATGCTGCATGGCAAATGAGGCGTATATTTTCGGCAGAGTTCAACCAATTTCTGGCCAGTGTCGACGCATTGGCGTTGCCCTCTGGAATTGGGCCCCTGCGGAACGACTATGATCTGTATCAGAACGCTGAAACGCTACAGCCGCTCTTTGACAAGGCGCATCTGGAATATACGGTGCCCTTCAACATGGCAGGCGCACCCGGCCTTACCGTGCCGTGCGGCTTCACCGCAGGCGGGATGCCCTTGGTAATGCAGTTTGGCGGCGCGCCATTTTCCGAAGCTACGCTATGCCAGATCGGACATGCTTACGAACAAGCAACCAACTGGCACGAGAGAACACCGCAAATGTAAGTTTCGCAGCTGGCATGCAGTTTGCGAAGCTTAGATAGTGTTGCACATTGCCGAGACGGATGCCCAAAGTCCGATAATGGGTCGTTAGCGGAACGGCAGCTTTCAAGAAAGTGAATGAGATCAGGCGCGTGTGAAGTGCTGTGCGAGATTTTGACGGAAGGGCCGCGAACTACAATCTCGCGATTTGACTTCCGAGGACGATCTGCGATAAATATTTCACGACCGGTATGGCAAGTCGTCGACAGGGTTCGCGCGTCTTCGATATAACTTGAGGTAATCAGCACATGACAGCGCAACCCTGCATGGAAGGGAGCAAGAAGCTCCGTCTTCTAACAATTTTGGTCCTTTATGTCGCTCAAGGCATTCCCATCGGCCTTTTCGACTTCGCTATTCCCGCATGGATGGCCGCAAATGGAGCGACTGGCGCGGAGATCGGCTATGTGATCGGGATGATCGGGCTTCCGTGGAGTTTGAAGTTTATTAACGGCTTCCTGATGGACCGTTATGCCTTTCTGCCAATGGGCCGACGCAGGGCATGGTTGATCGGAGCGCAGGTTGCGATGGTGTTGGCGCTGCTTGCCTGCGCCTTGCTTGATCCGACACCGCGAGACGCTGTGCTGCTAGGAATCGTGGCGTTTGCAGTAAATTCAGCGGTCGTGTTTCAGGACGTGGCTGCCGATGCGTTGGCGGTCGATATGGTCGTGGACGAGGAACGTGGCTTTGCTGGCGGGCTGATGTCGGGTGGGCAGGCGCTCGGCATTTCGATCTCGGCTTCGGCTGCAAGCATCGTGATCTTTAACTTCGGACCAGGCGCGGCCTTTATCGCGTGTGCCACCATCATGGCCTTTGTCACCGCCTATCTTGTCTGGATCCGGGAGCGGCAGGGAGAACGGCGGCTTCCGTGGAGCTTGGGTAGCACTCACGACGCAAGTAAACAATATCAAGCACAAGCTTGGTGGCCGCTGGTTAAGGACGCGCTTCGAATGCTCGTGCGGCCAAACAGCCTGCAATTTATCGCTGTCACCTTCATTATTGGGGCGGGATACGGAACGATGGCAGTCGCGGTGCCATTGATAGCCACCAATTTCGCAGGCTGGAACGAAGCGCAACTGGGTTCGGCCAATGGCGTTGCGCAATTGTGTGCCGCGCTGGTGACGATCTCACTTGGCGGATACCTTACGACCAAGGTGGGAATGAAGCGGTTCCAAATGGTTACCTTAGCAATTTTTGCCAGTGCTATTTTATTTTTTGTGCTGATGCAGAATTATTGGATATCCAGTGTGATGATGACCGTTATGGTTGTAGGTTGGACAGTTCTATACTTCTTACTTAGCGCCCCGCAGGCGGCAATCACGATGAATTTCTGTGATCCTAAAACTGGCGCATCGCAATTCTCAATATACATGGCATTTTCCAATCAGGGGATCAGCTTCGCTGGGTTCACCTTCGCCTTTACGCAGGGCTTTGGAGGAATCCCCGGTGTTCTCTCTGTTATGTGCGTAGGGATGGTAGCGGCAATGCTTTTGGTCATATTTCTGAAATTGCCGACCAACGATGAAGTCCAGAGAGGCAAGGGAGCGACTATTGTGGCCGCCTGATCGCGAACGAGGTCCGCTTTTTCTGCCTAGAATCCCAAAAGCCGACAGTCGGCTATCGGCCCAGTTGCAGACAAAAGTCTAACTAATTTCGAATGACTGCTCCCCACCCACAAGCAGCCGCTATGAGGCCATGCAGCGCGTTCTGGTAGCTGACTGACCGTTATAGCGGGCTTGGAAGTAAAAGTGGTCCTTCTGATAACGATCCAAAAGCCGCCACTCGAACAGGGAAAGGAAAGATCGGGCATATCTAGCGGCACGTGCGACAGGGATCGACCGCGGTGGGTACCTGACCCGAGCGGCATGGGGGGCCAGTGATCAGCGGTAACCCCACTGGACTTGACCTTCATACTAAGCTATTTGCTCACAAATTATGTCGTGTTTCGGGGGCATATGCAGATGAGAAATTTAATGGTGGTCATCGCGGCGTTTTGTGCCGTGACCACTGTTTCCGCGTCCGCCCAGGAAGCCGGCGCGAAGGGACATCACCTGTTCGTCTGGGCGGGCGACCGTGCCAAGGCGGACAAGAACTTCATCGCGGTGATCGATGCCAATCCCGCCTCGCCTACCTACGGCCAATTGCTCGCCAGTGCGGCAACCGACCAGACCAGCAACAACCCGCATCATACCGAATACGTCATGCCAGCAAGCGGCAAGCTGTTCGCCAATGATCATGACGCGGGCCGCACGGTCGTGATGGATCTCACCGAACCGCTGCGCCCGAAGGAGATCGCGGCCTTCGGCAATCTGGCAGGCTATGCCATGCCGCACAGCTTCTTGCGCCTCCCAAATGGCAACGTGCTGGCGAGCTTCCAGTATGCGGCTCACGGCGATCATGCGGGGCATGATGTCATGGCGATGAGCGGCACGAGCGGAGGGATCGTCGAGATCACTGAGGCGGGGACTGCGGTGCGCGCCGCGAGCAATGTCGACCCGGCGTTCGGCAACGAGGGCCTCTTGCCCTACAGCCTTGCCGTGCTCCCCGGGATCGACCGGGTGCTGGTTACCAACTCGCCGATGGGCGATGATTATCTGCTGACCAGCAACACCTATCAGATCTTCCGCTTATCCGACCTAAAGCTGCTTGGTACCCACCGGCTCGATCCGGGGCCGAGCCTCAACGGACATATCTCCCCCGAGGAGGCGCGCGTTGCGGCCGACGGATCGGTTTACATCCAGACGCTGTCGTGCGGGGTGCAGCGGGTAACCGGCATCGACACGCCGCGGCCAGTCGCACGGCTGGTGCACCAGTTCACCGGAAGTTGGTGCGGCGTGCCGACGATCGTCGGCAATCACCTCATCCAATCTGTGCCGGCGATCCACGGCTTCGTAGTGCTCGACATCAGCGATGGCGAGAAGGTGCGGGAGGTGTTCCAACTCGTCATCGACGACAAGTATGCCTCGCATTGGACCGGCTGGGATCCCAAAGCGAAGCGGCTGGTAGTTACGTCGGGCCGCGAGGGCGATCGCACTTACCTGCTCAAGCTCGACGAGGCCACCGGCGAGCTTTCGATTGACGAGGCATTCCGGGACGTGGACGGGAAGGTTGGCTTCAGCTTCGACGCCCGGGCTTGGCCGCACGGCTTCACAGGCTCGGCCAAGGCGCACGGTGCAGTCTTCACACGGTAGCGGGACAGGGGGCAGCCGGTGCGCGGCGGCGCCCGCACATGCCTGCCGGCACCGCCTCTTGAAGAAATCCGCCATTCCGCTCTCCACCCACTTCCAGACATTCAATCGCCTTACAGCATCGGCCGAAAGCCGATTCTGCGGTGGCATTCCTTTATGACCTTTATGACAAGTTTCAGGCAGCGCGATCGTGGTGCCTAATGTCGGACATTAGGGCGCAAAGTAGACCGAAAATTCGTCTAGCCAGAACGGCCGCTATTGAGCCGTTTTCAGATTGTCCGCTATTAATTAGACCGTGGACTGGACCCGAGCATCAATCCTTAAAAGATCAACTCTTGGGTTCAAACCTATACGCCCTTCGACCAGTTCACATCGAACTTGGCGGCGCCCGTTTCCGCTGCGACCGTGAGTATATCGTTGGCAAATGAGAGGATCTCGCTTCGATGCACAACGATTTTTAGACAATCTGGACTAACGCTTCTGCCGGCAGTCATCCGAACAATAGCGAACATTTTCCCAGTCACGCGCCCATTTTTTCCGCCACGTAAATGGCCGCCCGCAAGCTTCACATATTTTGGTCGGCATGTCGGACTTCCCTCGCATCTTTGGCATCGCTTAGGTTTCCGGGACAA
>NZ_JBGTDD010000126.1:0-8304 GCF_041748495.1 Parasphingorhabdus sp.
TCGGGGCCGGTGAAGCGGACATTGCGCCAGAAACGCGCGCCCTTGGGCGGCTCGGAGATCCATGTATATCCGGTCACGATATCGCCGGCGCTGACATTGCCGCGATAGTCAATCTCGTGCCGGGTAACGACCCAGATATAGCGATCAATGGCATCCTGCGGCGCGACCTCTTGCCAGTGTGCCGTTGCCAGATCCTGGATCCAGCGCACCCAGACCGCGTTGTTGACATGGCCCAGTTCGTCTATGTCGGATGGTTGGGCGGTGATCGACAGGGTGAAGCCGGCTTCCTCGTCGCCTGACCGAGAGGCTTTTTCGTTCACTCCGCCATGCCCATTTGCCACAGGATGAAGGCAAATTCCTCCGCCGTCTCTTCCAGTGCGTTCCACCGGCCCGACTTGCCGCCATGTCCTGCACCCATATTGGTCTTCAGCAGCAGCATATTGTCATCGGTCTTGGTCGCGCGCAATTTTGCTGCCCATTTGGCCGGTTCCCAATAGGTCACGCGGGGGTCGTTGAGGCCGCCGGTGATCAGCATCGGCGGATAGGCCTGCGCCGTCACATTGTCATAAGGCGAATAGCTGCGAATATATTCAAAGGCGGTCTTGTCGGTGATCGGATTGCCCCATTCCGGCCATTCACCCGGTGTGAGCGGCAGGCTCTCGTCCTGCATCGTGTTGAGCACGTCGACAAAGGGTACATGGGCGACAATGGCGCCCCAGAGGTCGGGATCGCTGTTGACGATCGCCCCCATCAGTTCGCCGCCCGCGGATCCGCCTGAAGCGGTGATCCGGCCCTTGCTGGTATAAGCTTTGGCGATCAGTCCCTTGGCGACGTCGACGAAATCGTTGAACGTGTTGGTCCGCTTGGTCAGCTTGCCGTCGAGATACCAGTTGCGGCCAAGGTCATCGCCGCCGCGAATATGGGCAATCGCATAGACAAAACCCCGATCGACGAGACTGAGCCGCGTGGTCGAGAAGCTGGGCGGCACGGCATAGCCATAGGCCCCGTAGGAATAGAGGTGCAGCGGCGCGCTGCCATCAAGGCCTGTGTCCTTGTGGTAGACCAGCGACACCGGCACCTGCGTGCCATCGCGGACCTCGATCATCAGCCTTTCCGTGATATATTGGCTGCCATCATAGCCGGACGGAATCTCCTGGACCTTCAGCGTTTCCAGCGATGTGTCAGCCAGGTGATAGTCAAAGACCGTGCCTGGCGTGACCATCGAAGCGTAGCCGAGCCGCAGCTTGTCGACTGCATATTCCGGATTGTCGTCCAGCCCGGCGCTGTAGCTGGCCTCCGGAAAGGCAATGCGTTCTACCCTGGCGGGATCATCATAGAAACGGATTTCGATCTGATCGAGGCCATTTTCGCGGCCCTCGGTCACATAGAAAGTCTTGAACGTGCACATGTCGGTCAGATAGAAATCATCCGATCCGGCAATCAGGCTGGTCCAGTTGCCCGGGTCCGTGACCGGTGCCGTCGCCAGCCGGAAATTCACATGATCGTCGTTGGTCAGGATATAGAGCGTGCCGTCATGCTCCTCGACGTCATATTCGCGGCCGGTCTGGCGCGGGGACACGAGAATCGGGTCGGCCAGTGGATCGGCGGTGGGCACCAGCCGGATTTCGCTGGTTTCATGATCGCCGGTCGAAATGACGATATATTGTTCGGAATGGGTGAGGCCGATGCCGACCCGGAAGCCTTCGTCATCCTCGTGATATAGCTCGACATCATCGGCCAAGGCATTGCCCAAGACATGGAGCCGGGCATTGTCGGTGCGCCATTGTTCGTTGGCGAGACCATAGAGCAGCATTGTGGAATCGGCCGACCAGACCAGACTCGACAGGGTGCCGGGGATGACATCGGGCAGCAGATCACCGCTGACCAGATCCCTGATCCGGACCTCGAACCGTTCCGATCCGTTGTCGTCAAATGCATAAGCCAGCAAGCGGCCATCGGGGGATACCGATGCTGCCCCCAGCCGAAAATATTCCTTGCCCTCGGCGAGGACATTCTCGTCCAGCATCAGCTGGTCTTCCCCGCCGGAAACCGCTTTGCGCCAATGCTGGCGATATTGCATGCCCTGTTCGAACTTGCTCCAGTAGATCCAGTCGCCATCCTTTTGCGGGACCGAGCTGTCGTCTTCCTTGATCCTCGCCTTCATCTCCTCGAACAGATTGCGGGTCAGCGCCTTGTGATCGGCCATATTCTGTTCGAACCACTGATTCTCTGCCTTTAGATAGGCCAGCACATCCTCATCCTCGACCACCGGATAGCGCGGGTCCTTGAGCCAGTGCCAGGGATCGCTCATCGCATATCCATGGCGCTGATATTCATGCGGGCGTGGCGCGGCGAATGGCGGGTGGCTAAGCTTTTCTGTCATGATTTCTGCTCTTCTCTGGCCGGATTTAGGTGGCGATTGCGGCTCGAAACCCCTATGTGTTGCCATATAAGCTAATTCAAGGAGTTTGCTCAGCGATGTTGATGTCCACTTACGAAGCCCGCCTGAAGGCGCTGCGCGACCAGATGCAAAAAGACGGTATTGACGGGTTTGTCGTGCCGATCTGCGACGAGCATATGAGCGAATATGTCGGTGACTATGCGCAGCGGCTGGCCTGGCTGACCGGCTTTGGCGGCTCGGCCGGTGCGGCGGTCGTGCTCAAGGACAAGGCGGCGATTTTCGTGGACGGCCGCTACACTATTCAGGTGCGCGACCAGGTTGACGGCAAGCTGTACGAATATGTCGGCACGGCCGATCAGAGCATGATCGACTGGCTTCGTGCCAACGCCCCTGAGGGCTCATCGATCGGCTATGACGCCTGGTTGCACACGCAGGAGTGGGTCAAGTCAGCGGAAGCGAAGCTGGCGAAGAAAAACGCCAACCTGGTGGCGGTGACCGCCAATCCGATCGATGCCGTGTGGGACGATCAGCCGGAGCCGTCGCTGGCGAAGCTGGATGTGCAGCCGGATGAATTTGCCGGCAAAAGCGCCAGCGACAAGCGGAGCGACATTGCCACGTGGCTGAACGAGGAAGGCCTCGACGCAACGGTTATCGCCGCGCTCGATTCTGTCGCCTGGGCCTTCAATATCCGCGGCAAGGATATTGCCAACACCCCGGTGCCGCGGGGCTATGCGATTGTGAAGGCGGATGGCAGCGCCGAACTGTTTGTCGCGCCGGAAAAGCTGACCGATGATGTCCGCGTGCATCTGGGTAATGCCGTCGCCTTGCGCGACTATGGTGATTTCCCGAAGGCGCTGACGGAATATCGCGATCAGAAGGTCGGGGTGGATCCGGAGCGGTCGGTGGCGGCGATATTCGATCAGCTGACAGATGCGGGCGCCCAGATTGTCAAGAAACGCGATCCGACGATCCTGGCCAAGGCGATCAAGAACGAGACCGAAATCAAAGGCCACAAGGCGGCGCAGGCGCGCGACGGCGCAGCGCTGAGCCGCTTTCTGCACTGGTTCTCGCAGGAAGCGCCGAAGGGCGGCCACGACGAACTGTCGGTCGCGGCCAAGCTGGCCGCGTTTCGCGGGCAATCCGACAAGCTGATGGACCTGTCGTTCCGCACCATCTCGGGGGCCGGTCCCAATGGCGCGCTGTGCCATTATAGCGTGAACGAGGAAACCAATCGCAAGATCGAAACCGGCACGCTTTATCTGGTGGACAGCGGCGGCCAATATCGGGACGGCACGACCGACGTCACCCGCACGATCGCGGTCGGTGAACCGACCGCTGAAATGATCAAGCGCTACACCCAGGTTCTGCAGGGTCATGTCGCGCTGGCGCAGGCGGTCTTCCCGAAGGGAACGACCGGCGGTCAGCTGGACATATTGGCGCGGCAATATCTCTGGGCCGATGGCGTGGATTATGCGCATGGCACCGGACATGGCGTCGGTGCCTATCTGTCGGTGCACGAAGGGCCGCAGCGGATTGCCGCCTTTGGCGGCTTCGCCGAACCGCTGGTCGCCGGCATGATCTGTTCCAACGAACCCGGCTATTACAAGACCAATGCATTCGGCATCCGCATCGAAAATCTGATTCTGGTCGAGGCGCGCGCGGTCACCGGCGCCGAGCAGGAGATGCTCGGCTTTGAAACGCTGACCTTTGCGCCACTGGAGCGCCGGCTGATCGACGTCGCGATGCTCTCTGCCGGTCAGCGCCAGTGGGTCGATGACTATCATGCCAAGGTCCGCGCGGTTATCGCGCCGCAGTTGGAGGGCGCTGATCTGGGCTGGCTGGAAGTGCAGACAGCACCGCTCTGAGCCAAATGACGCGAATCATATGTTCCTGTAATGTTCTCCTCCAGCAAGGAGGAGAGTGACGATGATCGGCTATGTGACTTTGGGGACAAATGATCTGGAGAAGGCGGCAAAATTTTACGACGCCCTTGCCAAGGAAATGGGCGTCGGACGCATGATGGACTTTGACCAGTTCATCGCCTGGGGGGCAATGGGCGGTGCGCCGGGTATTGCCGCTACCAAACCCTTTGATGGCGCGGCGGCCAGCGTTGGCAATGGCGTGATGGTGGCGCTGGACGCAAAGGACACGGACCAGGTCCATCGGCTCCATGAACTCGCGCTGGCCCATGGCAGCAGCGATGAAGGCGCACCGGGACCGCGCGGCGACCTGGGCTTCTATGCCGGCTATTTTCGCGATCCCGATGGCAACAAGCTCAACGCCTTTTGCATGACGGCTGCCAAAGCCGGTTGACAGGCCCGTAGCGCTGGGGAAAGAGCCAGCGCCATGACAGACCGGAAAAACCCCCGCGACGGCTTTCGCCTGATCACCCCGATTCGTGTGCGCTACGCCGAATGCGATCTGCAGGGCATTGTCTTCAACGCCCATTATATGGCCTTTGCCGATATCGGCCTGACCGAATATATGCGGGCGCTGATGGCGGAGTGCGGGCCGCAGGGCAAAGGCGATATGCTCGGCGGTTTCACGCGGCATTTCGGCGGCGACAACTGGGTGCGCCATGCCGAGGTCGACTTTCGCGCCCCGGCCAGGGCGGATGATCTGCTCGACATCGCGGTGCGCATCACCCGCTTTGGCCGGACCAGCTATGCGCTGCTGGTGCATATTTTGCGCGGCAACGAGCTGCTCAATGTCGTGAAGCTGACCTATGTCTGGTTTGATCCGGCAACCGAGCAGGTTACCCCGGTGTCCGCGAAATTTATCGATGCGGTCGGCACTTTCGAGTTGATCACACCGGAACGCGCGCCGCCGACCGTCTGATATTATGCTTCGGTGTCGTTATCGCCGGGCTTGATCTGTTTCGCCTGCGCCTTGCGAAGCCGCAGATTGGCCCGCAGCTGGGCGGCGAGCCGCTCTGCCTTCTCCGCTTCCTTGCGGGTTTTTTCCGATGGGGGCTTGGGTTTGGGCATGGGCGCTGATCGCATTATCCGGCGAAAAACGCAACTCCGCTTGACAAGCCCGCACGCATTTGGTCTTAGGCCCGCGGTCTGGCATAAACCGCGCCGCAAGGCGGCTGTTGCCGACGCATCAAAATGGTCCGGCTGCTGTAGCTCAGTGGTAGAGCGCGTCATTGGTAATGACGAGGTCGAGAGTTCAATTCTCTCTAGCAGCACCATTTGTTCAGCTCAGTAAAAAGCAGTTCCCTACGGGGAGTGCCCAAACGTGGGTACGCACTTGGGTATGGCGTGGGTGGTGCTTTGGTTGGGGACGCCAGCATTCGTAATGCGGGGGTCAGAGGTTCGAATCCTCTAAGCGGCACCACCACTTTCAGCAGGAAGTTTCAGTTTTTTCTAGCGAAAGTGCGGAACACACAGTGTTCTCCGATTGCCTAATTTACGCGCGATAAACAGCCAACCGGCCGGTGTTGAGGGGGAGTTGCGTGGGTATGACGTGGGAAACACCTTGGTCATCGGTAATGATCGGTCACAGTTTCGAATACTGTACACGCTTATCCGGTCGCGAGTTTTGAGGCCGGAGATGTGTGCAGTCAATTGGCCGATATCAAAGGACTGGCGAGCAATATAGAATGAAGAAACCGATTCATTCCACTAATGCGCTAAAGCTGCCGACGACTTCGATCTGACTGCTTGGCACTTTGTTGAACGGACTGGTTTGGTTGCCGGGGACACAGAGGTGAATCCGGCCTGCAAGTTTTCCTCCATCTTGCTGAGCAAACTCGACCCGTGCCGAAGCGACGTAGAACACATGGTCCAAGTTGACAGCATAGTCCCCATATTGACCACCGGGGATGGGAATCTGCACGCTCCACATGACCTGTTCGTCCACTTTCACAGGGGTATCAGATATGTCCGCGCCTGTGGCCGCCGGTTTGCGAAATATTTTGTCGCCGAGCGACTGACCGTTGGCTACGAGAAAGCTGGTCGCTATCTCGACAACGGGATCAAACACATCATCGGGTGCACGATCGTTCATTTTCAATCGGAGAACCTGGTACACGTCGGCACTATCGTCTGACGAGAATTGCATTGTTCCGCCATTGTCCACGCGCACTGCCGGCAACGGCTGATCGGGCATACCGGCCACTCGCAGCACGAGTGGTTCATCGGGTATCGCACCCATGCTGCAATCAGTAGGAACCGATTGGGCATAAGCCATCGGCACCCATCCAAGGGAACTCAATATTGTGACAGCAGAAGTAACTCGCAACCAGACCATTTTCACCCCCTCCAACAAGCGTCCACACCGTCATGATATGCTTTTTTGTTCGACATGAACAGCCGGCTAGTTTCGGCCTTCCAAAACCGAGGGTGGAACGGCTTTGAGTGTTGATCTTTATTCAGACACGCCGCGCGATATCCGAAGGATTAAGCACTTGTCGTGTATCCAGCGCAGCGAGAAACTGCACCATGCTGCCGGCTTGATCATCATGCCGCAGGAAAAACCTTGGCCATGGGTATTTACGAGGTCGAGAGTTCATTTTTCACTAGCAGCACCATTTGTTCAGCTCAGTGAAAATCTGTTTCCTGCGGGAAGTGCCCAAACGTGGGTACGCGCTTGGGTATGGCGTGGGTGGGACATCCCTATAACGCGCTAGTCTGCCGATATCTTTTTGTTCTCGGGTCTGAAAACTGAATCCGCAATCGTGTCGTGGTCTAGGTGTTGCAAAATAATCGTATGGTCCTGAATCTTAAAATAAGGGCAGGTATCCGTAATCACATCTATTTCCTTCTTAGTAGACCAGTCTCATCTGTGAGGAACCTAACGCGTCCCGTCCGGATCTTAGCGGCGACCTCCTTTGGATCCCGGGTCCCATCGACTTCAATCGCCCGCTGCTCAACCAAGTCGCGCACTGCGTGCAAGAGTGCATCGCCAAATTTCTCTGGGACGAAGTTGGGCAGTTTGATGTCGTTGGGTAATCGCGCGAAAATCATCACCACAAAATCTACAACCATCGTGCCGAATTGTGGTCGTTCTAAAAGGTCTATGTTGGCAACCGCGAACATCGCAGCGACTTCCTTAAGTTGGAGTGTCGAAATTGGCACATCAATCAACTCAAGTTTGTGCTTCCACGCGTGAGCAGAAGCGCCTGCGTCGTTTAGCACTGCAACAATGCCGATCCGTCCTAATCGGACCATTACAACCTGAGCATAGGAGTAGGTGACGTAATCAAACGAGTCGGCTGCCAGTCCATCATCAATTTCAAAAATCTCCATCGATCCCACTACGTCCGGCAGCAGAGTTGCTCGAGAATACACTGACCTTGCAATGGCATGGACGTGATGGAATGAGGGCCAGTCGTAAATGTCCCCAATGAAGCCTGCAGATTTAGTCGGGTTCTTGTCAAGTGCGACAGAAATATCCTTTAAGTGATTCTTGAAGAAAAGAAGGGCAAGCCAAGTGAAGAGGATTTCTTGGCCCTGGGTCCGCAATCGTTCAATAACTTCGTCATATCCACCAGCGAGTAGCTTCGATGCTGGCTCCTCAATTCTCTCCCCGAGCATTGAGTTGCAATCTTTGCAACATGGGACCTTGTACTGATCGTATGTTCGCCTCTCGCCCGTCGGCAGAGTAATAGACTTACTGAACAAATCAAAACGTCGCAGTACCCAGCGTGGGATAATATGCTCGTCATTAAACGCTTTCGATCCAACTGCTGCTCCGCAGATAAAGCAGCAGCCCGCCTTCACAATGTCATCGATAAACTGCTCGCAGCTAAAAAGAATAATGCGGCCGTCTGGTGCAATAATGGTCTTATCGATAGGGTTTAGACCACTCTCTGTCATACCAATTTCAATCAATATCTTTGTATAGCAAACGTTGTTTTCCGCTCGGGAGCATCTCGTCGCGATCTTCTTGCGTTAGTC
>NZ_JBGTDD010000127.1:0-5117 GCF_041748495.1 Parasphingorhabdus sp.
CCGGCATGGCACAGCCCAGCGACATGGCCGTGATCGGTATCGGCCGGGATGCCACGGACGTGTCCTTTCTCACCGGCTTCGGCAGTCTGGAGATGGTGGAGCAGCAGGTCCGCGTCTCCCGCGCCTGACTCCCGCAAGCAAATTCCGGCTTCCCTAGCGGGCCATTTTTCCATTAGGCTGGCCCCCGAACGATTCTCGGGAGAATGAAATGCACAAAGGCTCCTGCCTCTGCGGCGCGGTCAAAATCGAGGTCACCGGCGACCTGCCCGAGGCCGATGCCTGCCACTGCAACCAGTGCCGCAAGCAATCCGGCCATTACTGGGCCTCGGCCGATCTCCCGACCAGCGCCGTGACCATCAGCGGCGCAGAGCATATCCGCTGGTACCAGTCATCGGAAAAAGTCCGACGCGGCTTCTGCGAAACCTGCGGCTCCTTCCTGTTCTGGGACCCGGTCATGCACCCCGACAAGATCGCCATCGCCATGGGTTGCTTCGACCAGCCCACCGGTACCAAAATCTGGAGCCATATCTTTGTCGCCGACAAGGGCGATTATTACGAGATCGAGCCGGATGTACTGCAGCGGGATCAGTGATTAGATGGTGAAGTACTTTGGATGGGTGATAATCGCGATCTGCGGGATTTTGATTGTCCCCTCTGTTTTTCTCCTGGTTTTCTCTGCTTTCCTGTTTGATGCTCCTGGTTCTATGACGAGCCCCCTCACGATTTTTACTGCTGTTATCGTCTACCTCGGTCCCTTCATATTATGGTTTTCCATATCCAAGGCTAAAAGGTCTATCCAGGCCGCAGACCTGAAAGCATTGCTTGTTCCTGCCACTTTACCGCTATTTTGGTTATTGATGTTGGGTAGCACATGGTTCCTGATAGAGAAAATCTGCGGCGGAGAATTTGTTTGTCCGTAGTTCCTCGGAACAAAACAATCGTCAAACTTCACATTCCGAAATTGAAGCAGGAGCGCAGCACGGGGTCAGTAGACCTTCTCCCGTGAGGGAGAAGGATACGAAGCCTTATCCGCGAAGCGGATTAGGCGCAGTTGGGTGAGGGCGTTCTGCCTTCGAAAAGCCAGGAACACCCTCACCCAACTGCGACTAGGCAACAAGTTGCCAAGTCTCCACATCCCTCTCCCTCACGGGAGAGGGGAAGAGGCACGCCGTAAAATCGCAGGCGAACATTGACAATGTCGAGAATCCCGTTAATGGCTCCCCTACAAATTGTGCTTCCCTCAAAAGAATCACAATTTCCGTCCGAGACAGCGGGTGAGGGGAATTTGCCTCTCTTAATTTCCAGCCTAGACGGGGATCAGTTTTTTCGTGTGGCAACACACGGGCACGCAGCCAGCGTCTTCTGACGCGGCAGAGCCGCCAAAACCCCCCTTCGGATTATACAGGATTGGTTTCGATCAATCCTTTCGCTCGTCACGCTGAACCCGTTTCAGGATGACGATAACTAGAATGGGATGCGGGTTTCGGCTCACATCCCGGTGAAGGAGCAAAATATGGATCGTGGTCAAAAGACCGAAGCGGTTGCCGCTCTGAACGCAATTTTCAAGGGCGCAGGCGTTGTCGTGGTGACACGCAACCTGGGTCTGACTGTCGCGCAATCAACGGCGCTGCGGACGAAAATGCGGGACGAAGGCGCAAGCTTCAAAGTCTCTAAAAACCGCCTTGCCAAGCTGGCTCTGGAAGGAACCGACTATGCCCAGATAGCAGAAATGCTGACGGGTCCGGTCGCGCTTGCCACATCGGATGATCCGGTGGCCGCTGCAAAAATCGCAGTGGAATTTGCAAAAACCAACGACCGACTGGAAATCGTTGGCGGCGCAATGGGCGACACCCTTCTCGACGAAGCAGGCATCAAGACCCTGGCTGCCATGCCTTCGCTTGACGAACTGCGCGGAACGATTGTTGGACTGCTTGTCGCTCCACAAACGAAAATCGCACGGGTTCTTGTCGAGCCGGCGACCAGTGTTGCACGCGTACTCAGCGCTTATGCTGCTGCGGGTGAATGAATTTAACTTTTCAAATATTTAGAAAATTGGAGCGTATTTAAAATGGCTGATATTGCAAAACTGGTTGAAGAACTTTCGAAACTCACCGTCATGGAAGCGGCTGAACTGTCCAAGGCACTGGAAGAAGAGTGGGGCGTTTCCGCTGCTGCTGCTGTTGCCGTTGCAGGCCCTGCGGCTGCCGCTGGTGAAGCTGCTGAAGAGCAGACCGAATTTGACGTAATCCTGACCGGCGACGGCGGCAAGAAGATCCAGGTGATCAAGGAAGTCCGTGCGATTACCGCTCTCGGCCTCACCGACGCCAAGGCTCTTGTTGAAAGCGCGCCAAAAGCCATCAAGGAAGGCGTTAACAAAGCCGAAGCAGAAGACATCAAGGCGAAGATCGAAGCTGCCGGCGGTACCGTCGAACTCAAATAAGCCTTTCGACGACCATCTATTCAAGGGGCGGTTTCCGGTTCGGGAGCCGCCCCTTTTCTATGCCTGCCGGGCAAGCCACCAGGCCGTCCGCCCCGCTCGCTTTCCCCGGCAGAATGATTGACACGACCGAACGGCTGCGCGACTAGGACAGCTGGCAATGGCGGGGGAACGATATGACCGACAATCAGGACCTGATCGATCTCGTTCGGACGATTCCCGACTATCCCAAGCCGGGTATCCAGTTTCGCGATGTTTCGACCCTGCTGCTCGACGGCCCTGCCTTTCGCCGCACCATCAACCGGTTGATCGCTCTCGTCGATCCGGCGTCCTTTGACCTGATCGCGGGGATCGAGGCGCGCGGCTTCATCGTCTCGGCGGCGATGTCCTATGCGCTGGAAAAGGGCAAGCTGATGCTGCGCAAGCCGGGCAAATTGCCGGGCAAGTCGGTGAGCATCGACTATGCCCTGGAATATGGCACCGACCGGATCGAAATGCATGTTGACGCAATCCGGCCGGGACAGCGCGTGCTGCTGGTCGATGATCTGCTCGCCACCGGCGGTACCGCGATGGCGGCGGTCAAGCTGCTGCGCGGTCAGGGCGCTGTGGTCGAACAGGCCCTGTTCATTGTCGACCTTCCCGATCTCGGCGGCGCGCGCAAGCTGGCCGCCGCTGGCGTCAAACCCGAAGCGCTGATGGCCTTTGCCGGTGATTGAACATATCGCGATCATCACCGGGGTACAGGACGAAGCGGATGCCTTTGGCCGCGATCATCCGGCGCAACGCATCGGCAGTCCGCTGGGCGACATCCGCCAGCAGGATCATGCCGGAAAGCAGGTCACGATAATATGCTCCGGTATCGGCAAGGTCCATGCCGGTGCCGCTGCCCTCTATCTGCACACATCATTCCAGCCGGATCTGTTCCTCGTCATCGGCACCGCCGGCCATGTCAGCAGCCGCGACGGGGACTGTTTCTATCTGCGCGAATCCCTGCAGGCCGATTATGGCACGCTGGAAAGGTTCGGCGAGCATGACGGCTTCACCCATTATAATGCCGGTGCCTGGCCGATCGGCCCTTCTGACTGGCAGCCGTTCCAGTCTCACCCGATGCCCGAAGCCCTGGCCCTGCCGCAGGCGCGGATCGCCACCGCCGACTGTTTCGTCAAATGTCCCGAACGCTCCGGTTATTTGCGCGATGTGCTGAAAGCCGACCTCGTCGACATGGAAACCGCAGCGGTGGCGCAAATAGCAGCCGTGCTCAATATCCCGTGGGCCGGGATCAAGGCGGTGACCGACGGCGCCAACGGCGACAGTTCTGGCGATTTTCAGGCCAATCTCGAACGCGCCGCCAACCGCGCCGCCAGCGAAGCCGCACGGTTTATAGAAATGCTCTAGGCCTCATATTCGCTAAAGCGGCCATCCTCTCATCCCGAGCCTGTCGAAGGACATCCCAAGACAGATCACATTGAATCGGGAAAGCCTAGCTCGCCACCCAATTGCCATGGAATCCCGGCGGGATCCGATGCGGCACGTGGATCACCGCCTGTGGTTCGCCGAGAAAATCATCCGCGTTCAATATCTGCAATTCCGTTGTCTCGTTCGCGGCATCGATCACCAGCCCGATCAGCCAGCCATCATCTTCTCGTGCCTCTGCGCCCGAATCCTCGGATCGCGGAACAAACACAAATTCTCCGGGATAACGGTCGGTGCCCAGTTCGCGGGTCAGCGTTTTTTCGCTTTCCAGATCATGTTTGAACAATTGCGAACCGCCACGATCAAAAACCCCGCTGTCATTCTCGGCCAGCGCCACGCTATAGACATAGCGATAGGGCTGCGCCGTCCGGCGTTCGTCATAGCGCGGGAATTCCTGATTCCTGTCGTGGATGATCTTGCGGTCTACTGCACGCGTTGCCGGGTCGATCGTCCAGCGCTCGAACCGGGCCCACTCGCCGCCGGGCCCATAAGGGGATAGCGCATACATGCTTTCATGCACCACCACATCGACAATGACTTTTCCGTCGGCGGTCTCGAATGCGTTGGCCGGATGGAAGACATAGCAAGGCTCGACTTCACACCAGATGATATCGTCATTGCTGCCGGTCTTGGGCAGCAGCCCGACCCGCGCGCCATGGTCCGGATTCCAGTCATAGGGGAATTGAAAGCCTTTCAGCAGCCGCTTCATCGACAGCGTCGCCGGCAGGTCGAGTATCAGCACGTAATTTTCGGTGATCGCGCAATCGTGGATCGAGGGCCCGTCCTTGACCGCAACCGGCTCCTCCCGAATGACCTGGCCTTTCGCATCGACCACTACATGCCAGACCGTGTCCTGCGTCGTCGCGTCATAGCAGATCGCATGATGCTGCCCGGTTTTCGGATCGAGATGCGGATGGGCGGAAAAGGCGTGGGTCAGGGTGCCGTCGAACGGATTATGCCTGATCGTATCCAGTTCGTCATTGAGCTCAACCGGAAATCCGCCGGCCTCGACAATCGCGAAGGTCCGGCCATCGATGCCGACAATATTGGTATTGGCGGTATCGGACCGCGGATTGCGCGTGCCTGGCTTGCGCGGTTCGCCCAGCGCATCGCTCACCGCGTTGCTGCGGATCCAGCGGTTGCGATACCAGGCCGCCTCGCCGCCCCTGATCCGGATGCCATGCGCCATGCCGTCGCCGACGAACCA
>NZ_JBGTDD010000128.1:0-2103 GCF_041748495.1 Parasphingorhabdus sp.
TGGCATAAGCACTATCCTCCAGAAAATGACTTCGCCTGCGAGCCGGTCATTTTCTGGAGGATAGTGCTTAGCAAACCAAAACGGCTGAAGCCTTATACCAGCTACAAGCTGGTGGGTTTACTCCAAAGGTGAGACACTAAACTGTCACATTGTCCCGCTAGGCGATGATGCTCCGGGAGAAGATGATATGATTCGATCGATAATTTCGCTGATATTGACCTTCATTCTGCTGACGGGCGCCCCTGCTCTGGCGGCCACCACACCGGAGCAGGACTATGCCGGTAGCGAAAAGGTCGAGATCCGCGATGCGGTCACCATATTGATCTCGATCGACGGCTTCCGGCCTGACTATCTGGAGCGCGGGATTACGCCGCATCTGAGCGCGCTGGCGGCCTCCGGCATATATGGTCCGATGCGTCCGTCCTTTCCCAGCAAGACCTTTCCCAACCACTGGACCCTGGTGACCGGCAAAACACCCGATCATCACGGGATTGTCGGCAACACGATGGAAGATAGCGCGCGGCCGGGCGAAATTTTCAAAATGGCGACCCAGGACCCGTTCTGGTGGAATCAGGCGGAACCGGTCTGGATTTCCGCAGAGAAACAGGGCATCCGTACCGCGACCATGTTCTGGCCGGGATCGGAAGTCGAATTTGACGGCGTCCGGCCTTCGGACTGGTGGCCGTTCAACCAGAAATTGTCCAATGACCGGCGGATCAACGCGGTGGTCGACTGGATGCGGCGGCCTGCCGATATCAGGCCACGGCTGGTGACCCTTTATTTTGATACGGTCGACACGGCCGGTCATTATTACGGCCCTGCGCCCGGCGAAAAGCTGCACGCAGCAATCGGCGAGGTGGACAGCGAAATCGCTCGACTGAAACAGCAGCTGAATAATCTCGGACAGTCGGTCAATTTCGTGATCGCGTCGGATCATGGGATGACGGAGACGTCACCGGAGCGGATCATCTATCTCGACCAGATCATGCCGCGCGACCAATATCGACTGGTTGAAGACGGCAATTATGTCGGGCTGGAGCCGCTAGAGGGCAATATCGAAGCGGTCCGCGACGCCTTTGTCCGACCGCATGAGCATATGCAATGCTGGGCCAAGGACAATATTCCGGCGTCGCTCGCCTATGGTCAGAACCCGCGTGTACCTGCCTTCCTCTGCTTGCCGCAGATCGGCTGGGTCGCCTATCAGGATGTGCCCGAATGGATGACCGGTATCGGCGGCGGCCATGGCTATGACCACCGGGATCCGGACATGATGGCTTTTTTCCTGGCGAACGGTCCGGCTATCGCCGCACATGGCCAGCAGCCGGCATTTGACAATGTGAACCTCTATTCGCTGGTCGCCGGCCTGGCAGGCGTCGACCCCGTTGCGAACGACGGCAGTTTGGCACCGTTCGAGCAGGTGCTGATCCCCTGATCACGTCCGCCGCTGCTTATGGCAGCGGATCGCCTGCCGGCATTTTCTTGTAAACGATGGTCACGGGGTCGCTGTTTGTCACCCGGCAGGTTTTTGGATCAACTGTGCGGTCGCCGCGAAAGCCCGTCAGTTCCGTGCGATCCGCGTTGAGCGTCAGCCCCATGCCGACCCAGATCTGGGTCGCGCATTTCTTCTGCATAGCGCGAGAAAAAGGGCCGCGATGCGCGCCATAGATCAGGTTGCCGTGGACGGTTGCGGTAAAATCCACCTCCGCCGCCTTGCCGCGCTCTGAACGGTGCCGGGAGGTCAGGGCAGCGCCGTCCTGCGTGAATTGGACAATCTGGCCGTCGCCTTGTTGCCAGTAACCGTTCAGATCATTCTCGGCCGGTGCCATGCCCTCTGCCAGCGCCGGGGTAGCGATGCCCGATAGCAGCAGCAAGGCGGAAAAAGCGTAGACTGCAAGCCGGTATCTCATGGCAATCTCCATTCTGGTCGGACCTCATTTGCGGCCGAATAACTTCTCAACATCCCCGAGCGCCAGTTTCACCCAGGTCGGGCGGCCATGATTACACTGGCCGCTGTGCGGAGTCACCTCCATCTCGCGCAGCAGCGCATTCATTTCGGCGACGCTGAGCACCCGGCCGGCGCGCACCGAACCATGACAGGCCATG
>NZ_JBGTDD010000129.1:0-1848 GCF_041748495.1 Parasphingorhabdus sp.
CCGAGCGGAATCGCCGCGAGCACGGCGCGCTCATAGTCGAGGCCGGACATCAGCACACCGACGCCGCCGTTGAGCGGCCCCATGACATTTTCTTCCGGCACTTCGCAATCGTCGAACACCAGTTCCGCCGTCGGGCTGCCCTTCATCCCGACCTTCTCGATCTTCTGGCCGATGGAAAAGCCCTTCATGCCCTTTTCGATCAGGAAAGCGGTAATCCCGCCCGAACCGGCGTCGGGCCGGGTCTTCGCATAGACCACCAGAGTATCGGCATCGGTCGAGTTGGTGATCCAGAATTTGGTGCCGTTGAGGACATAGCCGCCCTGCACCGCTTCGGCCTTCAATTTCATCGAAACCACGTCAGAGCCGGCTCCGGCTTCCGACATCGCCAGAGCGCCAACATGCTCGCCCGAAATCAGCTTCGGCAGATATTTGGCCTTTTGCTCGGCCGATGCCCAGCGGCGGATCTGGTTGACGCACAGGTTGCTGTGGGCCCCATAGCTCAGGCCCAGCGCGGCGCTGCCGCGGCTGACTTCCTCCACCGCAATCGCATGTTCGATATAGCCGAGCCCGAGGCCGCCATCTTCCTCCTCGACCGTTATCCCGTGCAGACCAAGATCCCCCATCTGCGTCCACAGCTCGCGCGGAAACCAGTCTTCGCGGTCCATCTTCTGGGCCAGCGGCATGATCTTCTCTTCGGCAAAGCGCCTTGTCGTGTCGCGGATCTGGTCGGCCATTTCGCCGAGCTGGAAATCAAATTGGGGCGTGGCAATCATCATCGGTCCTTTGCATATTTGATGTTCGTTTAGCAGAATCCCAGATGGTTTCCATAGCTTGTTCCCCTGCGCTGGCAGGGGCCCATCTCCTGCCATCGCGTCAAGAACGAAGCTCCCGAGATAGATCCCCGCCTGCGCGGGGAAACAGGCAATTTGCATTGCCGAATATTCCGTCCAGTGCCATAGCCCCGCCATGCTCTACAATCTCGCCAAACCGTTCATATTCGCGCTGGAGGCGGAACGCGCCCATGGCCTGACCATTGCCGGCCTGAAGACGGTACCGATGGGACCAGCCCCCAAATCCGACCCGGTTCTGGCGACCCATGTCGCCGGACTCGACTTCGTCAATCCGATCGGCATGGCCCCCGGCTTCGACAAGAATGGCGAGGTGCCCGATGCGCTGATCCGCATGGGCTTCGGCTTTGCCGAGGTTGGCACGCTGACGCCGCTGCCGCAAGCGGGCAATCCCCGGCCGCGCATTTTCCGGCTGGTCGAGGACAAGGCGGTGATCAACCGTCTGGGCTTCAACAATCGCGGACAGGCAGACGCGATCCCGCGTCTCGAACGGATGCGAGCGCGGATGGGCAAGGGCGTGCTCGGCATCAATATCGGCGCGAACAAGGATAGCGACGACCGGATTGCCGACTATGTCACCGGCGCCAGAAATATGGCACCGCTGGCCGA
Source organism: Parasphingorhabdus sp. (assembly GCF_041748495.1). Classification (GTDB taxonomy): domain Bacteria; phylum Pseudomonadota; class Alphaproteobacteria; order Sphingomonadales; family Sphingomonadaceae; genus Parasphingorhabdus. The sequence continues at coordinate 1,458 of NZ_JBGTDD010000129.1, forward strand.
CTATCTGACGGTCAATATCAGCTCGCCCAACACACCCGGCCTCCGCGCGCTGCAGGACAAGGGCGCACTAGCCGAACTGCTGGCCGCGGTGAGGGATGCGATGGGCCAATCGAAAACCCCGGTCTTCCTGAAGGTCGCTCCCGATCTCGAGCCGGCCGATATCGACGATATCGTGCAGGTCGCGAGCGAGCAGAACATCGCCGCCCTGATCATTTCCAACACCACCATCAGCCGCCCGGCCCTGCGGTCCGCCCACCAGTCCGAAAGCGGCGGCCTGTCCGGAGCCCCGCTCAAGGATCTCGCCCTCCAGAGACTCAGGGATTTCCGCAAGGCCAGCGGCGGCCGGATCCCGCTGATCGGGGTCGGCGGCATCGCCACCGCAGCGGACGCG
>NZ_JBGTDD010000130.1:0-5187 GCF_041748495.1 Parasphingorhabdus sp.
GACCGTCGCCAAGCGGGACGGCGACGATTATGTCGTCAACGGCCAGAAACTCTGGACCAGCCGGGCCGAACATAGCGATCTGATGCTGCTGCTCGCCCGCACCACGCCGCGCGATCAGGTGAGCAAGCGCACCGACGGCCTGTCGGTGTTTCTGGTCGACATGAACAAAGCGCTGGGCAACGGCCTGACCATCCGCCCGATCGAAACGATGATGAACCACAGCACCACCGAATTATTCTTCGACAATATGCGCGTCCCCGCTGCCAATCTGATTGGCGAGGAAGGCCATGGCTTCCGCTATATCCTGTCGGGCATGAACGCCGAGCGGCTGCTGATCGCGGCGGAATGTATCGGCGATGCCAAATGGATCATCGAGAAAGCCACCGCTTATGCCAAGGAGCGCGTACTGTTCGGCCGCCCGATCGGTCAGAATCAGGGCGTGCAATTCCCGATCGCCCGCGCCTATGCCCAGATGCGCGCCGCCGAATTGCTGGTCCACGAGGGTCTGCGCAAATATGAGGCGGGCGAGAATTGCGGCGAGGAAGCCAATATGGCCAAGATGCTGGCCGCCGACGCCAGCTGGGCAGCGGGCGAGGCCTGCGTCCAGACCCATGGCGGCTTCGGCTTTGCCGCCGAATATGATGTCGAGCGCAAGTTTCGCGAAACCCGGCTCTATCAGGTCGCCCCGATCAGCACCAACATGATCCTGTCCTATGTCGCCGAACATGTGCTGGGCCTGCCGAGGAGCTATTGATGAGCCAATGGGCAGACTGGGTCGGCCGGAGCGAGACCCGCAGCGACAGCATCACGCCGGGGCTGGTGGCGCGCTTTTGCGCCACCCTCGACCAGCCGGTGACCGGGGAGATCCCGCAGGGGCTGCACTGGTGCCTCTGCCTGCCCGATGCGCCGACGGCGGAACTGGGCGAAGACGGCCATCCCGAAAAAGGCGGCTTTCTGCCGCCGATTCCCCTGCCCCGCCGGATGTGGGCGTCGAGCAGCGTTTCTTTTGATGCGCCGTTGCAACTGGGCGACGCAGTCACCCGCGTCTCGACCATCGCCTCGATCGAGGAAAAGTCGGGCAAGTCCGGTGATCTGATATTTGTCGCGATCGATCATGAAACCCATGCCGGCGGCCGGGTGGCGATCCGGGAGCGGCAGAATATTGTCTACCGGGAGCCCGCCGCGATGCCTGCATCGGCTCCGCCGGTCAGCGCCCCGAAGCCCGACCTGAGCGACTGGGACTGGCAGCAGCAAATCCTGCCGTCCGAGCCTTTGCTGTTCCGCTATTCGGCACTGACCTTCAACAGCCACCGCATCCATTATGACCGCCCCTATGCGGTGCAGGAGGAAGGCTATCCCGGGTTGGTCGTGCAGGGCCCGCTGATGGCGACCCTGTTGCTGAACCTGGCGGCCAGCCGCTTGGGTGCCAACAGATTGGCGCGCTTTTGCGCCACCCTTGACCAGCCGGTGACCGGGGAGATTCCGCAGGGGCTGCACTGGTGCCTCGGCCTGCCCGATGCGCCGACGGCGGAACTGGGCGAAGACGGCCATCCCGAGAAAGGAGGCTTTCTGCCGCCCATTCCCCAGCCCCGCCGGATGTGGGCGTCGAGCAGCGTTTCCTTTGATGCGCCGTTGCAACTGGGCGACGCAATCACCCGCGTCTCGACCATCGCCGCGATCGAGGAAAAGTCGGGCAAGTCCGGCGATCTGATATTTGTCGCGATCGATCATGAAACCCATGCCGGCGGCCGGGTGGCGATCCGGGAGCGGCAGAATATTGTCTACCGGGAGCCCGCCGCGACGCCTGCATCGGCTCCGCCGGTCAGCGCCCCGAAGCCCGACCTGAGCGACTGGGACTGGCAGCAGCAAATCCTGCCGTCCGAAGCCTTGCTGTTCCGCTATTCGGCATTGACCTTCAACAGCCACCGCATCCATTATGACCGGCCCTATGCGGTGCAGGAGGAAGGCTATCCCGGGTTGGTTGTGCAGGGCCCGCTGATGGCGACCCTGTTGCTGAACCTGGCGGCCAGCCGCTTGGGTGCCAACAGATTGGCGCGCTTTTCTTTCCGCGGTCAGGCGCCCGCCTTTGCCAATGGCGCGCTGCATCTGGTGGGCAAACGCGTTGGCGAAGAGGTCACTCTGGCGGTGCTTGGCAGCGAGGGTCAGGCAATCATGACCGCTGAAGGGGCGATCTAGGAACCGCCCGTGGAAGCTTTACAGACCTCACTCTTATCGCTGCCACCTCCACATGACACGAGAACCAATGCTCCTGCTGCGATGAAAAAGTGGCCAAAATTGATCAACTTCTTCATCCGCCATCTCTCAACCCATCGAGCTTTTGCCGCATAAGTAACGCTTCTGAAGTCCGGGGACAGGATTCAGGATCATCTAAGAATTGGCTATTGATTGTCAATGAATTGTAAATATGGGCTAATTTCAATTGCTACTCCCATCGATCCTGCACTCAATGACACATAAAGAAGAACTTTTACCACATTCTTCTGAAACCAAAACTTCAAGAAAAAGAAGAAAAATATCAAGCTACTACCGGCAAGGAAAAATGACAGAATGTTCCATAAATACTGCATTTCGCTTTCCTAATTAACATCCAGAATAGGGAGAGCGTGGGACTGGTTGGTAAACCTGCGTATGATTTTTCGTTCGGAGAACCATCCATCTATTTTCCATTGACCCAGCGTCCCCTTCCGTCCCGGTTTGCGCGGAGCCAGTGCCCTCAATGTAGCAGCTTACTGCTCCTTGATCTATGCCGCATCTGCAAGGGGGCGGTTGGTGAGCAACCTGCTAGCTTATATTTCTCGCGCGAAGACACGAAGTTACGAAACGGAGTACCGACCTTTGTGGCTTTGTGTGCGTATTGAAATTACCTGTCTTCGGCAGCCTCGCGGCTCCTCATTCGGGGCGGCAATCTCTCACGTCAGTTCGCAGACGTTCGGGGTCCTGAAACGAGTTCAGGATGACGAAGGGGTGGTGGGATCACAAAAAGGTGGCGGGATGGCCGACTGAGCGCGTCGATCGCAAAAAGAGAAGCCCGATGGTCGGGTCGCAAAAACCATCGGACTTCTCCCGGGTACCCTCAAAGGGATGGTGCGGCACCAGAATCGTATCGAGTGAAATGCATCGTCAGATCGGTGCCGCAAGATTGTGTTAACCGAATATTTTTTTCCGCACTGTGACGGCGATCACTGGTCACGGAAAAAATGTGCCGTGCGGGATTTCCCGCGCATGCCGACCGGCTGGTCGCCGGCAGAGCCCACGCCCGACGGCAATCACGGCAGCGCCATCAAACCGTGCGTTTCGCGCGGTCTTTCTGGTTCTGGCCCTGGATCGCGTCCTTGGCGGCATTCCATTCGTCGTCGCCCCAGGCCAGCAGCTGCGAGAAATTGCCGCCGCCGGCGAGATAGCCGCCGCCGTCGATGGCGATGGTCTGGCCGGTCAGATATTCGACTCCGGGGCCAAGCAGGAAGGTCGCGAGATTGGCCAGTTCATGCATTTCGCCGGGCCGGTTGATCGGCGCGCCGCTGTGCTTGCGGTCCTCGTCGCTGCCGGTCGGGTTGAGCCGGCTGGACATGCCCTCGGTAGGAAACAGGCCGGGCGCGATCGCGTTGAGACGGATATTGTAGCGCGCCCATTCGACCGCCAGGCTCTGGGTCATGACGTTGATCCCGGCCTTGGACATCGCGCTGGGCACGGCGAAGGCGCTGCCGTTCCACACCCAGGTGGTGAGGATCGACACGACATTGCCGCGGGTCTTGCCCTCGATCCAGCGCTTGCCGATATCATGGGTCATGTAGAAAGTGCCGCGGAAGACGATATTGGCGATCGCGTCAAAGCCGCGGATCGACAGATCCTCGGTGCGCGAGATGAAATTGCCGGCGGCGTTGTTGATCAGGCCGGTGAGCGGACCGTGCTGCTGCCAGATGATATCGTTCATTTCGCTGATCATCTCGGCGCTGCGGATATCGCAGGGGTGCGGTACGACCTTGCCGCCATGTTTCGCGACCAGCTCTTCCGCCGTCGCCTGGCAGACATCGCCGCGCCGGCCGCAAATATGGACCTCCGCGCCAAGCTTGAGCAGGCCTTCGGCCATTTCCTTGCCGAGGCCGGTGCCGCCGCCGGTCACGAGAATGCGTTCGCCCTGCATCAGGCCGTCGCGGAACATGAGTTTGCTGGTGTCCATATCATCCTGTCCTGTTTTTTCTGATTGCCATACTCATGCGAGATGAGTCGGACCATTCAAACTAGCAGTATTGGGGCGCAGGGGAAGCTGATCATTGGGACAGGCTGTGGCTGCGCGCGGGACGCGGCGATGGCGGGCAGCGGCTCATGGGATGCGGCATTGGCAGCGACCTGGCGCATGCGGGTCGGCTGCAGCCCTGCCCCAAAGAAAAACGGGAGCTTATCCGAAGATAAGCTCCCGCTGCGCCTCTGTTGGGGCAACTGTCCTCTTGCGATTTCAGCCGCCGCTTGTTCGGCGTCCGGCTTCCGGGCCAAATGCGTTGATAGTTGGGGGTTTTCCGCGTCGCTGTTTGCACAGTGTCGTTTCGGTTTTCCAACCCGCATCTGGTCCAGTTGCCTGATGATCTTCGTCCGTCTGATCCGTTCGGGCTTGCGCCTTCCCGTTTCGGGCTTTCTCCGATCATCGATCCAGAGACCAATTTCCCTTTCTGGCGAAAAACAAATCAATCGTCTCGACCATCTTCCGGGTCCCGGGCTGTCCTGCGGGTCATTGCTGACTGGTCGCTGGTTCGTCCGTTTCCCTTCCGATAACCTATATATGACTCTTCAACCCGAGTCGCTCCTAGCGGAAAACAGCAAGTTATCCACAGGCAGCCCAGTTAGCGGTGGACAACTGCTGCGGATGCGGTGGATAATATCGGATCTGATCGGGATTTCGGACAGGATGCCCGCTGGTCCGACCCTTCCTCTGGGAGGGGATGGGGAAGAGCCGGACCTTTGGACCAATCCCGGCGCCGCCATCGGGAGGAGGGTGCGGCGACCGGGATTGTAACTTTTTGCCTAAACCTGAACCGTGCTGAACAGCAGGATGCTGCTGACGGACAGGGCGGCGACAATATTGAAAAGCGTTCTCATGGATTTTTTCCTTGTTCAAACGCCGATCAGGTATCTCTTTTCCTGCGTAACTTACAGGCTCCAGATGGTCGCCTG
>NZ_JBGTDD010000131.1:0-5558 GCF_041748495.1 Parasphingorhabdus sp.
TAATCCCTGAACCCCCTTTTTTCGCGAACGGATCGTCAGCCAGATCTCCCTCCCTCCCAAATTGGCTGGCGGTCCGTTCCTTTTTTTCCAACCTGTGATAGGGCGATCTCATGGCGAACGAGATTCATATTCTTCTGGTCGATGACGAAGCCTCGCTGCGCGAGCCTTTGGCGCAATATCTGACCAAGCAAGGCTACAAGGTCCAGCAGGCCGCCGATGCCAGCATCGCCCGATCGCTGCTCAACGCCTATGATTTCGACATCGCTCTGCTCGACATCATGATGCCCGGCGAAGATGGCCTCAGCCTGTGCCGTTTCGTCACCGACAAAAACGATATTCCGGTCATTTTCATCAGCGCCAAGACCGAAGAAACCGAACGCATCATCGGTCTGGAACTCGGCGCGGATGATTATATCACCAAACCGTTCAGTCCCCGCGAACTGGTGGCGCGGATCAAGGTCGTGCTGCGCCGCGCCGAAAAGGGCGGGGGGAACCAGAACGGCACCTCCGGCGGCGGCTATCAATTTTCCGGCTGGACCCTGAAATGCGACAAGCGCAGCCTGGTCGATGCCGACGGCGTCAACATATCGCTGTCCACCGGCGAATATCAGATGCTGCTGGCGCTGGTGTCGCGCGCCGGGAAAGTGCTCAACCGCGACCAGCTGCTCGACATCACCCAGGGCCGCGAAGCCCATGCCTTCGACCGCGCCGTCGACAATCAGATCAGCCGGCTCCGCCGCAAGATCGAGAGCGATCCCAAGAATCCGGAAATCATCAAGACCGTTTGGGGCGGCGGCTATGTTCTCGCCGGCGAAGTCAAATCGCTGTGATGCGATTATGGCCCCGCAGTCTCGTCGGCCAGCTGCTGCTGGTGGTCGCGCTGATGCTGTTGCTGGCGCAGGGGATCAACAGCTTCCTGCTCTATCGCGGGGCGCAAAACCAGAATCTGGTGGAAGCGTCGACCGCTGCCGTTGCCCGCATTGCATATGGTCTCGACCGGCAAGCCAGCGATCGCCCCCCGCGGCGCGGCACGGCGATGCGCGCGCGCCGCTGGGGCCAGCTGAAATTCGGTCCCGAAAGCGCAGTGAACGAAGACATGCAGCGCCTGCCGGAACTGGAAACGCGCGCCGGTCAGGCCTTTGCCAATATGGGCAATGATTTCGCCGAAGTCAGGGCCACCTTCGTCCGCGGTCTGCATGCCGGCATGGATGGTCATCTAATCGGCGCCAATCGCGGCGAATGGCGCAATAACCCGATCAACCGCTCAATGGGCGGACAGCCCGAACAGCAGAAAACCAGAGGCTATGTCATCATTTCCGCACAGCAGGCGGATGGCCGGTGGGTCAGTATCGCCTCCGCCGTGCGCGGTCGCGCGCCGTTGCTGATCCGGACATTATTGGTCCAGACGATCACCATCTATCTGCTGATGCTGATCCCGCTGATCCTGCTCGGGCGCTATATTTCCAGACCGCTCAAGTCGCTGACCGCCAGGGCCCAAAATTTCCAGCCCGGCGAAACCGCCACGCTGGCCGAGCAGGGGCCTCCGGACACGCGCGAACTGATCCGCGCCTTCAACGCGATGAGCGACCGGGTCAGCCATATGATCAATGAAAAGGATGTCATGCTCGGTGCCATAGGTCATGATCTGCGCACCCCGCTGGCGGCGCTGCGGGTGCGGGTGGAAAATGTCGATGACGACACCGAACGCGAACGGATGATCGCCGGCATCGAGGATATCGACCATACGTTGGACGACATATTGTCGCTGGCCCGGCTGGGTCGTTCAAGGGAACAGGCGGATCCGGTCGATATCCGCTCGCTGATCGAGACGATTGTCGATGAATTCACCGACCTCGGCCACGAGGTCCGCTATCAGCGCGGCGAGAAACAGAGCGCCCTGATCCGCGAAACACTGGTGCGCCGGGCGCTGCGCAACCTGATCGGCAACGCGATTCTCTATGGCAAGTCTGCGGATATCTCTGTGGAAAAGTCTGAAGACAGGCTGATGATATTTGTCGATGACGATGGCCCTGGCATCCCCGAAGCCCAGATCGAATCGATGTTCGAACCCTTCCTGCGCGGCGATGCCTCGCGCAATCGCGCCACCGGTGGTTCCGGACTCGGGCTGACGCTGGCGCGCGCCACCGCCCGCGACCATGGCGGTGATATCATCCTGCAAAACCGCAAAAATGGTGGATTGCGCGCAATCCTGTCGCTGCCGACCGGCTAGTTGGCGGCTGCTTCCGCTGCATCATCTGCTGCCTCATCGGCGGCCGGATCGCCGATGCCATCGGCGGCGAGTTCGGCGTCAATATCGTCTTCCATCGCCTTCACCGCATCATTGGCGGCCTCTTCCAGCGATTGCGCATCTTCCGCGATCTGCTGCTCCCGCTCGGCGATCGCTTCGTCACCCAGTTCCTCTACCGGGGTATCGGAACAGCCGGCAAGCATCAGCGCCAAAGGCAGGATCAGCCGCAGGGGTTTCATTCCGGCAGCGGCATCGTCAGGTCGCCATCATCATTGGCGATAATCGCAAGCACCGTGGTCCAGGCCGCCACATTCTGGCGCAATTGTTCCGGATCGACCTTGTCGAGCGTATCATCCGGCGTATGGTGCAGATCGAAATAGCGGCTGCCATCCTGCTGCAGGTCGATGATCGCCAGATTATTGGCCTTGATGATCGCCTGGATATCGGCCCCGCCGCCGGCTTTTAGCTGTCCGCGGCCGATCCCCAGCGGTTGCAGGGCGCTGGCGATCCGGTCGGCCAGTGGCTTGGCCGATTCCGGCAGGTTAAACTCGACCCGCCAGATCCGGTCCGCACCGAAATCCGATTCCATCGCCAGCGCATGATTGTCGCCCTTGCGCGCCTCGCCATAGGCCTTGCCGCCCCAGATGCCGACTTCCTCGGCACCGGCCCAGAGCAGCCGGATCGTGCGCTTCGGCTGGCCAGCCGTCATGATATGTTTTGCCGCCGCGGTGATGATCCCGCAGCCCGAGGCATCGTCAATCGCGCCGGTGCCCAGATCCCAGCTGTCGAGATGACACGCGATGACGATCATCCCCAGCGACGGATCGCTGCCCGGCAGTTCGGCGATGACATTGCCGGACTCCTGCTCTCCGATATTCTGCGGCGTCAGCACCAGCTTGAGCTGGACCGGTTGGCCGCGTTCGAACATTCGTTCCAGATTCTCCGCATCGGGGATCGACAGCGCGCCCGCCGGAATCGGCTTCACGCCTGCCTCGAAATTGGTGTTGCCGGTATGCGGATTGCGATGATAGTCGGTCCCGGCCGAACGGATGATGATCGCTGCCGCGCCTTTCTTGGCGGCGATATTGGGGCCGACAAAGCGCGCCGATCCGAACGCGCCATAGCTGGACCCGTCCTGGGTCGGCTTCATCCTGTGGCTGACAAAGGCAATCTTGCCGGTCAGGCTGCTGTCGGGCGCTGCGATCAGGTCCTGTATCGTCGGAAAATAGATCACCTCCGCCGTCAACCCCCGGTCGCCGGTGCTGGCGCTATTGCCGAGGGCAGTAATCGTCAGCGGCTGTGGAAACGGACTGGTCACTGCCGCCGTTTCCTTGCCCCGGACCCAGGTCGGCATCATATAAGGCTCGTTGCGGACATTGCTGAACCCCAGCGCGTTCAGCTTGGCAATGGCCCAGTCTCTCGCGCGAGCTTCCGCCTCGGTACCCGCTTGGCGCGGCCCGATTTCGGTGGTCAGGCCTTCGGTAATGTCCCAGGCGATCGTGTCCTGCAGCGCCTTGGCCTGCAGCGCTGCTGGATCATGATCATTGGCCATGGCGGATGTGGACAGATAGAGCGCGGAAGCGCCAGCGAGCAGGATGGATATGTTTTTCATGACATGTTGCCTAACCCGCCTTTTGCGCTTTGCCAATGCTCTCTTGCGACCGGCGGGCGGAATAGCTACATAAGCCCTGAATTAACCCGTCATCCTGGCGAAAGCCGGGATCTTCTCAACCCGAGCGCCAAGCCGACCGAGATTTCAGCTTTTGCTGGAGTGACGAGCAACATTGAAAGCGAATCCGATGGCCGTCCAATATAGCTATGTCATGAAGGGTCTGACCAAGACCTTCCCCGGAGCCCCCAAGCCGGTGCTCGACAATATCCACCTGCAATTCCTGCCGGGCACGAAAATTGCGATCATCGGCAAAAATGGCGCCGGTAAATCCACGCTGATGAAGATCATGGCTGGTCAGGATGAAGAATATCAGGGCGAAGCCTGGGCAGGCGAGGGGATCCGCGTCGGCTATCTGGCGCAGGAGCCGCAGCTCGACGAAAGCAAGACGGTCAAGGAAAACGTCATGGACGGCGTCCGCGAAGTCGCCGATCTGGTCGGCCGCTTCAACGAAATCTCCAACATCATGGGCGATCCGCCGGAAGACGCGGATTTTGACGCGCTGATGGAAGAAATGGGCGAATTGCAGGAAAAAATCGACGCGGTCGATGGCTGGACGCTCGACAACCAGCTGGAAATCGCGATGGAGGCCCTGCGCTGCCCGCCCGGCGACAGCCCGGTCACCGACCTCTCCGGTGGTGAGAAGCGCCGCGTGGCGCTCTGCCGCCTGCTGCTCGACAAGCCGGAAATCCTGATGCTCGACGAGCCGACCAACCATCTCGACGCCGAAAGCGTTGCCTGGCTGGAAAAGCATCTGATCGACTATGCCGGCAATGTCATTCTCGTCACCCATGACCGCTATTTCCTCGACAACGTGGTGAACTGGGTGCTCGAACTGGACCGCGGCAAGGGCTATCCCTTCGAAGGCAATTATTCGAGCTGGCTGGAAAACAAGTCGAAACGCCTGGCGCAGGAAGAACGCGAGGACAAGAGCCGCCAGAAAGCGATCGAAAACGAATTGCAATGGATGCGGCAAAGCCCGAAGGCGCGGCAGACCAAGTCCAAGGCGCGGATCAAGTCCTTTGACGATCTGGTCGCCTCGCAGGAAAACCGGGTGATCGGCAAGGCCCAGATCCTGATCCAGACGCCGGAACGGCTCGGCTCCAAGGTGATCGAAGCCAAGGGACTGACCAAGGCTTATGGCGACAAGCTCTTGTTCGAAAATCTCGAATTCTCCCTGCCACCCGGCGGCATCGTCGGCATCATCGGTCCCAACGGCGCCGGCAAGACCACCCTGTTCCGGATCATCACCGGCCAGGAAACCCCCGATAGCGGATCGATGGAACTCGGCGAAACCGTCAAGCTAGGCTATGTCGACCAGAGCCGTGACACGCTCGACGCGTCAAAAAATATCTGGGAAGAAATTTCCGGCGGCCACGACTATTTCACCTTCGGCAAGAATGAAGTCCAGACTCGCGCCTATGTCGGCGCGTTCAACTTCAAGGGCGTCGACCAGCAGAAGAAGGTCGGGCAGCTCTCCGGCGGCGAACGCAACCGCGTCCATCTCGCCAAGATGCTGAAAGAAGGCGGCAACGTGCTGCTGCTCGATGAGCCCACCAACGATCTCGACGTCGAAACTTTGCGCGCGTTGGAAGATGCGTTGGAAAACTTCGCCGGCTGCGCCGTGGTCATCTCGCATGA
>NZ_JBGTDD010000132.1:0-5191 GCF_041748495.1 Parasphingorhabdus sp.
TTGGTATTAAAGGGTTTTTGGCTAATATTTTAAGGTAGAACTCAATTTTGAGTCGAGCGCGTCTACCAATTCCACCACAGGGGCTGTCTGGCTGTGTCAAACGACGATCAGCGAAATCGAGGCTCTGTTAGCGAACAGCCCTTCCGCTGGCAACGGCTTTTTCAGTGAGATCAGCCTACGCGCGCAGTTCAATATGGCAAGCCGTTGCCCGCGGTCTGATAAAGCCACAGCGGAAAGGCGGCCAAGGCCATCAAGCTCCCGAGCGGCAGCATAGTGTCAGCCGCGACCGGCTTGCCTCGCAACTGCCAGCTTATTGCAACCAGCAGTCCGGCGACACTGGCACCCAATATGACGAGCGGCAGCGCTTGCCAGCCCAGCCAGCAACCAATGCCTGCCAATATTTTGGGGTCACCCCCGCCAAGCCCTTCACGGCCTCGCCACGCTTTATAGCCCGCCGCTATGATGGCTAGTGATGCAAAGCCCGCCAACCCACCAAACAGTCGATCAACCAGGCTGGGAGATGCCGATAGCAGGCCCGACAACAAACCAGACAGAGCCAGAATAGCCGTCAACCGGTCGGGCAGCCAGTGATGTTTGACATCAAGCGCAGCGAGCGTCAGCAGCAGCCAGCCAAATATCGCTCCCGCAAATCCTTCCACCCCTGGCGCAGCCAGTAACGCCAAACCGCCGATGAGTGCCGCCGCGAGTTCGACCGCCAGATGATCCGCTGCGATACTGGTTCGGCATTGGCGGCATTTCCCGCTCTGGAGGATGAAGCTTGCCACCGGGATCAATTCCCATGCCCGCAATTGATGGCCACAAGCATCGCAGGACGAGCGCCCGGCGATCACCGAACGGTCCTCGGGCCAACGGAGTATCAGTGTCGCCAGAAAGCTCCCGATAATCAGCCCCAGCACGATACCGGCGATTGGCAAGAGAAAAGCTGGCAACGGAAGCTCCACGGAATATTCTCCCATCGCTTGGCACGGCCGGTCTTGCCGTTCAATGCCGCAATTGAAAAAGCAAAGGCCCGCGCCTATGTCGGTTGCAAGATTCGCGCTGTCCACGGGCGGCGCAGCAAACCCAGAAAGGCCTACATATGTCCAGTTCCGATCCGATCGTCATCCTCTCTTATGCCCGCACACCGATGGGCGGCATGCAAGGCGCACTGGGCGAAGTCAGTGCTGCCCATCTGGGAGCCGTGGCGGTCAAGGCCGCGGTCGAGCGCGCCGGCGTTGCAGGGGCCGATGTCGAACGCATCTATATGGGCAATGTCCTGTCCGCTGGTCAGGGTCAGGCCCCTGCCCGTCAGGCGGCCATATATGCCGGCCTGCCGGAATCGGTGGAAGCGACCACGGTCAACAAAATGTGCGGCTCCGGCATGCAGGCCGCGATCATGGGCGCAGAGGCACTGGCATCGGGTTCGATCGACATGATTGTCGCCGGCGGTATGGAGAGCATGACCAACGCGCCTTATTTGCTCCCCAAGATGCGCAGCGGTGCGCGTCTGGGACATGCTGAAGCCAAGGATCACATGTTTCTCGATGGGCTTGAAGATGCCTATGAACCAGGCCGGGCGATGGGCAGCTTTGCCGAAGAAACCGTGGGTGAATATCAGTTGACCCGCGAAGCCCAGGACGAATATTCCATCGAGTCTCTCTCCCGTGCGAAAGCCGCTGTCGAAGGCGACGCCTTTGACGATGAAGTCGTTGCGGTCGAAGTGAAATCGCGCAAGGGCGATGTCACGGTTGACAAGGATGAGCAGCCGCTGAAGGGCAATCCGGACAAGATTCCTCAGCTTCGCCCTGCTTTCGCCAAGGACGGAACGATCACCGCCGCCAATGCATCCTCTATTTCGGATGGTGCCGCCGCCATGGTGCTGACCCGGGCAAGCGTCGCCGAAGCCAAGGGCCTGGCACCCGTCGCCCGGATTGTCGGCCATGCCGCCCATGCTCATGCCCCGTCGAAATTTACCACCGCGCCGGTCCAGGCGATCCAAAAGGTTCTCGACAAGGCCGGATGGTCGGTTGCCGATGTTGATCTGTGGGAAGTAAACGAGGCCTTTGCCTGCGTCGCGATGTTCGCCATGCAGGATATCGGCATCAGCCGGGACAAGCTCAACGTAAACGGCGGCGCCACCGCACTCGGCCATCCGATTGGTGCCAGCGGCGCGCGGATAATGGTGACGTTGATCGCGGCATTGAAAAAGCGCGGCTTGAAAAAAGGTGTCGCGGCCCTGTGCATCGGCGGCGGCGAGGCGACGGCGGTCGCTCTTGAATTGATCGACTGATCTATTTGAGCGGCTCTTCGCCCCAGACGTCCGCAAAACTGATATAGCCACGCCGACCAGTCACATCGAACAGGCACCAGCCATTTTCGCATTGGGTCAGGCTGCCGACCACGCCGGGTTCCGCCAGCCAGATGACCTTGGCATTGGCATCCGGCAACGCGCGCATAGCTGCCGGCTTTCCATTGGTCGCCAGCACCAGACCCGTGCGCGATGCGCTCAGCAGGCGGGCGTGCATCCATCCCTGGGTGCCTTCGTGATCCTCTACCTTGCGCCATGACTTGTAACGCGCCAGAATTCTGACCGGCAGTTTCTCGCGCCGGTATATCCACATCGTCGGATATTCGGTGCTGGGGCCGGTGCGCATCCGCGCCTCCGGTTCGTCGATCGATGCCCAATAAGGCGGCTCCTGCTGCGCCGAAGCAGGCGATGACAGGCCGATGGCCGAACTCGCGATAAGCATGAATGCCAGAATACGCATGGTGATTGGTTACTCATTCCCCGATTGCTCTTAGCATAGCCCGAAACGCAGGGCGGCTTCAAGCGCCGCCTGCTTGACCTGTAACAGAATTCAGGCATAGCGATGGAACTATGCCAGACTCATCACCTCCCTCGAATCCGCGTGTCATCATCACCCGTGAACTGTCGGACTCCAATCAGGACCGCATGTGCGAATTGTTCGACGCGGTACCCAATTATCACGACAAGCCATTTTCCCGCGACGACCTGATCGCAGCGATGGCGGACTGCGACGTTCTCGTTCCGACCGTGACCGATCATATCGATGCGGAAATGATCGCCAATGCCCCGGACCGGCTTCGGCTGATTGCCAGCTTTGGTGCCGGGGTCGATCATATCGATCTGGCCGCCGCACGGGCGAAAAAAATCCTTGTCACCAACACACCAGGGGTTTTCACTGAAGATACAGCCGACATGACCATGGCGTTGATCCTGTCCGCGCCGCGCCGCCTGTCCGAGGGCGAAAAGCTGATGCGCTCCGGGCAATGGGAGGGCTGGAAGCCCTCTGGCATGCTGGGCCATTGTATTGGCGGGAAAAAGCTTGGCATCATCGGAATGGGCCGTATCGGTCAGGCGGTTGCCCGCCGTGCTTCCGGTTTTGGCTTGTCGATTGTCTATCACAACCGCCGCCAATTACCGCCGGCTGTCGAAGAAACGCTGCGGGCAAATTACATGGCCGATCTCGACCAGTTGATCCGCGAGTGCGACATCATCTCGCTCCATTGTCCGCATACCGCAGAAACCCATGAAATGATCAATGCCGAGAGGATCGGCAAGATGAAATCCTCCTCTTATCTGATCAACACCGCGCGCGGCGATCTGATCAATGAGGATGCGTTGATCAAGGCATTGGAAAATCAGGAAATCGGCGGCGCCGCTCTGGATGTTTACCAGAATGAGCCCGATATCGATCCGCGCTTTCTCGCACTCAGAAACACCGTGTTGCTGCCGCACATGGGCAGCGCGACTTTCGAAGGCCGCGAGGCTTCCGGCGAGCGGGTAATCACCAATATCCGGGTCTGGGCAGATGGCCATCGCCCGCCCGATCAGGTGCTCGACGGTTGGGTTTGAGCTTTGCGTTGAGTCCGCTCCCGGTCTCGACTAGAAATTCGCCGCAATATGATTCGCATTCGTGAACAGAAAATATAAAATTTCAAAAGCGGGGACCATCATGAAATTTCCAGTCCGATCCTTGGGATTGCTGCTATTGACCGGCCTCACCGCTTCCCCGCTCCACGCGCAGCAAGGCTTCGATCCATCGATTACCGATGTCGCCAATAGCGGAGATACCGCCTGGATATTGACCGCCAGCGCTCTGGTATTGATGATGACCTTGCCCGGACTGGCACTTTTTTACGGTGGTCTGGTGCGCTCGAAGAACTTCCTGTCGGTGCTGATCCAGTGCATGGCGGTCGCCGGACTATGTTCGGTTCTCTGGGTGGTCGTTGGCTATACGCTGGCCTTTGGCGGTGTCTCCCACGGCTTTTTGGGCAGCGGCCTCAACTGGATGATGGCCAATCTGGGCAATGTGCGTGAGGGAACGTCCATCCCGGAATCGACCTTCGCCATGTTCCAGTTGACCTTCGCCGTCATCACACCGGCGCTGATGATCGGGGCATGGGTCGAACGGGCCCGCTTCGGCTGGGTCATGGCGTTTTCCGCGCTCTGGCTGCTGGTGGTCTATGCACCGGTCGTTCACTGGGTCTGGGGTGGCGGCTGGCTCAGCAGCCTCGGTGTCATCGATTTTGCCGGCGGGATCGTGGTTCACACCACTGCGGGTGTCTCGGCGCTGGTGGTCGCGATCATGATGGGCAAGCGGATGGGCTGGCCGAAAACGATGATGTTGCCGCACAGCCCTGCCCTGACCCTCGCCGGCGCCGGACTGCTCTGGGTCGGCTGGTTCGGTTTTAACGGTGGCTCGGCGCTGACTGCCACCGACGACGCGTCAGCCGCGATCATCAACACCCATGTCGCCGCATCCATGGCGGCTCTCGTCTGGATTTTGATCGAGAAATTCAAGGTCGGCAAATCCACCGCCGTTGGCGTCGCCACGGGAGCCATTGCCGGCCTGGCGACGATCACGCCAGCCGCGGGTTTTGTCGGCCCCGGCGCCTCGATGATCATTGGCGCAGCGGCGGGACTCGTGTGTTTCTTCGCCGTTGGTCTGGTCAAAAACGGCTTCAAGATCGACGACAGCCTCGATGTGTTCGCGGTCCATGGTGTCGGCGGCATGCTGGGTAGTTTGCTGCTGGCACTGTTCATCGGTACCGGCTTTGGCGGCATCGGCTATCCCGAAGGCATGGATTTTGGCAGCCAGTTCGTCGCCCAGCTGATCGGGATCGGCGCCGTCGCCATCTGGTCGGCAGTCGCCACCGCGATCCTCGG
>NZ_JBGTDD010000133.1:0-49574 GCF_041748495.1 Parasphingorhabdus sp.
TTCGCTGAAGACCGGAACCAGGCTAGTTCGATCATGGAACGGCAAAAGCTATCATGTACTGGTATGTGATGACGGCTTTGAGTTTGTAGGTCGCCGCTATGAGAGCCTCAGCCATATTGCCCGGGAGATCACCGGAGCCCACTGGTCTGGTCCCCGCTTCTTCGGACTGAAGAAAAGCAGCAGTTACAAACCAAAGGCAATGGCCAATGGCTGACAAACCCAAAAAACTGCGCTGTGCGATCTACACGCGCAAATCCACCGAGGACGGCCTGGAGCAGGATTTTAACAGTCTGGATGCACAGCGCGAAGCCTGCGCTGCCTATATTCTCAGTCAAGCCAGCGAAGGCTGGGAAGCTGTGACGGAGTTCTACGATGACGGTGGTTGGTCAGGCGGGAGCATGAACCGACCCGCCATCACTCAGTTACTGGATGACGTGAAATCGGGAAAGGTCGATGTCATCGTTGTTTACAAGGTGGATCGACTGACGCGCTCGCTGGCCGACTTCGCAAAGATCGTTGAGATACTCGATGAGAACGAGGCCAGCTTTGTCAGCGTCACCCAGTCGTTCAATACGACCACCAGCATGGGACGACTGACGCTGAACGTCCTGCTATCCTTCGCCCAGTTCGAGCGCGAAGTTACCGGCGAGCGGATTAGGGACAAGATTGCAGCTTCCAAGAAGAAGGGCATGTGGATGGGAGGCCCTGTTCCCATTGGATATGATCTGGATGAACGGCGGTTGGTTATCAACCATGCTGAGGCAAAAGCGGTCCGGCACATGTTCAGGCACTACACGATCCTGAAATCTGTGCCGCAGCTGGTCGAAGAACTGGCTGCGGATGGCTATCGAACAAAACCCCGACTCTACAAGGGCGAACGGATTGTTGGAGACATTCCGTTCCGGGCAGGATCACTCACCAAACTCCTCCATAACCCGATCTATATAGGAAAGGTCCGGCATAAAGACGCCATCTATGACGGCGAGCATGATCCCATCATCGATGTGGCATTGTTTGATGAGGTGCAAAGCATCTTTGCTAACAATCGCCGCGACAATGCCCTCGGCAAGAAATCTGAGAACCCTAGTCTGTTGACTGGTCTAATCTCTGATCCCGAAGGCAGGCCCATGTCACCATCCCATGCGCGCAAGGGAGCAAGGCTCTACCGCTATTATACAACCCGGCTGGAGCCAGGCGAAAAGAAGAACACGGTTTGGAGGATGCCCTGCGGTGAAATCGAACGGATCGTGATGAATGCAATCGCGGGCGAGCTTGCTTCACTGCCAGCAGCGAACGGCAAAGATGCAGAAACTTTAGCGGGACTGATTGGTCAAAACGATCAGCTGGTGGCCGATCTCCCATTAATGAGTGTATCCAACAAACGGAAAATGCTGCTGGAGCTTGATGTGAAAGTGCAAGTAGCGGCTGACACCATCGTTATCGATCTGCTCCTCAATGACCGTGAAGAACGGCACAAGTTCAGTGTCGAAGCCAAGCTGGTATCGAGGGGTATCGAACGGAAACTTGCTATTGCACCAGATCAGGGTTCGGCAACATGCGATGCTGACCCTATCCTGCTCCGGCTCATCTCACATGCCTTTGCAGCACGAGATCATCTGATCCACAATATCCCGCAGCCGATGGTGTCGGATTATTCCGCGCGCCATTTGAACCAGCTTGTTCGGCTTAGTTATCTGGCCCCCGATATCATAACAGCGATCATCAACGGTACCCAGCCGCCGGAACTTACCGGCCGCCAGATCATGCGGAAGAACAATATCCCGCTGGACTGGGCCAGCCAGCGGATCATGTTCGGGTTCAACTGAGACAGAAAGTCAGGGGAAATTACCCCTGAAAATGATCTCTACGCCAAATCCATCCATCTGCATCTGGACTCCAATATTTGGGCCATAGAGATAATCCATGAAAACTCAGTATATCCGCGGCTTCCAGAGCGTCTCTGGCACCCGAGCCGTTGCACCAACGGCGCGCAACCCTCGGACATTGCGCGACAATATTCAGGTATCCCTCTACAGCTAAGTAGTTGTTTTTAAGGGATAAAAATGGTGGTGCACCATGAAGGAAACAAACTGTCAGCATCGCCTCGTTAACCCACTGTATTTACGGGATTTAATTGGGAGCAGCGCTTCCGAGAGACCAATTTTCAAAATAATAGCCGAAGGAGCTGAGCACAAGAAGGCAGAGAACCAAAAAAAGAACTCTGGATTCGTTTCGAATTGTATGGCTTGCTTAGCGTCGCAATGGTCAGAAGATCCGGAAAAAGCCTCCCCGAAAATGATCTCTACCCCAAAACTATCCATCTGCATCTGGACTCCAATATTTGGGCCATAGAGATAATCCATGAGAACTCAGCATATCCGCCGCTTCCAGAGCGTCTCTGGCACCCGAACGGTTGAACCAACGGCGCGCAACCCTCGGACATTGCGCGACAATATCCAAGTATGCCGCTACATCTAAGTAGTTGTTTTTAAAGGATAAAAATGGTGGTGCCGCTTAGAGGATTCGAACCTCTGACCCCCGCATTACGAATGCGATGCTCTACCAACTGAGCTAAAGCGGCATCGACGAAATGGTTCGGCATTTGCGTCACGCATTTTCACTGATCGCGGGCCATTACCAGCAGAGCTGTGCCGTGACAAGTCTGCGTGATCGTTATTTCAGCTCGGCGCTACAGGCCAGGCCGCCTCGTCCCCATGCGGCGTAACGGGGTCTGCCGGGAAATTTACCAGATATTTACCATGAGTGGTGCAGACCGATGTGGAATAGACGCAATCGCAATGGGGTAACATGGAAAACCTGCAGAATTACAGCGAACTTGGCGAACGGGACTTGGCTTCGGTTCCCGACTATATGTCCTATGCCGATGATGACGCCGCGGTTGAGCCGCCGCCAGTCGTCGGTCAGGATGAGCGCCGGATGCATGTGCGCGCCTATAATTTCTGGGCCGGTTTGCTCGGGGATCGGCAATTCCCCAGCGTGGAAGATCTGTCCCCCGAAGAGGATGAGGATTTTGGACCGAACAGCGTATTGCTCGACTTCACCAATGGCATCGAAAATCCGACCATCCAGTTTCTGGGTCGGGCATTGCGCGATGAATGCGATATCGATGCTTCGATCACCGCGGTTGCCGATGTACCCGCGCGTTCTCTGCTCTCGCGCATCACCGATCATTATCTGCAGATTATCGCCAATCAGGCGCCGATCGGTTTCGAGGCCGAATTCGTCAACCAGCGCGGTACCACGATCATGTATCGCGGTATTCTGCTGCCATTCTCTACAGATGATGAAACCATCGATTTCATCTATGGGGTGATCAACTGGAAAGAATTGGTCACCGATGCCGTCCGGCAGGAAATCGAGCAGGAAGCATGCGAAGCGATGCGGTCCGTTCCGCTGCGCAAAAGGGCAGGGCCGGTTTGGGAAGATGGACCGCACGCGGCCAATCTGGATGAGCTGGAGCTCACTCCGGCGCTGGAAATCAAGCCCGATGAGACCGAAATCATGAGGCCTGCCGAGCCTGCCGACGATGCAGGTTTGGCCGACTGGTTGTCCGCTGCCCGGAGCAGCGCTGATCTTGCAGCGCAATGCGAACTGCGCAGCCGTGGGGCCCTTTATGCCGCGATCGGCAAAGCCTATGACTTCTATCTGATGACCGAACAATATCCTGGCGATTACCGGATATTGCTCGAAGATTCCGGCCTGACAGTCCAGGAACGCGCGACCATGACGCCGATCGTCAAACTCGTGTTCGGTACGCGCTATGACAAGACCCGCCTGACCGAATATGCCACAGCGCTCAAATATGCACGGCGCAACGCGATTGAAAAAGGAACATTTGCAGACGTTCTCGGTCAGTATGACGGTGGCTTGAAAGCCATTGTCCAGGCCGAACGCAAGGCAAGCCGACCCACATCCCTGCCGTCCCGGTCACGCGTCATTGCGGATGACCTGCTGGCGAAATTGCGCGCGGCACCGTCGCGGCAATTGCGGGACATTGACGCCGGTGATTCCGAATTTGTCGTGCTGGTCGCGCGCAAGGACCTGAATGGTGAACTGACCATCGTCGGACCGGTGCGCGGCAATGATCGGCTGACCAGTCAGGCGCTGCAGCATACGCTATTCTGATCGTACGGACCATCGATCCGGAATGGTCGATCAGGCCATTATAGTTACATATGTAACCAAAATATCACTATCTCCAATATTCAACCCTGTAGATGGAAACAGGATCGGCTAATCCCTTGAGCGTATGCGCGAATAAGGGCATAGCAGAGGGATGCTGGCGGGCGCTTGACTCGTCTTGATCCCCTTGGAGTTTAAATGGCGGCCAATCGCGAAAAAAAGTCCACCCACACCAAATCTGAAACCGAAAGGCTGGAACAAGCGCTGGTAGCAGCCTTTCGGGGAAGCGCATTGCCGGGCGAGAATATCGGTTTTGACGAGCAGGCTTGCGAAGAAGCCGCGCGGTTCACCTTAGGCAGTGCGCAGGCTCGCGAAGGCAGCGAAGCGAACCTGTCGCTGGAAAGCGTCAGCGGCCAACAGGATCATCGGCATTTGCGACTGGCGATCGTCAACGACGATATGCCGTTTCTGGTTGATTCTGTCTGCGCAACCATCGCCGGTTTTGGATTGAACATCGAACGGCTGATTCACCCTGTTGTTGCCGTACGGCGTGACCCGGAAGGTCAACTGATCGCGTTTGTCGAGCAGGCAACCGGCGGCGAGAAGCGCGAATCGATAATCTATATTGAACTTGAACGAAGCGATGCGCGCATTCGCCGGGACCTGGTCAGAACGTTGCGCGCAAATCTGAAGGATGTTGCCGCGGCCGTTGCTGACTGGCTGAAGTTGCAAATCGTGCTGGGGGAAAAGGCCGATACCTTGCCAGAAGGAGAGGGCGCGACCCTGCTGCGATGGTTCCTGGATCGCAACCTCACTTTGCTGGGCCACGAGATCGTCAATCCAAAGGGTGAGCGAACCCAGCAACTCGGCATTGCCCGGATGCGGCCGCAACCAATTCTGACAGAAGAAAGCCGAAGACGCGCTTTTGACTGGTTCGAAAATGGCGGGAAAGCACCGCTTATCATCAAGTCCAATCAGCTTTCCACGGTCCATCGTCATGTACTGATGGATCTGATCATCGTGCCGGTCAGGAACAAGACGCAGATCACGGCTCTATCGATAATTTCCGGCATGTGGACCAGCGCCGCGCTGGCGGCACCTCCCGAGAATATTCCGGTATTGCGAACCCAGCTTGCCAGATTGTTCGATAAATTTGAATTTTCGACATCGGGCCATGCCGGGAAAAGCCTTACTCATGCGCTGACATCCTTGCCGCACGACCTTCTGATCACTTTTGCGCAGGACGACCTGGAAAAGCTCGCGCTGATCTCGATGTCCCTGATCGACCGCCCGCGGCCGAAACTGCACAGCGTGATCTCGCCACTGGCCCGGCACCTGTTTGTCTTCGTGTGGCTGCCGCGCGAGCAGCTGTCGACCGAACGCCGGCAGAATGTTGAAAAAATGCTGATGGAAGCGACCGGCGCTAAAATATTGAGCTGGTCCAATACGCTTGAAGAAGGCGGGGTCTCCTCCTTGCGTTACACGCTCGACATGGGGCCTGATGGGAGAATCCCGGACCCCGAATGGCTTGATCAGGAACTGGAAAATATGGTCCGGGGCTGGAAACCGGAAGTCGAACGCAACCTTAGGGAAGCCGGTCAGGAAAACCGTGCCGCCGTCCTCGCGCAGCGCTACGCCAATTGTTTTCCGGGACCCTATCAGACGACCTATGGCGCTCTGGAAGCAGCCAAGGATATCATGCGGCTGTTCCGGCTGGAACGCGGTGGTCAACGCTCAATCCGGCTTTACCGGCTTGCCAGCGATGCGGATGATCAGCTGCGGTTGAAAATCTATCATCTCGGCGGCGCGCTGCCGCTGTCTGACGCAGTCCCGACGCTCGAAAATTTCGGTTTCACCGTGGTCGAATCGGTCCCGACCCCGCTGGACAACGGCCGCTTGGGTTATATCCACGATTTCATGCTGGAACTGCGCTCCGAGGAGAAATGCGAAAACCTGATTGCCCGGTCGGAAGAAATAGAAGCGGCGATCACCAGCGTGCTCGATGGGGAGGCGGAAAATGATGCCTTTAACCAGCTGATCATTTCCGCTGGCCTTGATGCCCGCTCGACCGTGTGGATGCGCGCCTGGTTCCGCTATTTGCGCCAGACGGGTCTCAGCTATGGCCTGGTTACCGTCGTCGAGGCCTTGGCTGAGGCGCCCGATGTTACGGTCGCGATGATCAGGCTTTTTCGCATCCTGCATGACCCGGATTTCGGCGGGGATCGGTCGAAAGAGGCGATTGCGGCAAAGCAGGACGTCGATGCTGCATTGGTCAGCGTACATGCTATTGACGATGACCGCATTCTTCGTCTGTTCCGGGCGGTTGTTGAATCGATATTGCGGACCAATGCGTTCGCTTATCAGGCCGGGGAAGCCCTCGCCTTCAAGATCGAGAGCGCCAAGATTCCGGAACTGCCCGCTCCCTTGCCCTGGCGGGAAATATTCGTTTACAGCCCGCGTGTGGAAGGCATTCACCTGCGGGCCGGTCCCGTGGCCCGTGGAGGGTTGCGCTGGTCGGATCGCAGGGATGATTTCCGTACCGAGATACTGGGCCTGATGAAAGCCCAGCGGGTCAAAAACGCCGTGATCGTGCCGACCGGTGCGAAGGGTGGCTTTTTTGCCAAGCAATTGCCTTCTGGCGAGGACCGCGATGCCTTTATCGCCGAAGGCATCGAAGCCTATAAAATTTTTATCTCAGCGCTTTTGTCCGTGACCGACAATATCGTCGAAGGCAAAGTCGTACCACCTGCGCAGGTGGTACGTCTCGACGAAGATGATCCCTATTTTGTCGTGGCAGCAGACAAGGGGACCGCCAGCTTCTCTGACATCGCCAACAAAATCGCGATTGATCGCGGATTCTGGTTGGGCGATGCCTTCGCCAGTGGCGGCAGTAACGGCTATGATCACAAAGCAATGGGGATTACGGCTCGGGGTGCGTGGGTCTCGGTACAACGTCATTTTGCGGAAACAGGGGTCGATGTTCAGACCGCTCCGATAAAAGTTGTTGGTGTCGGGGACATGTCGGGTGACGTGTTCGGCAATGGCATGCTGCTCTCAAAGAGCCTGAAGATTGTGGCCGCTTTTGACCACCGGCATATTTTTATCGATCCCGATCCCGATCCCGCGACAAGCTGGATCGAGCGCAAAAGACTGTTCGATTTACCGCGGTCCAGTTGGGAGGATTATGACAAGAATGTAATCTCCAAGGGCGGTGCGGTATTTTCCCGCAGTTCGAAGACGATCAAGATCTCCAAGCAGATTGCCAAGCTGCTTGACCTGCCGGAAGATTCCGAGACCACACCGTCTAAATTGATGACCGCCATATTGGCATGCAACGCCGATCTGCTGTGGTTCGGCGGGATCGGCACCTATGTGAAGGCCGCGTCCGAGAATCATATCGAGGTCGGTGACCCGGCCAATGACAAGATCCGCCTCAACGCCGAGCAACTGCGCGTCAAGGTCATTGGCGAAGGAGCCAATCTGGGGGTTACCCAGGCAGCCCGGATCGCTTTCGCTACCAAGGGCGGGCGGATCAATACCGACTTTATCGACAATAGCGCCGGGGTGGATTGCTCGGATAATGAGGTCAATATCAAGATTGCGCTCAATGCCGAGCTGGTGAGTGGCAAGTTGCAGCCGGACGTCAGAAATGCGCTGCTGGAATCCATGACTGATGATGTTGGCGCGCTGGTGCTGGAAGATAATCGGCTGCAGGCATTGGGTCTCTCGATCGCCGAAATGGGTGGCGCTAAATCGCTACCGTCCTATGTTCGGCTGATTGATCAGTTTGAAGAACAGGGTCAATTGAACCGGGCCGTGGAAGGGCTGGCCAGCAATGAGGATCTGATCCGGCGCGGGCAGGAAAAACAGGGTCTGTACCGGCCGGAGCTGGCCGTGCTGGTGTCTACCGCCAAGCTGGTGTTGCAGGATGCGATCGAAAATAGTGACCTTGGCGATGATCCCGGTTTGAACAGCGAGTTGCTCAAAGCTTTCCCGCTCGCGATGCGGGAACGCCATGAATCTGCGATTCTCAATCATCAATTGCGCCGCGAAATCATTGCCACGAAACTGGCAAACCGGATGATCAACCGGTTGGGCCTGATCGACCCTTTTGAACTGGCTGAGGAGGAAGGTTGCTCATTGGGCGAGGTGGCCCGGGCGTTCGTCATGGCCGAGCGTCTGTTCCATGCCGACCGCATCTGGCATGCGCTGGAAGTAGCTAAAATATCAGAAGATATCAGGATAATCCTGTTTGATCGGCTTGCTTATGTCTTGCGCTCGCACATGGCCGACCTGATGCGCATTGGAGTCTCGGATGACCGGATCGGTGCGACCGTCGATATGCTGGCACCTGGTGTGACCATACTCAACGAGAATGTCGAAAACCTGATTACCGCCGAAGGGCGCTTGCAGGCCGCGAAACAGGTGAAGGATCTGGTCGAAGCGGGAGCAACTCCGGAAATCGCCAGGAAGATTGCCAATATCTACATGAATGATGGCGCTGCCGGCATTGCCTTTCTTGCCCATAACCGGGAAATTGACGCACTGGATGTCGCGCTGGCGTTTACCAAACTGGGCAGCGCGCTCGGTCTCGACTGGGCGCAAATGACCGCCACCCGGATCAATCCTTCCGATCCATGGGACCGATTGCTGGTCGCGGGACTGGCACGCGATTTTCAGCAGATGCGGCTCGATTTCCTGCGCCGCAGTCGGGGTAAGGATATGCAGCAATTTGTCGAAAACTGGTCTGAACGCAATATCGACCGGGTAGCACAGTTCCGAAAGATCATGGATAGAGCGCAGCAGACGTCAAGGCCATCGATTGCAATGTTGGCGCAAATTGCCGGGCAGGCGCGGTTGTTGCTGTCGCGCTAGATCCAGTAGCCGAGCAAATGCAGGGACACACCGACAAGCCCGCCGACCAGGGTGCCGTTGACCCGTATGAACTGCAGATCGCGGCCAACCGCATTTTCCACTCTGTCCGTGATTGTCTGCGTATCCCAGCCACGGATCGTCTCTGACACGAGCTTTACGATATTGTCGCCATAGCTGGCGACCACACCGATCACGGCGCGTCGGCCAAATCGGTTGATCTGGCGGTTGAGCTGTTTGTCCTGTTGCAGGCTGCTGCCCAACTGGGTCAGCGCGTCGCCAAACTGACCGGCAAGCGCAGCATCGGGATCACGGGCGGCCCGCAACAGCGCTTCGCGACCCTGTTCCCATATGCCGTCCAGCCAGGAAGCGATCGCCGGATTCTCGATGAGTTCGAGCTTCCATTCGTTCACCTTTTGCCGCAGTTCAGGGTCATGACGCAATTCCTTGGCCAATTGCTCCATGCTCTCTTCGGTCTTCGCCCGGACCGGATGGTGCGGGTCGGCCGCCATATCGGCGAGCAGCTTGTAGAGGCCATCGAGCACCTCGTTGGCGACCCGGTCGTCAAGGCCGGTCCAGCGCATCACCGCATTGGCTCGGTCGGTGACGATTTTGCGGATCACCGGTTCATTGGTATCCAATGTGCGATAGGCCCACCGAATGGAGGAATCGATCAGCGGGCCGTGCCGGTTTTCAGCCATGACCGCTTCCAGAATCTGTCCCATTGGCGTAGCGATATCGAGACCAACCGCCTGCTTTTTGACAGCACCCTTGAACATGGTTCCGAGACGATCCTTGTCGAGCGACGCAATGGCGTCGCCCAATAGCCGCGAAGCGCCAAATTTAAGTCGACCTTCGCCGCCACTTGGTGATTTGAGAAAGCGCCCGATGCCACTGGCCAGATCGACGTGCCGCATGCGTTGCGCAACCAGACGTGAAATCAGGAAATTATCCTTGAGAAAATTGGCCAGCGTGTCGCCAATCCGGTCCTTGTTGCGCGGAATGATCGCCGTATGCGGAATGGGCAGACCCATGGGGTGACGGAACAGGGCGGTTACGGCAAACCAGTCTGCCAGACCGCCGACCATCGCCGCCTCGGCAAAGGCGCGGACAAAGCCGAGCGCCGGATGCACCTCTTCGTAGCTTTTCGAAACGAAATAGATGATAGCCATGACCACCAGCATACCGGTGGCGATGATCTTCATGTCCTGACCGGCATTGCTGCTGTTGCCGGCAGAACTGGCTCTGCCGCCATCCGCTATCTGAGACGTTATCGGCTTCACTCGGCGGGTTGGACCTCTGCATCGGGCCGATCATGGCGATCATCGCCGGTCTTGTAGGTCAGCAGTTTGTTGCGCAACCACGGTCCGGCCCGGCGTTCGAATCCGTCCGCCAGGCTGAAGCCGGCGGGAACAATGACAAGCGTCAGCATGGTCGAGACGATGAGGCCGCCAATCACCACAATTCCCATGGGTGCGCGCCATGCACCGTCACCGGAAAGCGACAGAGCGGTTGGCACCATGCCAGCCGTCATCGCCACCGTGGTCATGACGATCGGTTGGGCACGCTTGTGTCCGGCGTCCATGATTGCCTCGAACTTCGGTACGCCTTTTGACATTTCCTCGATCGCAAAGTCGATCAGCAGAATGGAGTTTTTACTGACAATGCCCAAAAGCATCAGCACCCCGATCAGCACCGGCATCGAAATGGATTCGCCCCAGACCCAGACCAGGAATATACCGCCGAGCGGTGCCAGGGCCAGTGAGCCCATGTTTACCAACGGCGACATTATGCGCTTGTAGAGCAGGACCAGCGTCGCAAACACGAGCAAAATCCCGGCAATCAAGGCGATCACGAAATTGACCGCCAGTTCTTGCTGCCATTCATCTTCGCCAAAGGCCTCGTTCGAGACGCCTGTCGGCAAGTCCTTCATGATCGGCAATGCATAGATTTTTGTCATCGCTTCACCCTTGATCACCTCGGGCGCCAAATCCGCTCCGACAAAAGTCCGACGATTCTGGTTGTAACGCTGAATAGATGTCGGTCCGGAACCGAAGCTGACCGATGCGACCCGGCTGAGCGGCACAGTGCTGCCATTGGCGATCGGGATCGGCAGATTTTCTATGGTTGTCAGATCGGTTCGCGACTCGAGCGGTAACATCACGCGGATTGGAATTTGCCGATCAACGAGGGAGAATTTGGCTGCATTCTGATCGATTTCGCCAAGCGTCGCGATCCGGATCGTCTGGCTGAGTGCTGCCGTGGTGACGCCGAGTTCGGACGCCAGGTTCATATAAGGCGTAATGATGATCTCCGGGCGGCTGAGATCTGCTGCGATCCGCGGGGCCCGGATCAGATTGATCTCCTTCATCTGCTCGACCAGTTCGGCTGCGGTTTTTTCGAGCAGAACAGGGTCGGATCCGGTCAACATGATCGAAATGTCGCGCCCCGTGCCGCCGCCGCCACTTTGTGACTGGAAAGAAATCCGGGCGTCCGGAATTTTCTGCAGTTCGGGCAGCAGGCTGCGTTCGAATTCAATCGAAGTTTTGTCGCGATCCTCTTTCAGTGACACGAAAACGGTCGCGTTGGTTTCCCGCACCCGGGTCAAGGCGCGATCGACCTCCGGTTGCAAATACATCAAATCCGAAACACGATCCGCGATTCTTTCTGTCTGTTCCAATGTTGTGCCTGGCACGACTTCGATCTGGATACGGCTATTATCCTCGTTGATCGTCGGCTGGAACTGAGCGGGTGTGATTGCGAACAAAATCACCGTCAGGCCGAAAGCAACCAGGCCGACACCCATCATCCAGACGCGGTGGTCACGGCCGCGTGCCCGGAAGCGTCCGGATCGATAGGCATACCAGAGAGCAAAACGGTTACCAAAAATACCAACGACCTGTCTAACCGCCGTGGCCAGCAGCCAGGCAGCCAAGGTGCCAGCGGCGATCCCCGAAATCAGGCTCAATATGGCCCGCAGAAAATCGCTCGGGATCAACGCGGTGAGCCAGCCGTTGATGAAGAACCCGACCGTCCATGCAACCGCGCCGAAGGCGATCACGATCAAAGCGAACAAAAGCAAGCCGAACAGATATTGCCACCAAGCGGCTTTGGCGGGAACCAGCGTCTGCCGGATGCGATCGGCTTGCGAACGGTCCAGGACCCATTCCAGCAAGCGCATGTAGCGATCCATCCAGACGCCTTCGCCATGCTCTGCCTGGCCCTTGGCCTTGAGGAAATATGCGGCCACCATCGGCGTGATCATCCGCGCGACGGCCAGGCTCATCAGTACCGAAATAACGACGGTGATTCCGAAATTCTTGAAAAACTGGCCGGATATGCCCGGCATTAGCCCAACTGGCAGGAACACGGCGACGATGCAGAAGGAGGTCGCAACCACGGCGAGACCGATTTCATCGGCAGCATCTATGGAGGCCTGATAGGCCGTCTTGCCCATGCGCATATGGCGCACAATATTCTCGATCTCGACAATAGCGTCATCGACCAGCACACCTGCGACCAGCCCCAGCGCGAGCAGGGAGAGGAAATTGAGGTTGAAACCCAGCAAATCCATGAACCAGAAGGTCGGGATCGCCGACAGCGGGATGGCGATCGCGGAGATCAGGGTTGCGCGCCAGTCGCGGAGGAAGATGAAAACCACCACAACCGCCAATATTGCGCCTTCGATCATTGCAAGCATTGAACTTTTATATTGCGACCGCGTATATTCGACGCTTGTGCCGAGTGGAATGAATTCGATCCTGGTATTTTCCGCTTCGATCTTGTCCATGATTTCCAGCGCTTCGTCATAGACAGTGACATCGGAAGCACCGCGCGCGCGCGTCATTGCAAAGTTGACAACTTCGACGCCCTTGACCTTGCTGATCGAAGATCGTTCGCCAAAAGAGTCGTTCACATCCGCCACATCGCTCAACTTGACCGCTCGGCCATTGGACAAGGATATTTGCGTCTGGGAAAGCGCGTAGGCATCGTCTGCATTGCCCAATACGCGGACCGATTGCCGGGTGCCGCCAACTTCGGCGCGGCCGCCGGCAGCGTTAATATTCACCTGGCGCAGTACATTGTTGATCTGATTGGCGGTAACGCCGAGCGCCTGCATCCGCTCGGGTTTTAATATGACGCGGATTTCCCGGTCGACACCGCCGAACCGGTCGACTTCGGCCATGCCGTTCACGGTCAGCAATTGCTTGGCCACCGTGTCATCTACGAACCAGCTAAGCTGTTCGACGGTCATATCGTTGGCCTTGACGGCAAAATAGCCAATCGGGCCACCGACCGCATCAATTTTGGAAACTTGTGGTTCCAAAATACCTTCCGGCAAGGAACCGCGGATCTGATCCACCGCATTTTTCACTTCGTTAACGCTGTCGTTGACGTCCTCGCCAATTTCAAACTCGACAAAGGTGTTGCTGCTGCCTTCGCTTGCCGTTGAACTGATATTCTTGACGCCGCTGATCGACCGCACCGCAGCCTCGACCCGCTGGGTGATCTGGTTTTCAATTTCCGTAGGGGCTGCTCCCGGCTGAGCGATATTCACAGAAACGGCCGGGAACTCGACTTCCGGATTGTTCACCACGTCCATCCGGTTGAAGCTCAGCAGGCCGGCAAAAAGCAGTGCCGCAAACAGCACCAGCGGCACGACCGGGTTACGCGTGCTCCAAGCAGAAATGTTACGAAGATTCATCGATCAGGCCTCAAATTTCTGCACGAATCAAGCGCCGCCCGCTTTTTTCTGCACTTCTGGTCGAATGGTTTCACCGGGATTCAGGAAGCCGCCGGCACGCATTACCACCTTCTCGGTTCCGTTCAGGCCCGAAGTGACTGATAGCCCCGCGCTGGACACGGAACCGATGACAACGTCACGTCGCACTGCCTTGTTGTCCTTGCCTACCACATAGACAAAGCTGCCCTTGCTATCATATTGTACGGCAGATTCAGGGAGGACTGAAGCCTCCGACGTCCCGCTCTGAATACGGGCGCTGGCGAAGCCGCCTGGCCGCAAGGCGCTATCATATGCCAGTGCAATGCGGGCAATACCCTGACGAGATTGCGGATCGATCATCGGTGAAATCTGCCAGATTTGTCCAGTCAGTACCTTGTCGGTACCGACCGGGGTGACTTGTGTGCTGATGCCAACAGAGACATTGGCCAGATCACTTTCACCAAGCTGGGCCTGTAGTTCCATTTCTCCGTCTTGCGCCAGCAGAAATAAAACTCCGCTCCCCTGCGTCACCGTTTGTCCGGTTTCAACGTTGCGCTCGAGTACAAATCCAGCCTTGGGAGCGACAATGTTCAGCCGACTGTTCCGCGCCTGGGCCTCGTTCAACTGCGCCTGGGCTACCCGCACACGGGCCGCAGCGGCGTCACGGGTGGCGGTCAACCGATCGATATCCGCCTTGGAAATGAATCCGCGATCGACCAGCTGCTCGGCGCGATCCAGATTTGCCTGGGCGAGATTGAGATCGGCGCGCGAAACCCCGATTGATGCCTCGAGGCTTGCCGCTTGCTGCGATTGTACAGCGCGATCGATGCTTGCCATGATCTGGCCCTGCTTGACCCAGTCGCCCGCATCCACATAGACATTGGTCACCCGCCCGCCTTCACCGACGACACTGACCGGTATCTCCCGTCGCGCAGCCAGCGTGCCTGTCGCATTGATCAGGCGCGTGACTTGCTGTGTACCGGGAACCATGACTGTGACTGTCGGCGCCTGGCTAGCGGCATCATCGTCGCCGACGCCGGCACCGGCAGCAAAATAATTATAGGCGACATAGGCCAGCAGGAGCACCAAGACGATAGCGGCCGCGATCAATAGTCGCCGCCGGACCGTGGTGCGCGCTTCGGCATCGTCCAGAATTACAACATCTTCACTGGGGATGGTGGATTCATAGTTCATTTTGTTACTCTTCAGTCGGGCCCATATCGCATTTTCACATCGCGATACATAAAAGAATCACTGATTTACCGTCCGGTGCGGTTTCTTATCTACTGTGTTACATAAATATAGCACCGGCAGCAAGCCGGAACAGGATTCTTCGATTCTTGCAAGCCCCGGTTCGACCAACGGCCGACCTCATCTTACGAAAGGGCCGATTCGCGAACGAACCGGCCCCTAATATCATCAAACTTCTGCGAGGAAGGGGGTTTTAGCGGACCCGACCACGTTGAATGAGGTTCAGAATCAGCAACAGAACAACCGCACCAACAAACGCGGTGAACAGACCGATGATCGAAAATTCCTGAATACTGCCGCCAAAACCGAAATAGCTGCCGACAAAATTGCCGATGAATGAACCGATGATGCCGACAATGATGTTCAGGAAGACGCCCATGGAAGCGTCCCGCCCCATCACCATGCTGGCAAGCCAGCCTGCAACACCCCCGATAATCAATGCAATAATCCAACCCATAGAATCCTCCTGATATTAGCCGAACGTAAAATACTTACGTTCGTGATTTCAACTGCATACAGGATTATTGCCGTGACTTGAAGGAATAAAAAAGGCCGCCGGAACATGTCGGGCGGCCCTTTTGAGTTTTGGTGTCAGACACCTGAATGTCAATATTTTTGCTGGCGCTCGTACAAGTCGCGATAATGCTGGATCCGCGTGACCCGCAATCCCGGCATTCCGGAACGGTCGACGGCCCGTTGCCAGGAGGCGAATTCTTCCAGAGACAGATCATAGCGGTCGCAGACGTCATCCACGGACAGCAAGCCGCCGTTCACTGCGGCAACGACTTCCGCCTTGCGACGTACGACCCAGCGCGTGGTGCCGGGTTTCGGCAAATCATCAATGGTGAGTGGTTCACCAAGGGGCCCGACAACTTGCGCTGGTTTTATTTTTTGGTTTTCAATCATACTACCCTCAATTTTGCCTTTTCAGCATTTAGCCCCGTTTACCGCTACGTCTGGCCTTCGTACCGGCAGAGCTTTTCGATTACCTGAACTCCCAAGGTAAACATCCCGTTCATTAAATTAATTATCCATGCATCCTACTGGTTTTCCGCTGCGCCAGATCCGGCCGGAAACATCCGGTTCTGAACAATTTAGGTCCGCGGTGGCCGGGCAGTTCCGGACGAAACCGGCCGGCAAAAAAAGCCATGCGTTCATCCAGAAACGAAGCGCGTTCGGTCACTTTGATAGGTCTGACACCCAGACTGGCGGCGACATAGTCTTGCGCCGAAGGAGTGGACGCCTGCCTTGCGATAACGCGAGCGAGTAAGGTCTGGTGATCCGCCATGCCTGCGGGACCATCCGCGCCTTCATCAATCGCTGTCCGGGCCAGCATTTCGTGAGGAAAGTTCATATCCATAGCCATGGGTCTAGCAGCGAAGAGATAAGCTAGTGTAAAAGAGCCGTTCACATGACCTTAGGAGAGGTTAAGCAATTCTTTCTTGTTTCTGGCCGTTTCGTACCAAAATGGTCCAGATCAGCATGGAAAGCAGGTAATGTTCGCCGCGCTGGCGCTCGCAGCCGGATTTCTTTAAGGACATCAATTGATATGACGGATAGAATCGACGGAAATTTTCAACTGGGGGATGACCTTACGGGCAAGCGCATCGTCGTGGCCATGTCGGGCGGCGTCGATTCGAGCGTTGTGGCGGCTCTGGCAGCACGAACCGGTGCGGAAACGATTGGCATCACCTTGCAACTTTATGACCATGGTGAAGCCGTCGGGCGAGTCGGAAGCTGTTGCGCCGGACAGGATATTCGCGACGCCCGTGCCGTCGCTGACCGGCTTGGCATTGCCCATTATGTTTTTGATCACGCCAGCCGCTTCAAGGATTCGGTCATGGATGTTTTTGCCGACGAATATATGGCCGGCCGGACGCCCATTCCCTGCGTCCAGTGTAATATGGGAGTCAAATTCACAGACTTGCTGCAAATCTCTCGTGACCTCGGTGCCGACTGTCTGGCGACCGGTCATTATGTGCGACGCGTAGCGGGGCCAGATGGCGCAGAGTTACACCGGGCGCTCGACCCTGCGCGCGACCAGAGCTATTTTCTGTTTGCCACCACTCAGGACCAGCTAGACTATTTGCGCTTTCCGCTAGGTGATATGCCCAAGACCCAGGTTCGCGAAATTGCCGAAGACATGGGCCTGGCTGTGGCATTCAAGCCCGATAGTCAGGATATCTGCTTCGTTCCCAATGGTGACTATGCGAGCGTCGTCCGCAAATTACGGCCGGAAGCAGATGATGATGGCGAAATTGTCCATATCGACGGCAGGCCGATGGGGCGGCACAAAGGACTGATCCACTATACCGTTGGACAGCGCAAAGGCCTGGAAATCGGCGGTCAGGCAGAGCCGCTTTATGTTATTCGGCTGGAACCGGAGGGCAAGCGCGTCGTGGTTGGCCCGAAACAGGCCTTGGCGGTTGCTTCGGCCACGCTGCGGGATATCAACTGGATCGGCGGCGATTATTTCGGCCCGGTCGAGGTCAAAGTCCGTTCGATGGCCAAACCGACTCTGGCCCGGCTGGAAGGACAAGAGCTGCAATTCCACAATCCGGAATTTGGCGTAGCACCAGGCCAAGCGGCGGTTTTCTATCACAAGGGGCGGGTTCTGGGCGGTGGCTGGATCGAACGCACCGCAGCGGTTGCGCAGCAATGGCTGGCCGGCGTGGAAGCGTGATGAAATTCTCAACTGTCTAATGAGGCTACAAGAACTCCGGCCAGCGGTACAACGGTGCCAGGACAAAGTAAGGGCACGGCCGGTGTCAACTGGCCGTGCCTCGCTATAGGTTGGAAAAACTTCTACTGATCGGTTTGTCCATCCAGCATGGGTCTTTCTTCCGGTGTCATCGTCTCGCCTCTGATGCCCTTTTGCACAGTGCCATCCGGATTCATCCGATCACCGGCCGTATCAGGCATAGTCGCTCCTGGCACGGGATCAGTCAAAACCGGCTGTTCAGGCATGCCATCACTGGTGACCGTGCCGTCGCCCATGGCTTCAGATTCAAGCGTTGCATCGTCTGCTTGTTCAGCGCAGGCAGCCAGCGCGAACGCCGCGACAACGGGTGCGAGAATGAGCTTTTTCATAGATAATTCCTTTCCTTGCCACCGACCCGAAGCAGTCAAGCGCTACGGGCTATCTTATTTGCAACGAAGGTTGGGCCGGAAAGTTCCCAAATGGACATTTTTAGGTATAATCTCGGGCTGAGATGCTTCTCATCCGCTATACTTCTCGCCGATGTCAACCGCGTGCTTGTTGGAGGACGTTCCCTAGAGCAAATAAATCCAGTGGATCGCGGTCCGGCTTGCGTCAAATCAACTCGGGGACCTGACTCGAGAATTTCAGGGAACTCGACATGCTCATGACGCGTATGATGCATTGTGAATCCAGAAAACCCCACGTCCGAAAATCTAGCCCACGACCTGATTTACGTCAGTGACTCAGAGCCTGGAATTTTGCGCGTCAAACGAGGACGTGGTTTTCAATATCTGAAGGCCGATAGAGCGCCTTTAAATTCGAAGGTGCATCTCGAGCGCATAAAAAAAACTCGGATTGCCCCCCGCTTATTCCGATGTCTGGATCTGTGCGACCGCAGAAGGGCATATTCAGGCAACAGGATATGACAGCGCCTCGCGAAAGCAATATCGTTATCATGACGACTGGATAGAATTTCGGAACCGACAAAAGTTTGACCGGCTTGGCGAATTTGCCGGTTGCCTGCCGGGTATTCGTAGACAAGTCACGAAGCTTTTGAACAAGTCAGACGACACTGACAGATTTTCCAAAGAGATGGCTATTGCGGCTGTTGTGCGGTTGATTGACAATACTGCCATGCGCGTTGGTGGTCGTTCAAAGACCGCTCGAGGCGCAACGACATTGAGGATCAACAACGTCACATATAAGGATGGTAAGTTGCACTTGCGATATCGCGCGAAGGGTGGGAAACGCGTAGAATGCAGCATACGCGATACCAAGTTGCAGGCGATATTGGAAGAAATTGATGATCTCCCCGGCAAACAGTTGTTTCAATATATTGGCGAAGATAGCGAAGTACATCGACTGGATTCAGGAGATGTGAACCAATGGCTCAAGGAGTGCAGCAAGATGGACTACATCAGTGCAAAAACGTTCCGCACCTGGCATGGTAGCGTCGCTGCACTGGATTCGGTTTACAAAAATCCGGAGGCAAGCATCAAATCTGTCTGCGAGGCCGCAGCGCAGATTCTGTGTAATACTCCCGCCATTTGTCGCGCCAGCTATGTCCATCCGGAGGTCATTCGATTGATTGAGATGGACAGAAGCGGGCGCGAGCGAAAGCTCGGCAAGGCCCCTATGAAAATTTCTGGTCTGCGCGTTGCAGAGAATCGTTTTGCAGCGCTGATCTTGTGACGGCTCTGAACCTGATCATATTGGCAGCAACAGGCGGTACTGCGGCGTCCGATCCGTTGATGCAGAACGAAGTCGGCCGGGATATAGTGTCGCTCTACATGCCGTTGCTACTTGGGCTGGGTTTGCTGATTTTGATGGTGGCGTGGCTCCCCCTGATCTTGCGCCGACAGCCGTTGAGCCTGCCAATCATTTGTCTGGGTCTGGGCATGCTGATATTTTCCTGGCCGCCATTTTCCGATTATTCTCCGCATCCGACAGAAACGCCAGTGATTATCGAGAAAGCCACGGAACTGATTGTGATCATTTCACTGATGGGGGCAGGGTTGAAGATATCGCGGCCCTTTGGTCGCGATCGATGGGCCCTGCCAATTCGACTGCTCGGGCTGACTATGCCGCTTACGATCCTTTGTCTGGCATTTCTCGGCGGCTGGTTATTGGGACTTCCATTTGCTTCTGCCTTGCTTCTCGGAGCCTGCTTGGCGCCGACGGACCCGGTACTTGCCTCGGATGTCCAGATCGAACGTCCTGCCAACGCGGATGAAGATGAGGTACGATTCGCCCTTACGGCCGAGGCAGGACTGAACGACGCGCTGGCCTTTCCCTTCATCCATCTCGCCGTAGCCGCGAGCATCGCCGGTTTCGGATTGGATGTATGGAAAGAATGGGCGATCAACGATATCGCTATTCGCTGTCTGGTAGGCATAATTGTCGGAATCGTTCTGGGGAAATTATTGGGCAAGGCGATCTATAAGCTACCCTCCGATACACGTCTCTCGCGCACCGGTGACGGTTTCGTTGCTCTGGGTGTGACATTGATTGTTTATGCTTTGACCGAATATCTACATGGTTACGGCTTTCTAGCTGTATTTTTGGCCGGACTGAGCTTGCGCAGAGAGGCAGGCGACCATGAATATAACACCAGACTGCATGATTTCGCCGACGAAACCGAAAGATTGCTGATGATGATCTTGTTGGTATGTTTTGGTGGCATGATCATAGGGGGTGGACTGCTTCAGCAAATTGAATGGGGTCATGTAATTTTCGCGGTGCTTGCGCTATTAGTAGTCCGTCCATTCATTGGTTGGCTGAGCATGACAGGCATAAAGCGCTCCCGTCGGGAACGATTCATCATTTCTTTTTTCGGTATTCGCGGCTTGGGTTCTGTCTTCTATCTCGCCTACGCCTTGAATCATGGCGATTTCGGCAACGGGAACGATCTGTGGACCGTTGTTTCTCTGGTGATATTGGCCTCGATCCTGATGCATGGCATTGCGGTTACCCCCATGATGAGACGATTGGAGAAAAAACGATCGAGCTAGAGTCAGAAACAGATATCTGCTGTGCAGCCGATTGGAATATCGTCGGCAGCCACAAGACCTGATTGGCCGCTATGTGCAAACACATACCAGATCTGGCATCACTCAAGGCCTCCCAAATTACGAAGCAGAGTGTCCAATTACCGGAATAATGGCAGGTGACCGCGAAAGAACCAGTTTATTTATTCATTCTTCGTCCAGCTGGGTGTCGGTGAGCATTATACAGCCCCAGCCTTCACGAAATTCAGCCGTTGCAGAAGCGATCAACGGAACCGACGCCATCACCCTTTTGCGCTCATCATCGACAGTCAGGCCAATCAATTCCATGCCTGGTTCAAAATCTTTCCGGCAATCGTCGATGTCGCGTCCGCCCACATAGTGGCAGGAGCAGGCGACTCTTGCCCCATAAGCGGTACCGATATTCAGCTGACCCTTGATGAAAGCAAAATTATATAGCAGAACCGCGATCAGGATGAGCAGAAAAAGCATCCCGGCACATAAGGCCAGGCGCCTTTTGGTGGGCCGAGGTCTGGATGATCTTTTTACGGTTGCCATGGCGGCTTCTATTGGTGCAACGACGGCGCATGCACAAGATTAAACTCGCTATGATATCGGCCGTCACGATTGCGCTTTCCGGGTGTAGCGGGAATTCTGAACCTGATGCGGTACCGCAGAAAAGTCCAGCCGAACTCGCTTATATCTCGGATTCCAGCTCTATTGCCAAGGCGCGACTGGATACAGCGATCGCGCCGTTGTTCGACGATTCGGCAATGGCGGAAACGCGGGCTCTCATCGTGATGCACCAGGGAAAAATCATCGCCGAACGCTATGGCGAGGGCTATGACGAAGACACAAGATTCATCAGCTGGTCGATGGCGAAAAGTTTTACCGGAGCATTGATCGGGTTCCTCGTGGCTGACGGACGACTGGTGCTCGATGATCCCGCGCCGGTACCCGCATGGCAAAGGCCCGGTGATCCGCGCGGTGATATCACATTGCGGCATTTGCTGCACATGTCGTCCGGTCTCGACCATAGCGAAGTGGCCGAAGAAGGTATCAAAACCGTCTTCGAGGCTGACACCAATCGCATGCTGTTCCTGGATGGCGCACAGGATGTTGCCGCTTATGCCGAAGCCCGCACAATGGAAGCAAGGCCGGGTGAGCAATTTGAATATAGTACCGCCACCAGCATGATTCTGTCCGACATCATCACCCGCACCTTGACCAGAAGCACCGATCCGCAAGTCCGGCGCGAAGTCACCCTTCGCTTCATTCGGGGGCGTCTGCTCGAACCGCTGGGCATGGATGGCACCTATCCGGAATTTGATCCGAACGGCACATTTCTGGGTGGCAGTATCATTCAGGCGACAGCGCGCGACTATGCCAAGTTCGGCGAATTTCTGCGTCACAATGGCGCCCGCAAGGGAGCGCAGCATTTGCCGGTCGGCTGGGTGCGGTTCATGAAGACGTCATCGCAAAACGACCCGGCTTATGGTGGCCATCTGTGGTTGAACAAAAGACGGCCCGAGGGACGGAATCAGGTTCTCTTTCCGGACAACGGACCCGATACGATATTTGCGGCATTGGGCCATCTTGGCCAGCAGATCGTGGTATCGCCCGAACAGCAGTTGACGGTTGTCCGTCTTGGCAAGACGCAGGACGATGTGCTGGCCCCGATGAGCGCGCAGATTGGCCGGATAATGGCGCTGTTCCCGATAAGCAGCTGACCTTACCGCCCATCGCCGCTCGGCTAAAGCCTAAACACGCCTTCCACCACGGTCACACATTTCCCGCCCAGCCATGCGCGGTCACCGTCCAGACGGCAACTGACATAGCCTCCGCGCTGGCTCGCCTGATAAGCGGTGAAGGCATCGCGGCCCAATTGCTTTGCCCAATAAGGCGTCAGGACTGCATGAGCCGAGCCGGTTACGCTATCTTCATCAACTCCGCCGCCGGGTACAAAAACCCGGCTGACCACATCACTGTCCGTGCCTGGCGCGGTGCAAATAAATTGTGCATCGCCGAGCGCGGCCAGCGCCTTCAAATCGGGCTGTAGTGCCAGCACGTCGCTGGCATCTTCATAGCGAAGAACATGATAGCGCCCTTCGTGAAATGCAGTCTCGACCGGGTTGCCACCAACCCATGCGACAATGTCAGGCATGGCTTTTGGTGCAGGGGGATAGGCGGGAAGGTCCAGCGCATAGCCATTGCCGTCGCGAACCACGGTCAACAGGCCCGCCCTGCGCGTACGGAACGTGACTTGCTGCTTATGGGGGTTCTGTGACAATATGATATGGCCGCTGGCGAGAGTTGCATGACCGCAGAGCGCGATTTCCACGGTCGGGGTGAACCAGCGCAGCTCGTAATCCGCGTCTCCGCTCTCATCGGGCAGATAGAAGGCGGTTTCGGCAAAATTATTCTCTTCGCCAATTGCCTGCAGGACCCGGTCATCCAGCCAGCTATCCAGCGGCATCACGGCCGCCTGATTGCCGGTAAAGGGCTGGTCAGCAAAAGCATCGACATGATAATAAGTCAGATTTGTCATGGCCGGATTTGTCATGGATAGAGTAATCCTTCCGTCCAGTCTCCCGCGCTACAGACAAAGGCCCGCCGTTCGTGCAACCTGTGGGCCCGGTCCTGCCAGAATTCAAAACGCGCCGGCACCAGGCAATAGCCCGACCAGTGCGGTGGACGTGGAACATCGCTCCCTGCGAAACGCCTTGTCATTTCCTCGAACCTGGCTTCGAAGGTGGCCCGGCTATCCAGCGGGCGGGACTGGTCAGATGCCCATGCGCCGAGTTGTGAATCCCGGCTGCGGGTGGCATAATAATCATCCGCTGCGGAATCGGAAACCGGAGAGAGCGTTCCTTCGATCCGAACCTGACGGCGCAGGCTTTTCCAGTGAAATAATATCGCCGCCTGCGGATTCTCCGCAATATCGCCTGCCTTGCGACTTTGCCGATTGGTGTAGAAAATAAAGCCGTCGGGGCCGTGGCCCTTGAGCAATACCATCCGAGCAGAGGGCCGCCCGCTCGCATCGGCAGTAGCAATGGTCATGGCGTTGCTGTCATTTAGCTCGCTTGCACGTGCCTCGGCGAACCATTGGTCGAACAGGGAAAAAGGATCGGTCATGCCGCGTATCTAACATTGTCCGCCGGACCGGCAAACAAACAAAATTTTGTCCCGCGACAATGGGTCGCATTCTGCTAGAAGCGGAGCGGCAGAAAGGGGGTATCATGGCTTGGGACCTGATATTTGGCATCACCAATAGTTTCGCATTGCTGATGTGGCTGATTCTCGCATTTGCTCCGCGAAGCATGATGATATTGACCGGATTATTCTATGGCGGCGTCGGTCTTCTGGCTTTTACCTATGCGGTGATCATCATTCCCCTGATGACCGGGCTGATCAATGGCGGCGGGGCAGCTGCGGACTTTTCGACGCTGGCGGGAGTCCAGCAATTGCTCTCCAGCCCGGGAGGGGCAACGGTGGGATGGATCCATTATCTGGCCTTTGATCTTTTTGTCGGCATATGGGTGGCGCGCAATGCGGATAAATACGGGTTTGCACGATGGATACAGATACCTATCCTGCTGTTTGTCCTGATGCTGGGACCCTTGGGACTGATTCTCTATCTGCTGCTGCGTTTCACACGACACAACAAGGTTGCAGATGCCGTTATGCCCGAATAAGACAGCGGAGTTGAAAATCAGCGGAAAATTCCAATCTCTGCATGGTAAGGATTTGAAAAAGGGCAAATAATGATAGATCCCTATCAGGCATTGGGTATCGCCAAGGGCGCAAGTGACAAGGAGATCAAGACCGCCTATCGCAAGCTCGCCAAGGAACTGCATCCCGACAAGAACAAGGATAACCCGAAGGCAACCGAGCGTTTTTCCGATGTCACGAAAGCTTATGACCTGTTGCTCGACAAGGACAAGCGCGCGCAATTTGACCGCGGCGAGATCGATGCGGAGGGCAACCCGATGGCACCCTTCGGCTTTGGCGGTGGGGGCGGATATCAACGCGGCCCTGCAGGCCAGCAACATGATTTCGGCAATGCCGGAGCGGATTTCGGTGATATTTTTGAAGGTCTTTTTGGCGGCGGAGGTCGTGCTGGCGGATCGCCATTTGCTAACCGCCAGCGCAGCGCACCCCCCGCCAAGGGTGCCAATGTTGCCTATCGCCTGAAGGTTGAATTCATTGCTGCAGCGACGCTCCAGAAGCAACGCATCACGCTGGAAGATGGCAAAACCATCGACCTCAGTCTGCCCAAGGGTGTCGAAGAAGGCACGCAAATGCGACTCAGCGGAAAAGGCCGTGCCGGACCCGGCGGCAACGGCGATGCGATTGTGACCATATATATCAATCCCCATCCCTTTTACGAACGGGACGACGACAATATCACGCTGGAATTGCCGATCAGTTTGAAAGAGGCCGTGGAGGGAGCCAGGATCAAGGTACCCACAGTGGACGGACCGGTGATGCTGTCGATTCCTGCTGGATCGGATTCGGGCAAGACGCTGCGATTGAAAAACAAGGGCTTTCACGGTAAATCCGGGATCCGGGGAAATCAGCTGGTCACGTTGATGATCACCCTGCCGGAGAAGGATGAAAAGCTCATCGAATTTGTCAAAGACTGGAATCCGAAAGACAATCTCCGCGCCAGCATGGGTGTGTAGATTTGGCCGGCAATCCTATGTCCGAACTCTCCCCCGAGGCCCGGCGTCAGGAACAGCAAGAACCGGGTCGTTCCGCCAATCGCGCCAGCGAGAATCTGGCCGATGAAAGACCATTTCGTCGCGCCCTGATCATCATCGAACGCACCGCTGTCGGCGTTTATTATGATGGCTTCACCTTTGCGGGAAATTTTGCTTATCTGTCGCTGCTCGCTGTCTTTTCATTCTTCATCGTTGCCGCTGCGATTGTGGGAGCTTTTGGACAAACTGCTGTCGGCACCGATTTTGTCGAGGCTTTCCTGGTGACAGTCCCGCCTTCGGTTTCCGGGGCCTTGCATGATCCGATCCGCGATGCGATGACCGCGCGGACTGGGCCGTTGCTCTGGTTCAGCGCGATCGTCGGATTGTGGACCACAACCAGTCTGATCGAGACGATTCGGGAGATTCTGCACCGGGCCTATGGCGTTCAGGCGCAGCGCGCCTTCTGGGAATATCGCCTCACATCGATCATGCTGATTCTCTTTTCAGTGTTTTTTGCCATGCTGGCGTTGAGCGCACAATTTTTGGTGGCTGGCATCAGCGGATTTCTGGGCAATTATTTCCCGGCAGTCGAGCGCGGTGTGCTTTGGCTTTCACTGTCCAATGCGATCCCATTCCTGATTCTGTTCGCAACGCTCTATCTCCTGTTCCGCCTGCTCACCCCCCGCCAGTATCGACCGCGCCAATATCCGAAATGGCCAGGAGCGGTGTTTATCAGCGCCTGGTGGCTGCTGATTACGGGACTATTACCCGTTTTTCTGAAATATGCGGCAAATTACCAACTGACATACGGTAGCCTTGCCGGGGTGATCATCACGCTGATTTTTTTCTATCTCGTCGGCCTCGGCATGGTAATCGGGGCAGAGATCAATGCTGCTCTGGCTGAACGACCTACGAGAAACCAGATTAGCGAATGATCCGCTGGAAAATCATCCGCATAGCGTTTATCAGCACAGCTAATCTGATTTCAGGAGATAGCGGCGATGAGTGAGTTAATGAAAGGCAAGCGCGGCTTGATCATGGGACTGGCCAACAACAAGTCGCTTGCCTGGGGCATCGCCCAAAAGCTTGCCGGTGCTGGCGCCGAACTAGCCTTTTCCTATCAGGGGGAGGCGCTGGCAAAACGCGTCAAGCCGCTTGCCGCGGAACTGGGCAGTGACTTCCTGATCAATTGTGATGTTTCTGATATGGCAGCCTTGGATGCGGCGTTCGACCAGATCAAGGCCCGCTGGGACACGCTGGATTTTGTCGTTCATGCAATTGGATTTTCGGACAAGAACGAGCTGCGGGGCAAATATGTCGACACCAGTCTCGATAATTTCCTGATGACGATGAATATTTCCGCTTACTCGCTTGTCGCTGTGACGAAACGGGCGGCGGCGATGATGCCGGATGGCGGCAGTATCGTTACATTAAGCTATTATGGCGCCGAAAAGGTCATCCCGCATTATAATGTGATGGGCGTGGCAAAGGCTGCGCTCGAGGCCAGTGTCAAATATCTCGCCAATGACCTGGGGCCGGAGAATATCCGGGTAAACGCCATTTCGGCGGGTCCGATCAAGACCCTGGCAGCCAGTGGCATTGGTGATTTCCGCTATATCCTGAAATGGAATGAATATAACTCACCCCTGCGCCGCAATGTCACGATCGATGATGTGGGCGGGGCAGGCCTTTATTTTTGCAGCGATCTCTCATCTGGCGTTACCGGAGAAACCCATCATGTCGATGGCGGCTATCATGTCGTAGGGATGAAGCAGGAAGACGCACCCGATATCGCTCTGGATTGATCAACCCCATTTTTTTGTCAATGAGCCTATTCGAAAGTAGAATTGAGTTTATCAACGCGGAGAGCGAGTTTTGAGTTTCAACACATTCGGTCGCGTATTTCGTTTTTCCACTTGGGGGGAATCTCACGGACCAGCACTTGGCGCCGTCGTCGACGGCTGTCCACCGGGACTCAC
The DNA here is from genome assembly GCF_041748495.1 of Parasphingorhabdus sp. Classification (GTDB taxonomy): domain Bacteria; phylum Pseudomonadota; class Alphaproteobacteria; order Sphingomonadales; family Sphingomonadaceae; genus Parasphingorhabdus. The sequence continues at coordinate 27,378 of NZ_JBGTDD010000133.1, forward strand.
GCTGAGCGAGGCCGACATTCAGCCGTTTCTCGACGCACGGCGGCCTGGCCAGTCGAAATATACGACCCAGCGGCAGGAGCCGGATCAGGTCAAAATCCTCTCCGGCGTGTTTGAAGGCAGGACCACGGGTACACCGATTTCGCTGATGATCGAAAATATCGATCAGCGATCCAAGGATTATGGCGATGTCGCCAAAGCCTATCGTCCGGGCCATGCCGACTATGCTTATGACCAGAAATACGGATTTCGCGATTATCGCGGCGGAGGCCGGTCCAGCGCTCGGGAAACCGCTGCTCGGGTGGCTGCGGGGGCGGTGGCGCGGCTGGTGAGTCCGGAAGTGACGATCCGGGCCTGGGTCGCCGAAATTGGTGGCGATGCTATTGATCCGGCGCATTTTGATGCGAATGAAATCGGCAATAATCCTTTTTTCTGCCCGGATCCACAGGCGGCCAAACGTTGGGAAGCGCTGGTCGATGCGGCCCGCAAGGAGGGCAGCAGCCTGGGGGCGATAATTGCTTGCGAAGCTGTCGGTGTCCCGGCCGGATGGGGAGCGCCCGTTTATGGCAAGCTGGACAGCGAGCTTGCCGCTGCGATGATGACGATCAATGCCACCAAGGGTGTTGAAATCGGCGACGGCTTTGCCGCGGCCCGCCTGCGCGGCGAGCAAAATGCCGACGCGATGCGACCGGGCGAGAATGGTCCTGAATTTCTCGCCAATCACAGCGGTGGGACCGCTGGCGGGATATCGACCGGCCAGCCGGTTTTCTGCCGGGTAGCCTTCAAGCCGACCAGTTCGATTCTGACGCCAGTCGAAACCGTCACTCGTGAAGGCCTTGCCACCGAGATTATCACGAAGGGGCGGCACGATCCCTGCGTCGGGATTCGCGGCGTTCCGGTGGTCGAGGCGATGATGGCACTGGTACTGGCCGATCAGAAATTATTGCATCGGGCACAATGCGGGTGAGCCGGACCTTTGCCGCCCGCAACGCCCACCGGCTGCCGCTACTGCTTCTCGCCGACATAGCGGGAAAACCGAGTCTGGGCCGAACCATGTCTGATTTCCCAGCCGGGCTGGTCACGGCTATTGATGCTATCGAAGGCTGTTCCTGATCCATGATCGATCTCATTCTTCATATCATCAACAATTATATCCAGGACCACAAAGCTGTCATCGGCCTTGTTATCTTGGCACTCCTGTTCGCCGGGTTCATCATGGAGCGCTTTCCTGCAGCGGTTGTCGCGGTACTCGGCGCTTGCTTGTTCCTGTTTCTCGGCATCATCGATTCCGACGGCCTGTTTTCGGTTTTCTCCAACACCGCGCCGATAACTATCGCCGCGATGTTCATTCTCTCCGGCGCCTTACTGCGAACCGGTACGATTGATGCGATAGCGGGCTTCATCATCAAGCGCGCCAAGCGCCATCCCAAATTGGCGGTTGCGGAGATGTTTCTGGGCGGCTTTGTCGCTTCCGCCTTCATGAACAATACGCCGGTGGTGATCGTTCTGATTCCGATCATCCTGCGCCTCTCCCGGGCGACCGGCTATTCGTCCAAGAAGCTGCTGATCCCGCTGAGCTTCATCTGCATATTGGGCGGCACCACCACTTTGATCGGCACCTCGACCAACCTTATCGTCGACGCGGTTGCGCGCGATCAGGGCCTGGCCGGTTTCGGGATTTTCGAGATCACCCCATATGGTCTGATCGCTGCCGTCGCTGGCACGGTCATGATGGTATTGTTCAGCAGCTGGCTGCTGCCGGGCGGGGATGTCAAAGGGCATTTTGACAGCAATGATGAAAGCGATTTTCTTACCGAACTGACGGTCCGACGCAATGCCTCGGTGATCGACAAGAAACTGTCCGCTGTTCCGGAACTGCGGCGGGCCGGTATCAAGGTCACCGCGGTCAAGCGGCTCAGCAGCTATATCCGTCATGATCTCGATTATCACGAGCTGCGAGCGGGTGACCGGATCGTCGCGCAACTGGATCTCGCCGAACTTATCTCGCTGCGAAAATCGGAAGATTTCAAGGTCGGTATCGTCCACCAAGGCGATGCTGGCCCACTGGGCGAAGAGTTGGTCGAAGCCACGGTGGCGCCCAGCCACCCAAGCATTGGCAGCCGACTTTATGATATCCCCTTTCTGTCGCAACTCGATGTCAGAATATTGGGAATGACCCGCTACCGTAACCTGCCACGCTCGGACCTGACCAATGCGCGCATTCATGCAGCGGACCGATTGTTGGTGACGGGTTCCAGCGAAGATATCCGCCGCATGTATCAGAACCCGAATCTGTTCGGGGTAGGCCAGACAAAGATTCGCGCGTTTCGCCGTGATCGGGCACCGATTGCAATCGGCGCGTTGGCAGCCGTCGTTATTCTCGCCGCGCTCAATATCATCCCGCTGGCGGTGGCTGCAATTCTGGCGGTCGGTGCGATCCTGGTGGCGCGCTGCATCGACGCGGAAGAAGCATGGGGCTCGATCGACGGCAATGTGTTGGTGCTGATATTTGGCATGCTCGCGGTTGGATTGGGACTCGAGCAAGCGGGCAGCGTTGATCTTATCGTCAGCCAATTGACGCCCTTCCTGCGGGAAATACCACCATGGGGGCTGGTATTTGCAATCTATATCCTGTCGGTGATCATGACCGAAATTGTGACCAACAATGCCGTCGCCATCATCATCACACCGATAGCCATTGCCCTGGGCAATGATCTGGGTGTCGATCCCCGGCCTCTGGTGATTGCCGTGATGTTCGCGGCCTCCGCGAGCTTCGCGACACCCATTGGTTATCAGACCAACACTTTGGTATATGCAGCGGGCAATTACCGTTTCACCGACTTCTTCAAGGCTGGTATTCCGCTGACCTTCGGCGTCGGTCTATCGACCTGTCTGGCGATTAGCTTCTGGATGTAGCGCCGCCTGAACCCTATGCGAGATGGCCGAAACAGGGTCTAAACGCTTGCCGCGCCCTGCTGCTGACGATAGGCATGGGTCGGCACTAAATATCGGGGAACATCGCATGCTGGCATTCTGGTTCAAGATTCCGCTTTGGCAGCGGGTGATCGCCGCGCTCATTCTTGGAGTGGTCACCGGGCTATTGTGGGGACCGGAAGCCGAAACGATCAAGTGGATCGGTGATTTCTTCATCAAGTCGATCAAGATGCTGGTCGTGCCGTTGATTTTCTTCTCGCTGGTCGCGGGTGTCGCTGCATTGGGTGACCTCAGAAAATTGGGCAGCGTTGGTGGACGGGCGATGATATTGTTTGTCATCACCGGCCAGATCGCTGCCTGGCTGGGCCTCGCGCTCGGCACATTTTTCCAGCCCGGTAGCGGCGTGGATACCAGCGCCATCGAAATGGGCACCACGCCTGAGCCCAATCAGACCACAGCGGTCGACATGATCCTGTCGATAGTCCCCGACAGCCCGGTGCAGGTTATGGCCGATGTCCGGGTGCTGCCGCTGATCGTCTTTGCCCTCCTGATCGGCATCGGAATTTTAATGGCCAAGGAAGACGGCAAGCCGCTGGCCAAAATCTTTGATAGCGGTGCGGTGGTTATGCAGAAGGTCACGATGATCGTGATGGAACTGACCCCATTTGGCGTTTTTGCGCTGATGGCGTGGGTTGCGGGCACTTTGGGCATCGACGCTTTGGTGTCGCTCGCTCAGCTCGTCGGACTCAACTATCTCGGATGTCTGCTGATTATCGGGGTGATTTACTCCGGGATGATCAAATTTATCGCGAAGCTGCCGGTGATCGATTTCTTCCGCGGGATCATCGATGCAATCGCGGTCAGTTATTCCACCGCATCGTCCAACGCTACGCTCCCGGTCACGCTACGCTGCGTCGAACGCAACCTGGGAGTCAGCAATTCAGTAGCGAGCTTTGTGGTATCGCTAGGAGCGACGATCAATATGAACGGTACGGCGATGTATCTCGGTCTCGCCACCCTGTTTGGTGCACAGATTTTCGGTGTCGACTTGACCTTCGGCGATTATTTGATGATCTCGATCACCTCGACCTTGGGTGCGATTGGCGCGGCGGGCATTCCGGGCGCAGGCCTGATCATGATGGCGCTGGTCTTCGGCAGTGTCGGCGTCCCGCTCGAAACCATCGCCTTTGTCGCCGGTGTCGACCGGATCATGGACATGATGCGCACCACGACCAATGTCTCGGGCGATGCAGCGGTCGCGGTTACGGTGGCGGCGATGACGGGCGAGATTGACCGCGAGGAAATGATCTCGGCGGACGATGTTTGATATCGTCTAATATGGTGGGGAGCGCTTTGCACGCTGGGCCTGAGCGGCTTCTGCCCACCATCTGAGATCATCTGCAAATTTAGGAAAATTGCGTACCAGCCGTTTCCCGTCATCGCCGGTGGGCGCGCCTGTTTCATCAAAAGCTTTGTGTACGCTGCCGAGCGCCAATGGCATGGATGTGACGACCATGCCCATTTCCCCGAGTATCGCCCGCCAGTGCATCATCGCTCGCATGCCGGCGAACGGCCCGGCTGAATAGCTGGCAATCGCTGCGGGCCGCCAGAACCATTCTTCCAGAAAATGATCGGTGAGGTTTTTGAGGCCCGGTTGAACGCCCCAATTATATTCGCCTGCGACAAAGACAAAGGCATCTGCAGACCTTATGGTCGATGCGACTTTTCCCATCGCAGCGGGAGCGCTTCCCTCCGGATATTCCTTGTACATGCGATCAAGCATTGGAAGATTGACTTCCTGCGCGTCAATCAGGTCGACGCTATCTCCGTAATCCTCGAAGGCACGAGTGAGATATCGGGCATAGGCAATGCCATTGCGATCTTGTCGATAGGAACCGTAAAAAATCGCAATCTGCATTCCCCTGTCCTTCTGCTCTTAATCCGCGAACGGATCGGTCACCAAAATCGTATCTTCGCGCTCGGGCGACGTTGACACCAGGGCCACCGGGCACTGAATCAGCTCCTCCACGCGCCTTATATATTTGATCGCCTGTGCCGGCAAATCGGCCCAGCTGCGCGCGCCGGCGGTGGTCTCGTTCCAGCCTTCCATCGTTTCATATATCGGTTTGACGGCTGCCTGATCCTGATGATGGGGCGGCAGATAGTCAAAGGTCATCCCGTTCAGATCATAGCCAACACAGATTTTCAGTTCCGCAAACCCGTCGAGCACGTCCAGCTTGGTTAGCGCGATCCCGGCGACACCCGATACCGCCAAAGCCTGACGGACAAGCACCGCATCAAACCAGCCGCAACGCCGCTGACGACCGGTAACGGTGCCAAATTCATGACCACGCTCGCCAAGCCGCTGGCCGATCTCGTCGTCGAGTTCTGTCGGAAAGGGTCCCGATCCGACACGAGTGGTATAAGCCTTGGTAATGCCGAGGACATATCCGGTACCGGACGGACCGATTCCGGAGCCACCCGCGGCGGTTCCGGAAATCGTGTTCGAACTGGTGACGAACGGATATGTGCCGTGATCGACATCCAGCAGCACGCCTTGCGCGCCTTCGAACAAGATGCGCTTGCCGTCACGGCGAGCCTCGTTGAGGCGCTTCCAGACCGGCTGGGCATATTGCAGCACCGAATTGGCGATCTCTTTCAGATCACCCAGCAGCCTTACCCGGTCCACTGGTGGCTCGCCAAAACCGGCGCGCAAAGCGTCATGATGGGCGCATAGCCGGTCGAGTTGCGGACCCAGATCATCCAGATGCGCGAGGTCACACACCCGGATTGCACGGCGGCCGACCTTGTCTTCATAGGCCGGACCGATGCCGCGCCGTGTCGTGCCGATCTTGCCCTTGCCGCTGGCATCCTCGCGCATGGCATCGAGATCACGGTGGATCGGCAGGATCAGCGGGCAGGTTTCGGCAATAGCGAAATTGTCGGTGTTGATGGATACGCCCTGGCTTTCCAGCTTCTTGATCTCGTCGCGCAGATGCCAGGGATCGAGCACTACGCCATTGCCGATGATCGACAATGCACCGCGAACAATCCCCGAGGGGAGCAGCGAAAGCTTGTAGACAGCGCCATCGACGACCAATGTATGGCCGGCATTGTGACCGCCCTGAAAGCGGACCACGACATCGGCGCGTTCGGACAGCCAGTCGACAATCTTGCCCTTGCCCTCATCCCCCCATTGCGCGCCGATCACGGTTACATTGGCCATATCAAAGTCTTTCCTACAATGGTTCCGGCTGAGCGCCGTTCAATATATGCGAACACCCTAGTGCCCGCGCCAGATCCTTTTCCGACAGTGCTGCCACCGTCCGCCAGCCCGCTGCGCGCAGCTTGGCCGCAGCGTCTCGGTCATGTCCGAGCGGTAAAAAGATCTGATCATTGGCTTTGCTTCCAAAGCCCGCGTTGATCAGCGGGTCGGGATAGAGCGAGAAGCCGACCGCGGCTTCGGACGTGCCATCCGTCCGTGCGATCTGATAACTGCCACCGCGGCCCAGGGCGCCGATGAAACTTTCCGCGTAGAGCGTGAATCCGAACCAGTTCTGATATTCAAAGCCATGCCGCTCGGTGGGGTCGAGGGTCAAATCGACCTTGCCCTTTATGCTCTCGGCGATCCGGTCGACCCCATCCAGCCGCGAACCGAGCAACCCGTCACAGTCGAAGGCGCGAAGCTTTGCCATGGCCTCGTCAAACGGGCCGGTCGCCTCGATCAGCGGAAGATAGCCGGTCGCGCCGATAGCGGTGAGGCCGCCGGCATCCTTCATGTCCAGCTCGGCGCGTATTTCGGTAATCTGTGCAAGATTCAGTGGCAATGGCCCTGCCGCCAATATGTCGATCAGGTCGGGCATGGTGAAATCCACGGTGATCCCGCTAACACCGGCCCGTTCGAGCGCTTCGATTGCCATCGAGACAATCTCGCTGGCAGCGGTCACGCTGTCGTTGCCAATCAGCTCGGCCCCAATCTGCAGCCGGCTCCGCTCCGGTTGCAGTTGCCCGGAACGCAATTTCAGCACCTGTCCCGAATAGCTAAGACGGAGCGGCCGCGGCTGTTCTGCCAGACTGGTCGCCGCGATGCGTCCGATCTGCATCGTCATGTCCGGTCGCAATGCCAATGTGCGCTGTGATATGGGATCGACGAAGCGCATCAGATCATTGCGGGAAGCGCCCTGCATCCGTTCGGTCAGGCTCTCTTCATATTCCGCCAGCGGCGGGGTCACCCGGGCATAGCCATGGCTGGCCAAGGTATCGAGGACATCGCGTTCCAGTCGCGATGCCGCCTCGGCATAAGGCGGTAGCGCGTCATGGAACCCTTCGGGCAGGAGATTGGATGGCTTTCGCATGGCCCCGCTCATAGCCCAAGCACCGGCTCAGGCCATCCTTTTTCTTAGGTCTTTGCTGATCGAATTAAAACTTCAGGGCCTTGACCGTCTTCACCCCATTCAGCTGACAGATCGACCAGAGTACGGGCTCTTCCACCGGTGAATCGATCGACAGCAGCAGAACCGCCTCGCCACCCGGCGCATCGCTGCGACGACCCAGGTGGAACGTGCCGATATTGACCCCGGCTTCGCCCAATGTCGACCCAACGCTACCGATAAAACCAGGCTGATCCTGATTGACGATATACAGCATATCGCCCTCCAGATCGGCCTCAACCTTGATGCCGAACATTTCGACCAGTCGCGGACCGGACGATCCGAACAGGGTGCCAGCGACCGATTTTTCGCCTTCGTCGGTGGTGACGGTCACCCGGACAAGCGTGTGATAATCGCCTTCCCGCTCATGCCGGATCTCGCGGACATCGAGCCCGCGCTCTTTCGCCAGATAGGGCGCGTTGACCATGTTTACGGTATCGCTATAGGCCCGCATCAGACCAGCGAGCACCGCTGCCGTAATCGGCTTCTGGTCCAGTTCGGCCGCGGCACCTTCCACTTCCACAGCGACCCCCTTGATCTGGTCGGCTGCGAGCTGGCCCACAAGAGATCCCAACTGGGTGGCAAGCGCCATATAGGGCTTCAGTTTGGGTGCCTGCTCGGCTGACAGGCTGGGCATGTTGAGGGCGTTTTCCACGCCGCCGTTGACGAGATAGTCGGCCATTTGTTCGGCCACCTGAATGGCGACATTGACCTGTGCCTCGCTGGTGGAGGCGCCCAGATGCGGCGTGCAGATCAGGTTCGGCGCTCCGAACAGGGGATTTTCCTTCGCTGGTTCCTGGGCAAAAACGTCGAGGGCCGCACCGGCAACATGGCCGGATTCCAAGGCCTCCTTCAATGCTACCTCGTCGATCAGGCCGCCGCGGGCACAATTGATGATGCGTACACCGGGTTTCGTTTTCGCGAGGGCTTCGGCAGACAGGATATTGCGCGTCTGGTCGGTGAGCGGCGTGTGCATGGTGATAAAATCTGCGCGTGCCAGAAGATCATCCAGCGACACTTTCTCGACACCCATTTCCACCGCCCGTTCTTCGGTCAGGAACGGATCATAAGCGACAACCTTCATCCGCAAGCCGATCGCGCGTTCCGCGACGATCGAGCCGATATTGCCGGCACCGATCAGACCCAGGGTTTTGCTGGTGAGTTCGACGCCCATGAATTTGGATTTTTCCCATTTGCCGGCCTGGGTGGAAGCGTCGGCTGAAGGCAGTTGGCGAGCGAGGGCAAACATCAGGGCGATGGCATGTTCTGCGGTGGTGATGCTGTTGCCGAACGGTGTGTTCATAACCACCACACCCTTGGCAGAAGCAGCCGGGATATCGACATTGTCGACGCCGATACCGGCGCGGCCAACCACTTTCAGGTTGGTCGCGGCTGCCAGAATCTCGGCCGTGACTGTGGTCGAAGAACGGATGGCAAGACCATCATATTCGCCTATGATCTTCATCAGTTCTTCCGGCGTTTGTCCGGTGATTTCGTCGACTTCGCAGCCCCGTTCCCGGAATATCTGGGCGGCTTTCGGGTCCATTTTGTCGGATATGAGTACTTTTGGCATATTCTGGATTCCTTGTTGGGATCGTCCGGCCAACGCGGGCCGGTCTCCAAACCAATAACGCAATATCGATTTGGCCCCGGCATTACCGGGGCGATGCAATTACTGAGAAAGTTCGGATTTCACCTGAGCATAAGCCCATTCAATCCACTGCAGCAGACGGCGGATATCTTCTTCCTCGACGGTCGATCCGCACCAGATGCGCAGCGACGGCGGCGCATCGCGATAGCCGTTGAAATCATACGCGATGTCCATTTTTTCCAGCATTCCGGCGATTTTCTTCGGAACTGATGCTCTGTCCTCATCATTGAGGCCATCATACCAGTCGCCCTGAAACACCATGCAGACGCCGGTGTTGGTCCATTTCGCCGGATCGCTGACCATATTGCGCATCCACGGTGTGGCGGCGATCCAGTCGTGGACGATCTTCGCGTTGCGGTCGGCCCGGGCGTGCAGTTCCGGCAGGCCGCCGATCGACTTGGCCCATTCCAGCGAGGCGATATAATCCTCGGTCGCCAGCATCGATGGCGTGTTGATCGTCGCGCCTTCAAAAATGGCCAAGTTGAGCTTGTCGCCCTTCTTCACCCGGAAAATTTTCGGCAGCGGCCAGGATGGCGTGTAGCTTTCAATTCGTGCAACGGCGCGGGGACTGAGGATCAGCATGCCGTGACCGGCCTCTGATCCCATCACCTTTTGCCAGCTGTAGGTCGTGGCATCGAGCTTGGACCAGTCCATCGGCTGGGCAAAGACCGCGCTGGTTGCGTCGTTGATCGTCACGCCTTCACGGTCGTCGGCGATCCAGTCGGTATCGGGAATTTTGGCGCCCGAGGTTGTACCATTCCAGGTGAAGACAATATCGTCACCCTTGTCGATCGTCGTCAGATCGGGAATTTCGCCATAATCGGCTTCAAGAACGGTCAGATCGGCAAGCTTGAGTTGCTTGACAGCGTCCTGGATCCAGACATTGCCAAAGCTTTCCCATGCGGCAACCGTGACCGGACGCGACCCGAGCATGTTCCACATCGCCAGTTCAACCGCGCCAGTGTCGGAGGCGGGTACGATGCCGATCAAATAGTCGTCGGGAATACCGAGCAACTCGCGGCTCAGGTCGATGGCATATTTCAGCCTCGCCTTGCCGGTGGCGCTGCGATGCGAGCGGCCCATGGCGATGGTATTGATTTTGTCGAGGGACCAGCCGGGAAATTTGGCTGTCGGACCCGAAGAGAAATTCGGGCAGTCAGGACGCAATTCTGGCGCCGGTATAGTCGTATCAGTCATTTAACGCTTCTCCTTACAGAGAGCTCGCGCGGCGTTGGGACCGCGTGGCCCGGCGCCGCTTTGTATGGTGCGACGCAGCATGTCAAGCGCGTTTCTGGTTGCAAATGGAACCGGCTATTGCTTGCCGATCTATTGCCCAGAAGTCCGGCAGATCGTTTAACTGACGCAAATGGGTGCAGGAGTGATTCATGATTATTGCGGCTACGCTGGTCCAGAACGAACCGGTAGCACGCTGTATTTATCACGACCGACCGACTTTTACTTGCCACGATATTAGGCCGATTTTAACCATCTTCTGTCACGGCATGGAATATGAGTATGAGGAACGACAGAGACCGTCCGATGCGCAATATGGTTGCGCTGGGGATTTTTTCGATCCTGCTCAGCGCTTGCGGTGCCATCCCGGGCGGACGCGGCGAGCCGGTTCAGCGTCCCGCAACTTCAGCCGGTATCGGTGTCTTCGATCCCAGCCCCGCCGCCCGTCAGTGTTTTACCGAGCTTGGCAAGGCCAATGTCCGCTTTTCACCCTTGCCCAACCGGCAATTTAGCGGCGGTTGCAGCCAGATTGACAGCATCAAGCTGCTTGATGTTGGTGCCGACGTCACCAATCTGGGACCGGTCAAGTGCGAGCTGGCCGGCAAATTCGCTGCCTGGACCGAATATGCGGTGAAACGCGCAGCCCGCAAATATCTCGGCAGCGATCTGCTGCGGATCGAAACGATGGGCAGTTACAGTTGCCGGAACATTGCAGGTTCGGGAAGGCTGTCGGAGCATGCCCATGCCAATGCGATCGACGTGTCGGCTTTTGTGCTGACCGATGGTCGCCGGATAACGGTCGAGAATAACTGGAAAAGTGGGCACCGGGAAATGCTATTCCTGACCGCGATCCATGACAGCGCCTGCAAGCGTTTTGGCACCGTTCTCAGCCCCAATTACAACGCTGCGCACCGCGATCATTTGCATCTGGATATGAGCGGCAACGGTTATTGCCGTTAGCAGACCAAGGGCTCTGGCCAGCTTCAAATCTTTGCTTTAGGGCGAAGCCATGACCAACAAAGATCTCCACGACAACCGGTTTTACCGCGCCAAGGAAGAAGCCGAATTTGCCGAGAAGGCAGCAATCGGCACACCCCAGACTCAGGACCCGGCCTATCGGCTGGCCTTTCAGGACACCGACTTCCTGCTCCGCGAGGAGCTGCGTCCGGTCCGCTTTCAGCTCGAATTGCTCAAGCCGGAGATGCTGCTCGACGAAGCCGGCATTGGTTCGACCCTGGTGATGTACGGGTCGGCTCGGATTCCGGAGCCGGACAAGGCCGATTCGCTGATCGAGGCGGCGGTGGACGACGAATCGCGCAAGATTGCCGAGCGGTTGAAAGACAAAGCCAAATATTATGACGAAGCCCGCCAACTGGCGCGGCTGGCGAGCGCCTGCGGCCTTTCCGCAAACGGCAAGCGCGATTTCGTTGTTTGCTCCGGCGGCGGACCGTCGATCATGGAAGCAGCCAATCGCGGCGCAGCGGATGCCGGCAAGGAGTCGATCGGGCTCAATATCGTCCTGCCGCACGAGCAGGCGCCGAATGAATATGTCACCCCTTCGCTGAGTTTCCAGTTTCACTATTTCGCGCTGCGCAAGATGCATTTCCTGCTGCGCGCGCGAGCAGTAGCAGTCTTCCCGGGCGGCTTCGGTACGCTGGACGAGTTTCTCGAACTGGTCACTCTGGTCCAGACCGGCAAGATGGAAAAGCTGCCGATCCTGCTGTTCGGCGAAGCCTTCTGGAACCGGGTGATCAATTTCGAGGCGCTCGCCGAAGAGGGCACGATCAGCCGTGCCGACCTCGATCTGTTCCAGTTTGTCGAAACCGCCGACGAGGCTTGGGGCGTCATCAAGCAATTTTACGATCTGGATTGCGGCTGAGGCAATCCGGTGGCGGGCTTATTCTGCCGCTGCCGCCGTGCTTGCTTCTGCTGCTTCCTGCGCTTCGCTATCGGCACCGGCTTCGCTGGCTGCCTCAGCGGCAGCGTCTTCAGCCGGAGCTTCTTCGACAACCGGTGCAGCCGGCAAGGGCAGGTTCGAACCCTGAGCGTTCAGATAGGCCATCAGATTGGCACGGTCTTCCGGCTTGCCGAGACCGGCAAAGGTCATTTTCGTGCCATCGGCATATCTGCGCGGTGAGGCCAGCCAGGCATCCATATTGTTCCAGTCCCAGACACCCGTTTTGCTTTTCAGCGCATCGCTATAGGCGAATCCGGCGACATGGGCGTGCGGCTTGCCCATTGATGCCCACAGATTCGGACCGATGCCATTGGCACCGCCCTGATTGATCGTGTGACAGGCAGCACATTTGCCATAAACCTTTTCGCCGGCAGCGGCATCGGCGGTTTGCATCAGCGCTTCAACCGACGGGCCGCTGTCCGCGGCACCGGCGGTTTCGACGCCTTCGATGACATAGCCCATGACTTCCGGACGCTGATCCTTGCCGGCGTGGAAATATTTGTCGCTGAGAATAGAAAAACCGAGGGCTGCAATGCCGCCAGCCAGAACCCAACCTGCGATGGTATTATTGTTGCTCATAAATTGTCTCAAACCCCTGAGTGAGCGGCGGCCATGGGCCTGCCAAATTTGTGCTGTCTGTAAAGAGCGCAGGGGAGCAACGCAAGGCTTCAATTGCCGGAATTTGCGGCAAGGCCGAGAGCGCGGGAAGACCAGCTCGGCGGACAGGCCACTTCCCTCTTGCCCCGCCGCGTCCGGTTCGACTATCGCAGCAGCGCAAAAGAGGGACGAGATGGACAGCTTTCCGAAAAACGCGTTGGGCATGGTCAAGAAAATGACCGAAAAAGGTGCGGAGCAGCCGGAAAAGGCGATCGCCTTTCAGGGCGCACCTGGCGCCAATTCCCATCTCGCTGCGCTCGACTATGCACCGGAAGGCCTGCCGGTGCCCTGCTTTTCCTTCGAGGATGCGATTGACGCGGTGAAGCTGGGTACAGCGGGCAGCGCGATCATCCCGATCGAAAATTCGCTGCATGGCCGGGTGGCGGACATCCATTTTCTGCTGCCCGAATCGGGTCTGCATATCGTCGACGAATATTTCATGCCGATCCAGCATTGTCTGATGGCGCGATCGGCGGACGCCGTCATCCACACGGCGATGAGCCATCCGCAGGCGCTTGGCCAGTGCCGCCATTATCTGCGCAAGCGCGGGATCATCCCCGTCGCCTATGCCGATACCGCTGCCGCCGCCGCCTTTGTCGCCCAGCAGGACGATCCCCATGCCGCGGCGATCGCGCCGAGGCTGGCGGCGCAAATTTACGGCTTGCAGCCAATCGAGGAGGCGATTGAGGATTCGCCGGACAATATCACCCGGTTCGTGGTGCTGGCACCGGACGCGGCGATACCGGAAGCCAATGGACCGGTGATGACGACCTTTGTTTTCGAGGTCAAGAATATCCCCGCCGCGCTGTACAAGGCGATGGGCGGTTTTGCCACCAATGGCGTCAACATGACCAAGCTGGAAAGCTATCAACAGGGCAGCAGCTTTGCCGCGACCGAATTTTTCGCCGATATCGAGGGTGCGCCCGGCGATCCGGCGGTCGACCGGGCACTGGCGGAGCTCGGCTTCCACTGCAATAGCGTTCGGATATTGGGTACCTACCGGCAAGCCCGGCCACGGACGGTGAGCGTCTAGGGGGCTTTAGCGGTTGGGCGGATCGCGCGGCCGGATCGAGATCGGAGATATCGATATCCTCCGGATCCATGGCGGCAGTCCGCTCGCGTTCGCGGAGCAGGCCAAGCCTGCTGGCCAGTTCCTGATCATCCAGCCCGGCGATCCCTGCCGGCGCGGCGGGTGCGCGGCGCTCCTGCCGGTCGAGCATGGCGGTGCAATCCTCGCCTTTGCCGATCGCTTCGACAATGTCTCAAAATCGGCGGCGGCCTCGCGGGAAAGGTCGCCCGCGATATCCATGCCATCGGCCCTGGCATCGAGCCGCGCCCAGCCGGCGACAATGGCGCTCCTTCTGAATTCGGACATAGATTGCTGCAGCGCCCTAAAGCTCCTTCGAAACGCTGCTTTTCGCAAAACCCCACAAGAGACGAACCCAGTTCGCCGGATTGTTTGCTTCGGCCTTGGTAAAGTCCAGCAAGGCGTCAAGTCGCTGCCGGTCATGGAGCCGCCCTGCCAGCCAGACAGCTCGTATCGTCCGGGTGTTTTGGATATTTTCCAGAGGATTGGCCGTCAGCAAGACTAGGTCGGCCCGTTTGCCAATGGCAATGGAGCCGGATTCCAAGCCAAGGCCGGCATAGCGGGCTGCGTCAGTCGTGGCCGCGCGAAGCACATCGGCGGGGCTCATCCCCGAGCGAACAAGATGCGCCATCTCGTCATGATAGCGAAAGCCACCGATGGCCGTATCGGTGCCGATCAATATGCCCACACCCGCTTGGTGCGCCTTGCCAGTCAATTCCAATCCGCGCGCAAAATATGCCTTGAGCGCATGCGTCCCCCGCCTATCGGGAAAGCGCGTGGCCGTTGCCTTCTGATCATCGGTAAAGGCCCAGCGTGACATGGGGTCGAGATAATCGAGCCGTGGGTCGTTCAGGAAAACATCATCGGTCGAAAGCGCATCCTCTTCGCGAGTGACATGCGTCGGCACGAACCACGCACCGGCGGCCTGCATCGCGGCGAAATGGTCGGCGCAAATCTTTGGATCATGTGCGCGAACCATGCGCTCCAAAAGGACATTTGGCGTCAGACCGTCCAGCTTTCCGGCCCGCCAATCCTCCGCCTCGGTAAAGCATTGCTCTAGTAGAAGACGGGCATGTTCGAAACTATCCTGCCCGGCCTTGATTGCGGTTTCTAGACTGACCTGTTTTGGCAAATGACCGACAAGCCGCATATCCATCTTTACAGCAGAACGAGCAAGGGCGGCATATGCCTCGGGCGTCAGGCGGTTGTAGACCTTGAACGCATCGATATCCCGCTCGGCGTAACGACGGGCGCGGTCCTTCACTTGCGACACGGTCATGTCTGGCCGTTCAAAATAGAAGCTGGCAATCTCGACAATTTTCGGGGCGGTGAGCTTGCCCGCATCCACAGCAGCAGCCCAGCGTCGCTTGTCACCGACGCATGCGATCAAGCTGTCCGTCAGTTCGGGGCAGTCCATCATATCACGGACACTTGTCACGCCATTTGCAACGAACAGCGGAAAGTGGAATTGCGGGGACAGCTGGAAACTATGCATGTGCATGTCCCAGAAACCCGGCACGAGAAAGCCGCCGCGCCCATCGACTGCCATGCCGGCAAGCCCCTCAGCGCCCGGCCCAATAGCGGCTATCCGGCCGTCCCGGATGGCAATGGAGACGGATGGCCCGAATGAACCAGCTTCGACATCGAGAATCTTCACATTGTGGATGACGTATCGGGTCTGCTGGTCAGGCAGCGGTGGCTCGGACGGCGGCGTCAGAATGGAATAGAGCGCGAATAATGCGATCAAGCCTATGATCGAGGCCAGAACCGCCGTTATCTTCTTCAACATTTCGTTCCCGATCCAACGACTAGCCCCCCTATCCTAAAGGGATTTGGTTATACCGTATAGCCAGTTTATGTCGCACCCTCAGCCCCCAAAAAACTGATGCTCGATGAAGATCTTCAGGCCGAGCGCGATCAGCACGAGGCCGCCGGCGATCTCCGCGACCTTGCCGATCCGCTTGTTCGCCGATCCGCCGACAAGCACCCCCCAGGCCGAGAGCAGCGCGGTGATCAGCGCGATCGCGATACAGGTCTGCAGCACCGGCAGACCGAAAGCGGGAAAGGTGAGGCCGGCGGCCAGGGCGTCGATACTGGTCGCGATTGCGGCAACGGCCAGGCTCCAGCCGGAGAGCATCGCTGGCCGCTCGTTTCCGGTCAGGCCGCGCGCCTCCCACAGCATCTTGAGACCCAGTCCGACGAGCAGGATCAGCGCGATCCAGTGATCGAATGCGCTGATCTGTGCCAGGAAGGCAGCGCCGAGCATCCAGCCCAGGAGGGGCATGATGCCCTGGGCCAGTCCGAAGACCAGCCCGATCCGGATCGCATAAGATCGGGAATCATGCCCGGCGGCCCCTTGCGCTACCGCGACGGCAAAGGCGTCCATGGCGAGGCCGATGGCGACAGCCATTATGATGATGAATGTTTCCATGGATATGATGCTTTCAATCGCGCCCGGTGGTGATGTCTTCCAACCCGATATGGGCCAGCCTGACGGCCCTGGTCAACCGATCGAAAGGGTCCCCTGCGGATTGCAAGCGTCCGGTGCGTCCCATGAAGATCCCGATTTTTCCGGGTCGCCTTGATTGGCAGGGCGGCAGCGGAAACGCTTGTCCAGCAGCGGCATTGGTCTGGCCCGGAGGTTGACAGGCGAACCTTGTCGAGATACGAAAAATATTCGCATATCGGCTATATTGCCTGAACCCGCTTCAGGATAGTTTGCATGACTAGCGAATCGGCCTGAGCCGCCTGATGTCGCCTAGCGCTTGCGCTTCTTGCGCTGGGCGTAGCGTTCGTCGCGGGCGATCTTTTTCTCGGTTTCGGTCAGACCGAGGGCGAGCTTCGGCCTGGCCTGTTCCTTCGCCGCCTTGCGCTCGGCCTTTTCCTGCTCGAAAGCGGCGCGCTTCTCTTCGCTCGCCTTGGCCTGTTTCTGCTCGCGGGCCAGTTCAGCGGCCTTGCGCTCTGCGACGACTTCCGGGCTGAGCGGCTTTTTCGCCTTCAGCTTCTTGAGGGCAGCCTGCCTGGCTTTTGCGGCCATTTGTGTGCGTTCCTGAAAGGTCGGTTGTGTAAATGGCGGCATATGGTCTATAATTCCTTGCTAATGATATCGGCCCCGGCTCGGCGGTGACCCGAGAGACGTTTCTGTTCCCTTACAAATACTGGTTTGATCGGGCAAGGCCCAAGCAATTCGGCGAGCGGTGCGGCAGGAGTTGCTCTTAGGATCAGGATGCGGCGGCGGACAAACAGGCCGGGAGCGAGCGGATTGTTCCTCCTACCGCCCGGCCAGCTTTTTTGCTTCCGCCAGATGGGTGCGGCCAATGCGGATTTCAGTGCCGCATTTGAGGCAGGCGATCCAGACGCCGCCACCGTCGTGGCGTAGGCCGGCAATCCAGTCGCGGCGCACCAGATGCGAGCGGTGCAGGCGGATGAACTCTGCCGGATCGAGCCGTTCCTCCAGACCGGTGATGGTCTGGTGCAGCAGATAGCTGATGCTGCCGACGTGCAGCCGCATATAGTCGCGTTCGGCCTCGACCCGCTCGATTTCGGTGGCGACGATGCGGCGCAATTCAGATTTATAGGGGACCCAGAATTCTTCGGCCCAGGGCGAGTTGTCCGACTCACCGGCGCGCGGTTCGGCCGTCCGATCGCGGACCCTAGAAATCGCCAGCGTCAGCCGCTCGTTTTCCACCGGTTTCAGCAGATAGTCGATTGCCGCCACGTCAAAGGCCTCGACCGCAAAGCGATCAAATGCGGTGACAAAGATGATCGCCGGGGCATCGGGCTGGCCGGACAAGGCCCGGGCGACGTCCAGTCCGTCCTTGCCGGGCATGGCGATATCGAGCAGCAGCAGGTCTGGTTTCAGTTGCTGGGTGAGGCGCAGCGCCGCTTCGCCATCGCTGGCGGTGCCGATCAGATCGATATCCGGTTGCCGGGCGCAGAGCAGTTGCAGGCGTTCGATCGCCAGCGGCTCGTCATCAACGATCAGCGTGGTCAGCGGCCGGGTTTCGTTTTCTTCAATCATGAATTGTCCAGCATCAAGGGCAGAGTCAGCTGGGCAATATAGCCTCCTTCCAGCGGACGTACAGTCTGCAGGCTGGCCTGCCGGCCAAAGCGCGTTTCGAGCCGGTCGCGGACATTGGCGAGGCCTATGCCGCTGCTGGTGCCCTTGTCTTCCAGATCGACCGGCCGCGGATCGCCATCGTCGGCTACCGTGAGGATCAGATTGTCGCCATCCGAGCGCGCGCTGATCGTGATGGTGACCGGGCGTTTGCTGTGCGCGACGCTATGCTTGATCGCATTTTCCACCAAAGGCTGCAGGATCAGTCCCGGCACCAGTACGCCGAGCAGTTCGTCGGGAATATGCACCCTGGTTCGCAGCCGCTCGGGGAAGCGGACCGCTTCGATATCGAGATAGAGATTCTGCAGATGCACCTCTTCCGACAAGGGCACATCCTCGAGCGGATCGCCGGACAGGCTGGTGCGATAGAATTTCGACAGGTTGAGGATCATTTCCTCCGCTTCTTCAGGCTGGCGGCGCATCACCAGGGTGCTGAGGCTGTTGAGCGTGTTGAACAGGAAATGCGGGTTGACCTGATAGCGCAGCGACCGCAGCTCCGCATCCTGAGCGGCCTGGGCGAAGCGGGCGGCCTTGCGCTCGACCTGGCGGACCTCACCGGCATAGCTCAGGGTCAGATAGAGCGAGGCCCAGCTGATGATGAAGAAAAAGCGGGATGTGGCGTCTTCGGAAATCGACTTGAGGGCAAAATTCTCCTGCTCCATATATTTGCGCATTTCCTCGACATGCGCCTCGTCCCAAAGATTTTCAGGATAATAGATATTGAAAATATAATGATTGCACCCCGCAATCAGGATCGCGCAGGGAATCGCGGCGGCGAAGGCGGTGATGATGCGGGTCGACAGGGCCTTGTCCTCGAACTGCCGGAGAAACAGATAGAGCAGATAGGTGATGCCGATGCCGAATATCGTAACGACCAGGCGGCGCATCGCCATTTCGCCCTGCGCCGGCCAGTCGCCGATCGAGGCGCGCAGCGTCAGGATGATCACGTAGAAAAGCCAGAATCCGAGAATCGACAGGATCGCGACCTGATGACCGACCGACGGCTTGTGATTTCCCAGTTCGAATTTTTTCATGTGCATTCAATTCTTCATTTCGAAACAGCTTAGGGCAATATGCTATCCATTGTCTCTAGGCGAATCGTGCCCGGTCGAAACAGGCTTGCGGTTGGTCGAAACTTTCTGAGTCTGGCGCGCAATTTTTCGAATTTTGGCGGGCAGGAGCGCAATTATTCCGGTCATGTTTAACCAATTGCTAACCATGTTTGGGGCAATGTTCCGGTGGGATGAAATGAAAAGGAGTCCCGAGAGCATGACCAAGGAAACAAGACCCGTCCCCGGTGCGATGACGCTGGCCGAAATGAAAGAATTTGCGAGCTTCAGCTCCGCGGCGCAGCGCTATATCCGCCGGTCGCTGGATGTCGGTCTCGACCGCTCCGATGCGATCGAGACCTGGTCGCGCGATGCAGTCGAGGAAGCCGGGATCAAGGTTCAGATGGCCCTGTACCGGCGGCTTGCCGAGATCCGCAAGGCAATCCCTCAGGATTGCGCGATCGACAGTATCGAATCGTTCATGCCCTCGCTGATTTCGCTCGCTGCCTATGATCTGGGGCAGGGGCGTATCCACAGTTTTCCGGCATTCCGCTTTCTCTACGAACGGCTGCTCGGCCCGGATTCGCGGCCCTGGCTGCCCGGCGCCTTTTGCGCGGCGGCGGCGCTCCCGCATCTCCATCCGAAGACCCGCAAGGGCCTGCTGCAATCGATCAGCGAAGCCGCCGCGACCGCGCCCGGCTGGTCCAACCGCGAACCGAGCTTCTTTCCGGAATGGGTCGAAAAAGTGGACATGAGCAAGGCGGCGCACTGACCGCCGCCAATCAGCTGGTCGCCGGCCGCCCGGTTATCGCCGCTTCATAATCGCTGTCGGCCCGCCGGATCAGATGCCGGTCGTCCTCGTTCCACGGATGAAATCCGGGCAGGAAGAATTTGCACCAGGGGATGATGATCGCCCGCGCGATGCCCGGCTTGACCAGCAGGAATTTTGCCAGTTTGATCTTTACCCGCCATCCGGCCATGCCGTCCTGGGCGAGCAGGTCGAGCGAGTCCTTCCAGCGGTTGCCCCAGAAATTCCGGGTGATGACCAGCATCATCAGCGCCTTCACCTTCCAGCGCTGCCAGCGGCTCCAGTCGCGGGTCGCATAGAGCCAGGTGTCATAGGCGACGCCCTTGTGCTCGATCTCTTCCAATGCGTGCCAGCGCCACAGATCGGCGGTTTCCGGATCGGAATCCTGCCAGTGCTTGGGATTGGCGAGAAATTGCTGGGCCATTATCGCGGTGAAATGTTCGAGAATCATCGTTGCGGCGAGATTGGTGATCTTTGGTCGGTCCTTGGTCATCGCAAGCGATTCGGTAATCCGGGTCTCGATCCGGCTGGTGTCATAGCCCTGTTCCTCGACCCGGCGGTTCAGCGCCAGATGCTCGCGGCTGTGGATCACCTCCTGCTGGACGAAGGCGCGGATTTCCCGTTGCAGCTTTGCCGGGGTGTGATCGCGGAACTGCTTCAGGCTTTCGATGAAAAACGCCTCGCCGCGGGGGAATGTGAGCGACAGGCAATTGTAGAAGGCGGTCGCGACCGGATCGCCATTCTGCCAATATTTGCCGGGCTGATGGCCTGCGTCGCGACCGAAACGGCGGTCGCGGGGGGTGATTTCATGACCCGCAGGCGTGGGAGTGACAATCGGTTCCGGTTCGGCGTTGACCGAGCTAAGCATATTCATCAGATGTTTCCATTATGCGAAATGCCGACTATGGCTAACATCAATGACAATAAGGTTGCTTACATAAATGTCAATAGCGAAACGCCGCCTCTCCCCGGAAGAAAGCCGCAGCATGGCGCTGGCGGCGGCCCGGGACCTGCTGATCGAAACCGGCCCGCAAGCGGTGACGCTGAAGGCTGTGGCGTCGCGGATCGGCCGCACCCATGCCAATCTCCTGCATCATTTCGGTTCGGCCTCCGGCTTGCAAAAAGCGCTGGCCGTCTATCTGTCCGACGAGGTCTGCGGCATGATCGCGCAGGCGATCTTGAAGTCGCGCACCGGCGAAGGCAGCGTGCGCGACATTGTCGACCTGACCTTTGACGCGTTCGACAAGCAGGGCGGAGCGGCGCTGTGGTCGTGGATGATGCTGACCGGCAACGAAGATGCGCTCGACCCGATCGTCGATGCCATCCACTCGCTGGTCGACGATATTGGCGAAGACGGGCATGCCGACCAGGCAAAGCATGAAGACACGCTGGCGCTGGTGCTGATGGCGCTGGGCGATGCGCTGATCGGCGAGCGCCTGTCCGGCTCGCTGGAACTGCCCCGCAATTCCGCCCGCGACATGGCCGAACGGCAATTGCAGGATGCGCTGGATCGCTGGAAAAGCGAGCATGAAGGCTAGGGCGGGGTTGGTCTGAGCGTTATACACGGGGTTCTTGGCCCTTCTCCCTCACGGGAGAAGGAGAATCAGACCGTCCTTAGCCAGGCTCAGGATGGCGAGGGCGGCTGATCAGTCCGTGGCGAAAAGCTGATCGTCGCTGGCAAAGGCCTTGAATTCGAGCGCATTGCCGCTCGGGTCGTGAAAGAACATCGTCGCCTGCTCGCCGGTCTGTCCCTGGAAGCGGATCGTCGGCGGGATGACAAAGTCGATAGCGGCGGCGGTCAAGCGGTCGGCGAGCGCGTGCCATGCGGGCATCGTCAGCACGACGCCGAAATGCGGGACCGGTACCTGTTCGCCATCGACCGGATTGATCAGGGGGTGAGGCGCAAAATTCTCGTCGAGATGGGTAACAATCTGGTGGCCGTAGAGGCTGAAGTCGATCCAGTGGCTGTCGCTGCGCCCTTGTGGGCAACCGAGCAGCTTCCCGTAAAATGCGCGGGCCGCTTCGAGATCATGGACCGGAAAGGCAAGATGGAACGGGCGCAGGGGGGAATCAATGGTCACTGCGTGGCTGCTTCTGTTCGGGTGCGGCCAAGGTGAAGCAATGGTCGAAATCCAGATCCGAACCCAGGCCTGCCGTTTCCCGCGTTCGGGCATCGGCCAACATCGCTTCGCGGCCCTGGGTCAGCAAAATGTCGCTTTCGGTTCCGCTCAGGCCCTCGGCCCGCATCTGGTCGCGGGCGCGGCTGTCGAGCACGGC
>NZ_JBGTDD010000134.1:0-2645 GCF_041748495.1 Parasphingorhabdus sp.
TTTGACGGCGACACGATCATCATCGCCACCGAGCCGCATATCATCCACCAGATGGAAAAGGCGGTGCCGGAAAAGAATTTCATCGGCGCGCCCGGCGCGGACGGCAACTGCAACTGCAATATCTGCCCCTATATGGCGCTGAACACGATGGAGAAACTCTATGTCGCGCTGCGCGATCTGAAACCCCGGATCGAAATGGACGAGGAATTGCGGCTAAAGGCGCGCAAATCGATCGACCGGATGATGGAAATGGCGAGCGCGACGGTCGGGCAGGGGGATCTGGGGCCGACTGATCTGGCGCATGAGGGGTAGTTGCGATGTGGGCTGCAAATGTCCAGTTTTGAAGTTCGCAAAGGTTACGAGTCAGAGAGACTTCTGATTGAATTTCAGGCGATTCCAACTGGCAAGTTTGAGCCTCTCTGGGACACTGTTTTGCTAAGCCTCAAGGCAGTGCTGGTCTCGACTGAGGATGTTTGGGAAAATGATGAGCATATTCGGCGTTATATTTCTCCCATAGGCAAGTTCATATTGGCGATTTCAAATTGGGAGCTTCCGTTCATCATGGCAGATGACTTTGAAATAGAAAATGACGATAATTCTGTCGTTTTGGCATTTGCTGAAGCACTTGTGAAAAGTGGGCAATTCGCAGAAATTTCGACTTCTGAAAAGTGAGCGATTAACCAAGTTGTGGCGGCATCGGCTCGATTCCTGCCATCGTGGGAATGACAAAGTGGCGTGATGCGGGTTTTCAACCGTTAGTCCTGAGCTTGTCGAAGGGCGCCTATCGCCTAGACGCGTGGTTCGACAGGCTCACCACTAACGGACAGCCTTCGGGATTGTGCACCCTCATCCAGCTTCTGCTAAACTCGTTCCCCGCTAAGCCTCCGCAACCCTCTCCCGCACGGGAGATGGAAAAATCACCCTGCCATTGCCCGTTTCACCACCTCGGGTTCGGCGCGGATCACCTTCAGATAGGCGCGGACCGCTGGCGGGGGCATGTGGCGGGCGATCTCATATTGGCGGATATTGGCGAGCGGGATGCCATAAGCCGTTGAAAATTCTTCCTGCGTCATGCCCAGATCGTGGCGAAGCACCCGGATGAAGCGGCCCATATGGGCGCGTTCAAGCGCCGCAACGCTGACGTCTCGATCTTCCGGGTCATTGGGGTCGGCCGGGATTGCGATCATAGTCTCTTTGTTCACTGCTGTTGCTCCTCCGTACCGAGATGAACCTTATGATGTCACAGCGCCACACGTGGATCGCCGTGAATAGCTTGCCATCAACTTCACCAATCAGCTTAAAGCGCTGCTCCTCATCACCAAGCCGGATTGTCTCGGCTATCGTATGAAAAGGATCATCAAAAATTCTCTGCCCGAACGACAGCGGCAAAAGATGCTGCGCCGGTTCGCCTTGTCTTTGGCAGGATCAGATTCAAAATCCATGCCGCATCATATGTGAATCACATAGTTACCGCAAGCGGCACCGCTCCACAAGTCCTGACAGTTTCGGCCAAACACAGTTTGTCTTGAGCGCGACGCGGGAATGGCTAGAAGAGCATATGACCTTCACCCTGGACCGCTTCGATCTCGACGCTTTCGTCGCTGCCACTCTCTCAGAAGATCTCGGCGCGCCTTATGGGCGAGGCGGCCGCGATGTCACATCCGAAGCGGTGATTCCCGCCGATGCGATTTTTTCCGGGGTGATGGACAGCCGCCATGCGGCCGTGATTGTCGGGCTGCCGATCGCCGAAGCCTTTTTTCGGGCGCTCGATCCCGATGTAGAAATTGAAATTCTTGCCAAGGAAGGCGAGATGGTCCCGGCCGGCACGGATATCATGCGCCTGAAGGGCAAGGGCCGGGCGATGCTGACCGCCGAGCGAAGCGCGCTCAACACGGTGCAGCATCTCACCGGCATCGCGACCATGACCCGCGCCTATGTCGAGCGGATCAAGGGCACTGGTTGCACCTTGCTCGATACGCGCAAGACCATACCGGGGCTGCGGGTGCTGGAGAAATATGCGACGCGGATGGGCGGGGCACAGAACCATCGCATGGGCCTGTGGGATGCGGCGATGATCAAGGATAATCATGTCGCGGTCGCGGGCTCGGTCGGCGAAGCGGTTCGCCGTGCCAGGGACGCGGGCGTCGAAAATATCATCTGCGAAGTCGACCGGGTCGACCAGATCGAACCGGCTTTGGCAGCGGGAGCAACCCATCTGCTGCTCGACAATATGGAACCGGCGACCCTGCGCGGAGCGGTGACGCTGATCGGCGGCCGGGTGGAGACGGAAGCGAGCGGAGGCGTGACGCTGGAAACCATCCGCGACAAGGCAGAGACCGGAGTGGACTATATTTCGGTGGGGCGTTTGACACAATCGGCACCGGCGGCGGATATCGGTTTGGATTTTGCGCAGGTTTAGACATCGTCATCCCGGACTTGATTCGGGAACCAGAGCTTCAGTCCGGAATCTATGAGGCAGGCCGCTCTGGATGCTGAAACGAGTTCAGCATGACGGATAAACGAGAGATTTGAATTGGCATTGATCAAACATCGTCCGCACACGATCATCTGGTTTGATTGGCTGTTCTGGAGTTCGATCTTTATCAGTTACGTGGGACAAGCTGTTCTTGGGAGTAGAACTCTAG
>NZ_JBGTDD010000135.1:0-52659 GCF_041748495.1 Parasphingorhabdus sp.
ATTGAGTCAAGAGGAGCAGGAAAAGGCCGCTGAGGCCACGTTCGCCGTGGTCGAGCAGGAAAAAGTGGGAGCGGTTGCCAATTGGCAAAGTCCTACCAGAGGAGATGTATCGGGTTCCTCGACCATTACCGCGCTGAACACAGAACCCAATGGCCGCACCTGTTTGAACATTACCGATGTTGCGATTATCGATGGCGAGGAGACCCGCGTCGCGAAGAAAATGTGCCGTGGTGCCGGCCAATCTCAATATATGATAATGGCGTGAGTTGTTTCATTCGCTTTTCCAGCGGTGCTCGTGACGCGCTTTCTGAAGCGATCCCGGGCTCACCGATCGTGCGGTGAGAAAGAAAGGGAAGCGGATATACCGTCGTTCCAGCAGCGAACCTAGCGACTGAAAATGGAAGACTAGTAATCGATGAATTGGCACTATTTATGCGCATCACCCGGGCTGGAATATTTGGATGAATAGCGCTTGTCCCATTTCCACCGGCATTGGCTATGGTGCTTTATGTTCCTATTGGCAGCAAGCGACCATCGCGCAGCCCTTATGTCTGGCACGAAAGAGCAGGGTTTCAAAGAGCAGGGCAAAACCCGCTACCACCGGTCAAATTAATTCTTCGATCGCATTGGTGGTGATAGGCCTTGCCTAGCAGCATGGGGCATCCCTATTTGCAGATGACAGAATCATCTTCAGGAACGGATTATGGCTGAAACGCATCGCACGAAAATGCTCATCCTGGGCTCCGGACCTGCTGGTCTGTCGGCCGCAATTTATGGCGCTCGGGCGGGACTGGAGCCGATCGTGGTGCAGGGTCTGCAACCCGGCGGTCAATTGACCATTACCACCGATGTCGAAAATTACCCGGGGTTTCGCGATGTCATCCAGGGACCGTGGCTGATGGACGAAATGCAGGCGCAAGCCGAAAAAGTCGGTACGCGTTTCATTTTCGACACGATTGTCGACGTCGATTTTTCCCAGCGTCCGTTTCGTCTGACTGGTGACGGCGGCGACATCTATGAAGGCGATACGCTAGTGATCGCAACCGGCGCCCAGGCCAAATGGCTGGGTCTGCCGGGTGAAGAGGAACTGGGCGGGAAGGGTGTGTCCGCCTGTGCAACCTGCGACGGGTTTTTCTATCGCGGCAGGAAGGTGGCGGTGATCGGTGGCGGCAATACCGCCGTCGAGGAAGCGCTCTACATGACCAATCATAGCGACGACGTCACCCTGATCCACCGTCGTGACAGCTTGCGGGCGGAAAAAATTCTGCAGGACCGGCTGTTTGCCAATCCCAAAATCTCCGTATTGTGGAACAAGAATGTCGAACGGTTTGTCGGCGGCGGCGAACCGCTGGGGCTGGTCGGACTGGACCTTGTCGACACGCGGACCGGTGACAAGAGCCACCTGTCCGTCGACGGTGCCTTTGTTGCAATCGGTCATGCGCCGGCAACGGAGATATTCAAGGATCATCTCGATCTGATCGACGGCGGTTATATCCAGGTCGTACCGGGTACGCCAAAGACCAAAATTCCCGGCTTGTTTGCCTGCGGTGACGTCATGGACC
This sequence comes from Parasphingorhabdus sp., assembly GCF_041748495.1. GTDB lineage: Bacteria > Pseudomonadota > Alphaproteobacteria > Sphingomonadales > Sphingomonadaceae > Parasphingorhabdus. The sequence goes on from NZ_JBGTDD010000135.1 coordinate 1,563, forward strand.
ATATCTATCGACAGGCGGTAACCGCAGCCGGAACTGGCTGTATGGCGGCGCTGGATGCCGAACGCTTTCTGGCGGAACAGGAATTTGAACTGATGGCGGCCGAATAGTCAGGCGGAGCGCAGCACATCCAGTAATTTCTCGGTGAGCCAGTTTTTGGCTTCGATATCCGCAAAGCTATGCGATGCGCTGTCGAGAGATTCGACGGCGATACCGGTCTTTGTCCGTAGTGGCTTGAAATCTGCACTATTCCAGGCAGCGAGAAATGCGCGTGCCGTGGTATCGCGCTTCGCCAGCAGGATCAGACTGTTGCTGTTCATGCCGGAAAGCGCATCGCGCAACTGCAAGGAAAGCGCGCTTTTCTCCTCTGAAGCCGCAACTCGTTTCAGACCTTTGAACAGTTTCTTGAGATCGATTTTTCCCGAAAGCAGATCAAGGATCGTCCTGGGATTTCTGATGCGGTCCCAATAGCGCGACCGGATAGCGGCAGACGAGATTGTCGGTTCGTCTGTATCCGCGCTGACGCTTGTTTCAATCACCCAGGGATTGGCCAATATATAGCCATCTATCTCCGCGTCCGGTCCGAACAGGGCGAGGGCGGTGGCGGCATCGCAATTGCCGAAGGCGATGATATTCTGCACCTGTTGTTCCTGTCTCAGGAACCGGGCGGCCGCTGCAATTTCTTCCGCGCTGTCCAGAAAGCCGTTGTTCTGCCCCGTGCTTTCGCCAATTCCGCGGCGGTCGTAGCGCAGGACGGGGAAGCCTTGCTCCGCAACGCGCAAGGCCAGTTGCCCCATGCCGGCATGGGCTCCCGACCGGATTTCATTGCCGCCGCTGACGATCAGCAGAGCGGTGGGGTTTGTTGCGGAATCGACGGTTGCTGCGAGCATGTCGCTGCCACATCTGATCTGATGAAAATGTCGCGTCATGGCTTGATCCACTCGGCGATATCCTGAGCGATGGCCGAGGACAGCGCGGAATCGTCGTCCGGTTCCGCGCGAAGCCACAAAGCTGAGCCGGGAATTTGCATGTCAGCGGGTTTGTTATCAGATTCCAGCCGCACGATCCGCTGATTTTGCAGATGCGGAATATCTGCGGCATTGAGCTGCGCGAACAGGTCTGAGCCGATGACATTGCCAGCCAGTTCGAGCGGTCCGGCCTCGGCCTGCCTAGTCAGGTCGGCGAGACCGGTATTCAGCCCCGATTCCCGGTCAGCCGCCACCTTTGTGCGCATCATCGTCCGCAAGAGTGTCGCGCCTTTTACCGGACTGAAAATCCAGTGACGGGCATTTTCCATCGCCGTGACCGTCAAGGCGCCTCCTCGGAAGGACGCGACATGGGATATGTCATGCTGCTGCGCGCAGGCCTCAATGGCCTTTTGCCAGTCTGTCAACGTAACCTGTTCAAGAGCGATCAGGCTTTCATTGGTGCCTGGCAGATCAGGCAGAAAACTGGACACTTCAACTGATTGAAGAGATCGCATGACGTCAACCAGCATTTTCCGCATACGGTTCATTTCGTCGAACAGCGGCGGAACAAGCATTACCTGTTGACCGGACTGAACGGAGTTGCACAAACAAAGCTCTTTGCGGCCCGCAAATTCGTAGGAGACGAATGCGGGAGGCTGGCTCACCCTGTGACTTTCATCTCGGCAAAGGCGACCAGATTGCCAAAGGTTTCAAACAATTCGCCATCGACTTCATCATCTTCGATCATGATATCGAGACGATCTTCCAGTTCGGTGAGCAGCCCCGCGACCGCCATGCTGTCGAGTTCGGGGAGAGCGCCGAAAAGCTCGGTTTCTGCCGTGAATTCCGCGACCTGTGCTTCGCTCAGGCCCAAAATATCCCGCATCACTGCACGCACGGCGGCTTCCGGCGTTAACTCAACCTTATTCTGCATCAAAAACCCCCGAATCCGGATATCGGCGCTTCCCTAAAGGGAAGCACGCTGTCCGGCAAGGCCGGAGACATAGTGCCGCAAAATCGGTAGCCAGGACAATGGGTTGTTGGGCCAGTAGAACTCCAGCCGGTAGCGATCCCGGACATCTTCCATCCACTCGCGCTTATACCCATCATTGCCGGTGCCAAAATCGATCAGATCGACATGGTCAATGTCGATCGCATGCTGGAACATGGCAACGGATAGCAATGTGCCGGGCGAAGATTTCGTTGCATCTTCGACATGGGCCAGCTTGTGGATCAGCGCTTCGCCATTTTCGACGGTCCAGAATTGGGCGGCCACCGGTTCTCCGTCAATATAGGCCAGGCCCAGGCGCATGCAGCCCGCCGCGGCTTCGTGCTCGGCCAGTTTTCTCAGAAAATCGGGGTTACCCTCTGCGGGTTTCCAGCTGCGTTGGTAAACCGACTCATAATCATTCCAGTCCTCGTCGGAAAATTGCTTCTCGATCCGGACCGACACGAGTTTTTTCTTTTCCTTGCGCCGCACCGTGTTGCGCAGCTGGCCGGGGCGATCGTCCCAATATTGATCGAACGTGCGACCCTTGACGTTCAGGATATGATTGTCATCGGCCTTGGACCGGAACACAATCCAGCCGGCCTGCTCAAACGCCCGCTGGGTGAGGCTCGCAGCCGAGTCTTCATCCGGTACCGGCGTAATTTCAATATGATGAGAGCTCGACTTCAGTTCCTTGGCCAGCTTTGTTAGCAACGCCAATTTGGTGACTTCGTCATATTCTCCCATGAAGATCGGACGAAAAGTGAAATTGTACCAGTTGGCCAGAGCGGCATGGCGGCCGAGGCCGGTCTTGATCAGAAACATCCATGCTTCCGCGCCACTTTCGCAGCTATGAACAATCAACGGGGTCTTGTCCGGCAAGCAGAGTTCATGCAGGGGCTTCAGCCAATCGATCCGGTCGAATAGCGACTTCTGGCCCGTTCGACCGAGTTTTTCACCGGCTATGGCTTGCACCGACTGAAAATTGCTATGATATTCGCTGGTCATGGCTAAGGTTGTATCTGTCACAATTCTGCTCTTTTTCCCATAGGTCAAACATTGAATATCGATCACCAAACCGCCGCATTTCCGCTGGACCATCTGGCAATAGGCAAGGATCCGAATGCGAACGCCCTCGTCACGCGTTCGGGCACTCTTAGCTACAAGATGTTAAATCATCGTGTCGGTACATTGGCGGCATGGTTGCAGGAGCAGGGCGTAATCAAGGGGGACCGGGTGGCCACATGGCTGTCCAAGACCGAACTGGCCTGCATCATGCCGCTGGCAGCGGCTCGGGCGGGTCTGGTCCATGTGCCGGTCAATCCATTGCTCAAACAGGCCCAAGTGGTGCATATATTGGCTGATAGCGGTGCGAGGCTGCTCATCAGTAATGAGGGTCGCCTGAAAACGCTCGCGGACAGCGAAATGGATGGCGAATGCAACTTGTTTGACGACAGGATTGTTGCGAGCGCGTGGGAATCGATAACCACATCAATCCCGCCGAGCGTGAAGCAGGCCGACCTCGATGATCTGGCAGCTATTCTTTATACCAGCGGCTCCACGGGCCGCCCCAAGGGCGTCATGCTGAGTCATGCCAATATGACGCTGGGCGCGCTCAGCGTGGCCGAATATCTCAAGCTTGAAGCCGATGATCGAACAATATGCGTTTTGCCGCTCAGCTTTGATTATGGTCAAAACCAGCTGTTTTCGACCTGGGCTGCGGGCGGCTGTGCGGTGCCGCTGGACTATCTGACACCGCGTGACGTCATGAAGGCATGCGCGCGGGAACGGATCACCACCCTGGCAGCGGTGCCGCCGCTTTGGGTTCAACTGGTCGAGCAGCAATGGCCGGAGGAAGCGGTCACTTCGATGCGGCGGCTGACCAATAGCGGCGGTGCACTCACCCCGACACTGGTCAAGCAATTGCGGGCGTTATTCGGGCCCACGACCGATATCTATGCGATGTACGGTCTCACCGAGGCTTTTCGATCCACCTATCTCGATCCCGCCCTGATCGATCAGAATCCGACCAGCATGGGTCGTGCGATTCCCTTTGCGGAAATTCTGGTAGTAGATCAAGCGGGCGCGCTTGCCGGGCCGGATCAGGCGGGCGAGCTGGTCCATTGTGGACCTTTGGTAGCGCAGGGTTACTGGAATGATTCCGAACGGACGGCGCGGAGATTCAAAGGGGCACCGGAAGCATCCACCTATGGCGGCACGGCCGTTTTCTCCGGCGATACGGTGAAGCGCGGTAGCGACGGTTTGCTCTATTTCGTCAGCCGGGACGATGCGATGATCAAGAGCTCCGGGAACCGGATCAGCCCGACGGAGATCGAGGAAGTCGCGATTGAGTCGGGGATTGTCGCCGAAGCGGTCGCTCTCGGCGTTCCGGATGAACGCCTCGGTCAGGCGATTCGTTTATATGTCAGGCCGGCAGGTTCGGCTACCGACGATGTTGCGGAGCAGCTGGGAAAATATCTGAAGCTGAATTTACCGAATTTTATGCATCCCCGCGATATCATCCCGCTTTCCGAATTTCCCAAGAACCCGAATGGAAAACTGGACCGGAGCTTACTGGCCAGCATGGATGTTGAATGATCAAGACCAAACCGACAGGACCGATCCCGCCCGGATATGAAGCCATTGATGGTGAACTTGCGATTGGCGGACATAAAGCCAGTGCGCTGGTGGCCGAAAATGGCTCGCCGCTGTTCGTCTATTCGACCGGCAGGCTCGATTCGCGGATAGCACAATTGCGTAGAGCGATGCCCGATGCGCTGGATCTGCATTATGCGATGAAAGCCAATCCCTTCCCGCCGCTGCTCCGCCATATGGTGGGTTTGACCGACGGTATCGATATTGCGTCCGGCGGCGAATTGCGGATGGCGCTGGATGCGGGAGCGGATCCGGAAAAGATCAGCTTTGCGGGGCCAGGCAAAAGGGATGAGGAACTGGCGCAGGCCATCCAGGCCGGCGTCACCATCAATATCGAATCGCCTGGCGAATGCGACCGGGCTCTGCGCATCGGAGAGACGGCTGGCCAGCAGCCGCGACTTGCAGTTCGCGTGAATCCGGATTTCGATCTCAAGGGATCGGGGATGAAAATGGGCGGCGGCGCAAAGCCATTCGGCATGGATATCGAGCTGGTCGCCCCCACGATAAGGCGGCTGCGGGACGCCGGTGCGCATTGGCGCGGCTTTCATATTTTCGCGGGTTCGCAAGCGCTCAGCGCGGATGCAATCATCGAGACCCAGGCCCGGACGCTGGAACTCGCCGCGCGGCTGGCAACCACGATCGGCCACTGTCCCGATCATATCAATATCGGCGGCGGTTTCGGCATTCCCTATTTCCCGGGTGATGAACCGGTTGACATAGTCAAGGTCGGAAAAGCCTTGTCGGAACAGCTCAATCAGGTGCCGGACATTCTCTCGTCCACACAATTTGCCATTGAACTGGGCCGCTATCTGGTCGGCGAGGCGGGTGTTTATCTTACCCGGATCGTCGATCGCAAGGAAAGTCAGGGCCAGGTTTTTCTGGTCACCGATGGCGGTTTGCATCATCAGCTTGCTGCCAGCGGCAATTTCGGGACGGTGGTGCGGCGCAATTATCCGGCCGCAATCGCCAGCAGATTTGACGAGGAACCGGCAGAAACGGTTTCGATCGTCGGTTGTCTGTGCACGCCGCTGGACCGGTTGAGCGACAATGCCGCCATGCCCACAGCCAGTGTCGGTGACATCGTCGCAATCTTTTGCGCGGGCGCCTATGGTGCCACGGCAAGCCCCGCCAATTTTCTGGGTCAGGGAGCAGCTCGAGAAATACTGGTGGAATAAATTTTCCCTGTCTGATGCGTGTCCAATGGCTGGTCTCGTTCATCGCAAATTCAGCTAATCCTAACGCTATATTCACTATTTTCTAGCATAGCCACCTTGTGACTTTGCGTGGATTGCCCGTTTTCTGCTGGAAACGAGCCATTTGCCAGAGAGTGTAAACGAGGTGAAAAAATGCGTTCTGCTATAAAAAACAGCCACTTGGCGAAGTTGATGGTCGGTGCAGGAATGGCGTCACTCGCCGTCGCGGGCTGCGCTGGCAAATCCAGTGGCCCGCAACTGCCGCCAGCATCCTTCGTGTCCATGCAGGAAGGGCCGGGTGAAGAATATGTCATCGGTCCGCTGGACGAGCTGACGATATTTGTCTGGCGCAATCCCGAACTGGGTGCAAAGGTTCAGGTTCGTCCGGACGGTCGGATTACCACACCCCTGATCACCGATATGCCTGCCGTTGGCAAGACGCCTTCCATGCTGGCACAAGATCTGACGCTACAACTTTCGCAATATATCAACGAGCCGCTTGTTTCCGTTATCGTCAACAGTTTTTCTGGTACATTTTCCCAGCAGATCCGCGTTGTCGGAGCCACGGACAAACCGGCGTCGATTCCCTATCGAGCCAATATGACCTTGCTAGACGCGATGATCGCGGTCGGGGGCATGTCTGAATTTGCCGCTGGCAATAGCGCCCGGCTCATCCGTTTCGACCGAGGCACTGGCAAGCAACAGGAATTCGCCCTGCGCATCGACGATCTGATGAAGAAGGGTCAAACCCGAGCCAATGTCATGCTCCGTCCCGGTGATGTGATCATCATTCCGGAAAGCATGTTTTGATCTCCTTTTGGCTACCCTTGACAGGAATTGAATAGGCACATGAACGGTCTTTACGACGAATTTAAAATTGCGCTGTATAGCGTCTGGAACCGCCGCTGGCTGGCGCTGTCTGTCGCCTGGGGGCTATGCCTTCTTGGATGGCTGGTGGTTGCGCTGATTCCGAACAGCTATGAATCGAAGGCCCGTATTTCCGTCGAGACGCAAACGATCCTGTCCGACAAGGTCGGCGTCGACCCCCGCGAGCGCAAGAAAAATATGGAGCGGGTTCAGGAAACGCTGGCTTCAACCATCAATCTGGAAAAAGTTGTCCGTGGAACCGCACTGAACCAGTCGGTTTCCACCGATCGTGAGCTGGCTGGCAAGGTCGAGATGCTGCGCAAGAGCATCGAAATAAAATCGGAGAAGGACAATCTGTTCGAGATTATCGCCAAATCTTCGGCCAGCAATTTTTCCGACGCGCAAAATGCCGTTCTGGCCCGCGATATCGTGCAAAAACTGATTGATATATTTGTTGAAGAGAATCTGGCTGGTGATCGCGATGAAACCAGTCAGACGATCAAGTTTCTCGACGCTCAACTCGCCCAGCGAGAGAAAGAGCTGCAGGAGGTTGAGCAGAAGCGGGTTCAATTCGAGACAGAAAATCTTGGTTTGCTGCCGGGGATCGGTTCCGTCGGTCAACGCATGGAGGCGGCCCGGGCGGAACTGGGGCAGATTGATTCCCAGCTGAGCCAGGCTTCCGCATCGCTCGCTGCCTTGAATGGCCAGCTATCCGGTACACCTTCGTCTATTGCGACACCGGGATCTGGTGGTGGCGGTGCCCGTGGTCAGCTCGCTCAAGCGCAGGCGACTCTGGCTTCGGCACGTGCGCGCGGCTGGACCGACAGCCATCCGGACGTGATTGCGATGAAGAATGAAATTGCCGCCTTGCGCCAGCAGGCAGCCAGGGAACCGGCAGGCGGCGGTGGCTATGGCACGCCCAATCCGGCCTATAGTTCGCTGCAGAGCATGCGTGCTGAACGTCAGTCCAGTATTGCGGCATTACAGGCGCGGAAAAATGCACTGCAGGCCGATATGGCACAATTGGCATCGAAACAGACACTCGAACCCGGGGTTGCAGCAGAAATGTCGCGGATCAATCGCGATCATGAAGTCCTGAAAAGTCAGTATGACAAGTTGCTGACGGATCGGGAGCAGATCAAATTGCGCGGGCAGGTGGAATCCGAAACCGACTCTGTCAAGTTTCAGGTTATCGACCCGCCGTCCAGTCCGCGATCCCCGGCCGCGCCGAACCGGCCGCTGTTGCTGGTAATGGTGTTAATCGCCGGAATCGGAGGCGGTGTCGGCACAGCTTTTGCCATGGGTCATTTGCAAACCAGCTATCCGACGGCCGAAAAGCTGGAAAAGGCCAGTGGTCTGCCGGTCATTGGTTCTGTCTCACAGATTCTGACCAGCGCGCAACGCGCAATAACCCACAAAAAATTGCGCCTGTTCTACGCGACCAGTGGTGCACTTGTCGGTGTGTTTGGCATGCTGATGGTCGTCGAATTCATCCAGCGCGGCATGGTCGCCTGACGGAGCAGATATGAACCAATATAACCCTCCCAGAAAACCCGCATCGTTGCTCGAAAGGGCAGGGGAAATCTATGACTATATCCCCGTGGTCCGGACCGTGGAAAGTGACGGCAGCACTGCAAAGCAGATGCCGAACGAACCGCCCAGCCGGCAAGTCACTCCGGTCACGCAGCGACCAATGACGGTCCATGACGGAGCGCGCGTCATGGTCGATCGGGAAAAGTTGCGGGAAGCCGGATTCATCGTGCCCGACGGGCCGGTGACGGGCATCTCGGAAGAATTCCGGATCATTAAGCGTCAATTGTTGCTGGCCGCAAAAGGCAGCCAGAAAAGAAATCCGCTACCCCGTGGGGAACGGATATTGATCTGTTCAGCGCATCCCGATGAAGGCAAGACATTCTGCGCGCTGAACCTCGCCCTTTCTATCGCGGCGGAGAAGGACAATGAGGTGCTGCTGGTCGATGCCGATTTTGCCAAGCCCAGCATCCTGTCCAGCCTCGGTCTGGAAGGAAGCAAAGGCCTGATGGACGCGCTTGCGGATCCGCAATTGCCGGTCGAGAACTGCATCATTCATACCGATATTGCTGGTCTGGCTATCTTGCCCGCCGGGGACCAGACCAACGCCGATACGGAATATCTGGCGTCGTCGCGGACCGAACAGGTGCTGAACCGTCTGACCCAGAACAATCCGCACCGCATCGTGATTTTTGATTCGCCGCCGGCTCTGTCGGCGTCCCCGGCATCGGTTCTGGCTACCCATGTGGGTCAGGTCGTGATGGTGGTGAAAGCAAATGAAACCACCGAATCCGCCCTGCGAGATGCTCTGAGCTTGATGGGCGGATGCGAGCATATCCAGCTTCTCCTGAACGGTACGAAATTCTCGCCAACCGGGCGGCGATTTGGATCCTATTACGGATATGGAGAGTAAGCCATGACCTCGAACTTGACCGCAAATGTCCTGAAATGTGGAGCGGCCATGCTGCCGCTCCTGGGACTGGTCGCGCCTGTTGCTGAAGCCCGCGAACGCAAAGCCGATGTGGCACCCTATATCGAGATCCAGCAAGTGCTAGTTGCCGACCTGAAGGACGGCAGCGATGTGCTGACCTATACATCGGTCGCCGCCGGGATCGACAGCTCCATCCAGACTCGCAATGCCGAAGCGCAAGTGAATCTGCGCTACGAGCGCCGGTTCTTCTATCAGGACAATCTCGGGGATGATGATATTATCACGGGTATCGCCCGCGGCGGGGTGCAGATTGTTCCCAATGTCCTGTCATTGGAAGCGGGTGGCATTGCAACGCGAAGCCGAGTTGATTTGCGCGGTGAAGCGCCATCCAACACGGTCGGCAATATTGACAATGTCACACAGGTCTATTCTGTCTATGCCGGTCCAAATCTGTCGACCCAGGTTGGCGGCCTGGACGTCAATGCCAATTACCGGGTGGGCTATACCAAGGTCGAGAGTGAAACGACCGGAGCCTTGCCTCCGGGTCAGCTACCAATTGATGTCTTCGATGATAGTGTCAGCCACTCCGCCAGCGCCAGTGTCGGCCAGCAACCGGGCGATCTTCCCTTCGGCTGGGCTGTTGGTGCCGGCTGGGAACGCGAAGATGGTGGGCAGCTCGATCAGCGCTATGAAGGAAAATATGTACGCGCCGATGTGACCGTACCGGTCTCGTCAAGCCTGGCGCTGGTTGGCGGTGTCGGTTACGAAGATATCGAGATTTCCGAGCGCGACGCGGTCCGCGATGGCAATGGCGTTCCGATCATCGGTGATGATGGCCGTCTCGTTACCGACGAAACATCGCCCCGATTGCTGTCTTATGATCAGGACGGGATCATCTGGGATGCGGGTGTCCTCTGGCGCCCCAGTCGTCGTACCTCGCTTGAGGCGCGGGTCGGTCAACGCTATGGCAGTGAAACCTATTACGGCAGCTTTGGCTATCAGCCCAATCAGAATACGGCTTTGAATATTTCTGTCTATGATACGGTTTCCGGTTTCGGTAATTTGCTCAATGACAATCTGGCCAATCTCGGGACCAGTTTTTCCAGCACGCGCAATCCGTTGAGCGGTGAGCTGAACGGCTGCGCCTTTGGCGCAACGAGCAGCCTGTGCTTGAACGATGTGCTGCAATCGGCCGCATCTTCTTCTTTCCGTGCACGCGGCGTTAACGGGCAGCTCACCTACAACACCGGCGGATGGAACACCGGACTGGGAGTGGGATATGCCCGCCGTCGCTTCTTTGCTTCGCAACTGGGGGCGGTTTCCGCCGTCGACGGACTGGTCGACGAAAATTATTATGCGAACCTCTCGATCGGCCGGGAACTCGATATCTATTCTGGCTTTAACGCAAATGTTTACGCCAATCTGCTGGATAGCGGTTTTGCGAATGCACCCAATGTTTTTGGCGTCGGTGCCAATGCGGCTTATTATCGCCAGATATTGCCAAGACTTCAGGGCACCGCAGCGGTGGGGCTCGACAGCTATCAGCAGGACGGTTTCGACAGCGAGTTGACGGCTTCGGCATTGCTTGGACTCAGATATGATTTTTAAGAGCATCATCACCGTTGGTGATCGGAGATATACGCATGTATGATACCTTTTATGGACTGAATGGCCTGCCGTTTCAGCTGACCCCGGATCCGCATTATTATTTCGAGAGCCTGACGCACCGCAAGGCATTGTCTTATCTCGGATATGGCCTGGCTCAGGGCGAGGGTTTCATTGTCATCACCGGTGATGTGGGCGCGGGCAAGACCACGTTGGTCAGCCATCTTATGGCAACGATCGACAAGGCCCGCCTGACCGCTGCCAATATCGTCACCACCAAGCTCGACAGCGAAGATATCGTGCGCGTCGCCGCCAATCATTTCGATATCGATACGGACGATATGGACAAGGCGCAGTTGCTCAGCGCCTTTGAAGAATTTCTGCACGCCGAAGCGCGCGCCGGTCGGCGGTGTTTGCTGATCGTTGATGAATCGCAAAATCTGCCAGCAGGCGCGCTGGAAGAATTGCGGATGCTGTCCAATTTCCAGCTTGGCGGTCAGGCGTTGCTGCAGATATTCCTGCTCGGTCAGCCGGAGTTTCGAGACATGTTGCAAAGTTCCAACCAGCTGGAGCAATTGCGACAGCGGGTCATTGCGCATCATCACCTCGAACCGATGAGCGCAGACGAGATCGAGCCCTATATCACGCATCGGCTGTCCAAAAGCGGCTGGTCGGGGCGCCCCAAGATCACATCCAATGTATTCCGCACGCTTTATGCAGAAACCAGTGGCGTCCCCCGCAAGATCAACGCCCTGATGAGCCGGATATTGCTGATGGGTTCGATCGAACATGCTGAGATGATCGACCAGTCCATGGTCGAGCGGGTGCTTGCCGATCTCAAGGGGGAAGATGTGGAGATCGCTGCACCGCCAACCCCATCGACCGAAGTAAAAAATCCGTTGTGGGAAAAGCCCAAAAAGGCACAGGAACCGATCGCTGAAGCAGCGATCGAAGCTCCCCCTCCATCGACCGAGCCGTATCGAGAATCGGCATCGGTGCCGGAACATGAAGTCGTCAATCTGCGGATGCCGGAAGCGCCAGCGCAGACGGTCGAGAGGTTGACCAGTGCCCCGCCGGAAGCCCATAGCGAGACGGTGCGAAATAACGAGCATCGCTCCGCCCCTGACACAGCGATGGCCCAGCGAATCGAAACGTTGTCCCAGCAACTGTCGCAGATGGAAACCCGGATGAATGGGCAGGAGGAAAATATGCACCGCATCTTGACCATGCTGGTGGAATGGGTCGAGAGCGACGTCCAGAGCAAGGAAAGCTATGTCAATGCGGGACGCGCGGCCTGAATCTTTCACCACGGCAGGAAAAGCAGGTGCTTTGCTCAATGCCATGTCCGTCGATATCGAGGACTGGTTTCAGGTGGGCGCCTTTGAGACTGTCATTGACCGTGCCGACTGGGACCAGCTTGAGCATCGGGTAGAACGCAACACCAATGCCGTGCTTGCGCTGTTCGACGACGCTGGGATCAAGTCGACATTTTTCATTCTGGGCTGGGTAGCCGAACGCTATCCGGCATTGATGCGGCAGATTGTTGCGGCCGGACATGAAATCGCCAACCATGGCTATGATCATGCCCGCGTATTCACCCTGTCACCGGATCAGTTCCGCTCAGATCTCGACCGCAGCCGCAAAATACTGGAAGATACGTCCGGTCAAAAGGTGATCGGTTATCGGGCTCCCAGTTTTTCGATCGATCAGCGGACGCCCTGGGCGCACGAAATACTGGCTGAACAGGGCTATACCTACTCGTCCAGCGTTGCCCCGATTCGCCACGACCATTATGGCTGGGCCGGGTCTCCGCGCTTTGCCTGGAAGCCCGTGGAGCAATCCGACTTCATTGAATTACCGGTGACGACCGTCAAGCTGGGCAAGCATGTTTTTGCCGCTGGGGGAGGCGGGTTCTTCCGGTTGTTGCCTTATGCATTATACAAGCTCTCCCTGCGGAAAATGCAGAGCGATGACGGGCACGGAGCGATCTTCTATTTCCATCCCTGGGAAATCGATCCCGACCAACCGCGCGTCGGCAATGCGCCGATCCGCTCAAAGGTCCGGCACTATACAAATCTGAAAGCCATGCGCGGCAAACTGCTGAGGGCTGGCCGGGAATTCAAATGGGGCAGAGTGGACGAACTGGCCGCGCTGGAAGCTGGGTTCATGCAATGAACATGGCATTCAAGCCGAGAACAGTGTCGGTTCGCGCGTTGGATCGACCGGAGACGGACGAACTGGCCCGGATTGAAGCCTTTGTCGCCGCTGCTCCGGCAGGCTCGGCTTTCCATCGGCCGGCATGGGTACTGGCGGTCAGCAAGGCTTGCAGTCATGAATGGCGCTATCTGCTGGCCGAAGATGGTGACGGCGTTTTGCAGGGCATATTGCCGCTGCATCTGATTCATTCTGCCTTATTTGGCCGGGCGTTGGTGTCTTCGGGTTTTGCCGTCGGCGGAGGGATTCTCTCGGACAATGATCAAGCGATCCGATTGCTCGCAGACGAAGCGTGGAGATTTGCCGAGCGGCAGAGCTTCCCAACCGTCGAATTGCGCGGCGGGTCCGTACTCGGCGACCAATGGCAGAACAAGAAAGGCGTCTATGCCGGCTTTGTCAGTCCGCTGGCGGATGATCCGGAAAGCCAGTTGCTCGCGATTCCGCGCAAACAGCGGGCCGAGGTTCGCAAAGGGCTTGCCAATGGCCTGACCGTGCGCATTGGCACCGGTGCGCAGGATCGGGCCGATCATTATGCGGTCTATTCGGAAAGCGTCCGTAATCTCGGGACACCCGTTTTTCCCAAGGCGCTGTTCGATGAGGTGCTGGACGGATTTGGCGATGATGCGGATATTCTGACGGTGCTGCACGAGGGCAAGCCGGTGGCCAGCGTGCTTAGTCTTTATCATCAGCAAACCGTCATGCCTTATTGGGGTGGTGGCACATGGGATGCGCGCCGTTTCAGAGCCAATGATGTCATGTATTATGCCCTGATGAATCATGCCCGGGAGCGGGGATGCAAGTCGTTTGATTTTGGCCGGTCCAAATTTGGCACTGGCGCCTTTTCATTCAAGAAAAACTGGGGGTTCGAACCGCAGCCATTGTCCTATTTCATGCGCACGGCCGATGGCGAGCAAGGCCGGGACGTCAATCCGCTGAGTCCGAAATACCGGATGCAGGTTGCCTTGTGGCAGCGACTGCCCTTGTCGTTTGCAAACCGGATCGGACCTATGATCGCCAGAGGTCTGGGCTGATGGGTGACATCCTGTTTCTGGCGCATCGGGTTCCATGGCCGCCGAACCGTGGCGACAAGATTCGTTCGCATCATTTCTTGCAGAGACTGATGGATTGCGCACCGGTGCATGTTGCCTGTTTTGCCGATGACGAGGCGGAAAAGCAGATCGGCTGGGCGCGCAAAGCGGAATTGCTATCCTGCGAAATCGTTGTGCGGAGCAAACCGAAATGGCGGGCAGGCGTCGAAGCTCTCGTCGCCGGACAACCAGTCTCGCTTGCGTCGTTCGAAAGCTCCCGTATCAGGGATTATGTCGCTGATGTGATCGCCAAGCGAACCGTCGACTGTATCTTCGTATTTTCCGGGCAGATGGCGCAGTTCATCCCAGCGGATTTTACCGGTCGGGTGGTGATGGACTTTGCCGATGTCGATAGCGCGAAATTCGAAAGCTATGCCGGCAAGGGCGCAGGGCCAATGGCCTGGATCAACCGCCGGGAAGGGCGGCTGCTGCGGGAGTTTGAGAGCGAAGTTGCCAAACGAGCCGACCATAGCCTGTTTGTCAGCGAAGCCGAAGCGACGCTGTTCCGTCAGCGTTCGGGCTTGTCTGGTGACCGCGTGAAGGCGGTAGGCAATGGAATTGATCTGGAATTTTATGGTTCCACGGAAGTGCAGGGGGCGGACATTGAGAACAGTGGCCCGCTGATCCTGTTTACCGGCCAGATGGACTATCAGCCCAATATTCAGGCGGTACAAAGTTTCAGCAATCGGGTCATGCCCGACATTCTCTCGCGTTTTCCCGAAGCTCGTTTTGCGATCGTCGGCCGGGCACCGGCGGCAAAGGTGCTGCAACTTGCGGGCAAAAACGGCACGGTCGTGATCGGAGCAGTTGATGATATTCGGTGCTGGATCAAGGCTGCCGATGTCGTTGTCGCGCCGCTGCGGATCGCGCGGGGAATCCAGAACAAGGTGTTGGAGGCAATGGCGATGGCCAGGCCCGTGGTCGCATCGGCCTGCGCTGCCGAGGGGATTCAGGCGATCAGTGGCGACCATTTTCTGGTCGCTGATTCTGTCGACCGCGAAGCATCTCTGGTTTGCGATCTGCTGGCAGACCTCAGGAAAGCCAAGCGGTTGGGTGCGCAGGCCCAAATGTTGATCCATTCCCAATATTCATGGGAAAAGCAGCTGGCGGGCCTCCCGGCCTTGTGCGGCATTGCCGAACCGCACATGGCGGAGGCTGCGGAATGACGAGCACGACGGCCGATCAGATAGGCAGCCAGCCGCAGCCTGCGCTGGCTGCTTCGCTCTGGTCGACACATCTGCAATGGCTGGCACTTGCCAGCGCCGCAATATTGGCACTCTTCTGGCGCGATGGCGCGGATATGGTGCGGACCTGGTGGAATATTTCTACCTATAATCACTGCCTAGTGATTATCCCGATCCTTTATTGGCTGGTGCAGCAACGGCAGGAAGAGTTGGCGAAGCTGGCACCGCAAATATGGATGCCGGGTCTGGCGCTGACCGCGACTGCGTCTCTGGCCTGGTTGCTAGGCGAAGCTGCAGGCGTTGCCTTTGCGCGCCAGCTGGGGCTGCTGATGATGCTGCAAGGCGCGGTGGTAACGCTGCTCGGGCCGACTGTGGCGCGCGGGCTGGTCTTTCCGCTCGCGTTCAGTTTCTTTCTGGTGCCGTTCGGCGAGGAATTTGTACCGTTCCTGCAAATGGTGACCGCGAAATTGTCGATGATCTTTCTGGGCTGGACCGATATCCCGGCCTTTATTGACGGGATTTTCATCTCGACCCCAACCGGCTATTTTGAGGTTGCCGAGGCCTGTTCCGGTATCGAGTTCCTGATCGCGATGATTGCCTATGGCACGCTTGTCAGCAATGTCTGCTTCCAGAGCTGGAACCGACGGATATTATTCATGGTGGCCGCGGTGATCGTCCCGATTCTTGCCAATGGCATCCGTGCCTTTGGCACCATGTACATCGCCCATCACACGACCCTCGATTTTGCCGTAGGCTTTGATCATATTTTTTATGGCTGGTTCTTTTTTGCCTTTGTCCTGATCCTCGTCATGGGGATTGGCTGGCCCTTTTTTGATCGCAGGATCGATGACCCGATGATCGATGGCGACGCTTTGCGCCAGCATCAGTCTGCGCCACGCGCGGCGCAAAAGCCCCTGATGATAATGGCAAGCATGGCGGCGATCATTCTGGTTCCGATGCTTTGGACTTCGGTACTGGCTGCGCAGCAATCGCCGGTGCCGGACAATATTTCCCTGCCGGAAGTCGCCGGTTGGGAGAGAGTGGATTACCAGCCCCTCTATCCCTGGACACCGCGATTTGATGGCGCCAGTCATCAGCTTCTTGGTCGCTATCGCAATCAGGAAAGTGGCGTGCAGGTTGATCTGGCGATCGCCGTATTCGACCGCCAGGCGGAAGGACGGGAAATCGTCGGCTATGGGCAGGGCGCGCTTGTCCCGGACTCCGGATGGTCCCGCAATCGGGCCCTGCGTGCGCCAGATAGCGCGGCTGCCGTGGAATTGATCGCACCAGGACCGGTGGTGCGCGATGTTGTTTCCTTTTACCGGATCGGCGGCAAGCTGACCGGCAGTGCCACAGTGGTGAAGCTCGAGACGCTGAAGAGCAATATTTTCGGCGGGCCGCAGCAGGCGGTGGCGATACTGGTTTCCTCGGAGACGAATCGCAAGACATCACCGCGCATGCCTATCGATGCATTTATCGCCGATCTCGGCCCAGTCGACAAATTGGCTGACGCGATGGCCGGGCTGCGCTAGGGCGCACCTATGTGCGGCATAGCAGGAATATTTCATCTGGAGACGGCGAAGCCGGTCGATCCCGATCGCCTGCGCAAGATGACTGACAGCCTGAGCCACCGGGGACCGGACGGATCCGGCATCTGGACTGCGCCAGGGATCGGTCTGGGACATCGCCGTCTCTCGATCATCGATCTGGAAGGCGGGGCGCAGCCGATGCTGACTCCCGACGAAGCGCAGGTGCTCAGCTTCAATGGTGAAATCTACAATTTTCTTGAAGTGCGGGCGGAACTCGAAGGTCTTGGCCACCAGTTTCTGACCAGCAGCGACAGCGAAGTCATTCTCTATGCCTGGCGGCAGTGGGGCGTCGATTGCCTGAAGCGCCTGAACGGCATGTTCGTCTTTGCGCTTTATGATCAGCGCACAAGGCAATTGTTTCTTGCCCGCGACCGGTTGGGCGTCAAGCCGCTGTTCTACGCACCGGTATCGGACGGCAGCATCCTGTTTGGTTCGGAACTGAAGGCGCTGCTGGCCAATCCCCTGTTGCGCCGCGAACCCAGTCTGCGGGCCGTCGATGACTATCTTGCCTTGGGCTATGTGCCGGATCAGACATCGCTGCTGAAAGGCATGAAGAAGCTGCCTGCCGGTCATTATCTGCTGCTCGAGCAGGGCAAGCCGGAGCCCGCGGCCGTCGAATATTGGGATATCGACTTCAGCCAGCGTCACAAGGCGTCGGCGGGCGCGCTGGAAGAAGAGTTGGTGGGACTGCTCAAACAGGCCGTGGGTTCGCGGATGATCGCGGATGTCCCACTGGGTGCGTTTCTCTCTGGCGGTGTCGACAGCAGCGCCGTGGTGGCATTGATGGCGGAACAAAGCCGCCGGCCGGTCAAGACCTGTTCGATCGGGTTCGACCAGCAGGCGCTGGACGAAACCAGCTATGCGCGGCAGGTCGCAGAACGGTTCCGGACCGATCATCGCGAGCGGACCGTGGCGGCAGATGATTTCGGGCTGATCGACACATTGGCCGATCATTTCGACGAACCCTTTGCCGATGCGTCTGCCCTGCCGACTTATCGGGTGTGCGAACTGGCCCGCGAAACCGTCACCGTGGCGCTGTCGGGAGATGGTGCCGACGAGGCGATGGCGGGTTATCGCCGCCATGTCTTTCACCATGCCGAAGAGCGGGTCAGAGGGCTGCTGCCGCAATCGTTTCGTGGACCAGCCTTTGGCTGGCTGGGGTCGATCTATCCCAAGGCCGACTGGGCGCCGCGTCCGTTTCGTGCCAAGTCCACCCTGCTGTCGCTCGCCCGGACCGGACCCGAAGGCTATGCGGAAGCGGTCGGGGTGACAACGCCATCGCGGCGACGGCATATCTATTCGGACCGCATGCGCAGCGATCTCGGCGATTATCGGGCGGAACAGCGGATGATTGACCTGATGGACAATGCTCCGGCCCGCAACGGTCTCGATCAGGCGCAATATGCCGACATGAAGCTGTGGCTGCCCGGTGATATATTGACCAAGGTCGACCGCACCAGCATGGCCGTCGGACTTGAAGCGCGCGAGCCGCTGCTCGACTATCGCCTGCTCGAATTTGCGGCGAAACTGCCGACCAATTTGCGGGTGCACCGAGGGCAGGGCAAATATCTCCTCAAGAAATCGATGGAGCAATATCTGCCCGACGACATCCTCTACCGTCCGAAAATGGGCTTTGTGACTCCGATCGCGCAATGGTTCCGCGGGCCACTGGCCGACACCGCCCGGGATATCGCCAGCGGTGGCAATCTGGCGCGGACCGGCTGGTTTGACAGCAACTCACTGCGCAAGGTGGCGGAGGATCATATCTCCGGCCGATCCGACAACAGCCGCTTGCTGTGGCAGCTGCTGATGCTCGACAAGAGCCTGCCGCGCTTGTTTGGTATGTAGTTCTTCGGCGGAGGCCGGGGTCCAGCCGATCGGGCACCAATATTCTCGGCCCCGGCCTTCGCCAGGGAACAGCTAGTCCGGATATATTGCCTCGACAAAATAGAGGCCATCGGGTGGCGCGTTGAAGCCCAAGGCGTTGCGATCTCTTGCCGCCAGCGCGTGTTTCAGATCAACTTTCGACCATTTTCCGGTGCCGACCAGTTTCAGACAACCGACGATCGAGCGGACCTGGTGGTGGAGGAACGAGCGGGCGGATACTTCCACCTCGATTTCCTCGCCAAAGCGACTGACCGATATGCTGTCGAGCGTTTTGACCGGGCTTTGCGCCTGGCAATGGGCAGAGCGAAAGGTGGTGAAATCATGCTGGCCGGTCAGCGCCTGCGCTGCATTGTGCATCGCTTCGGCATCAAGGCCGGGGGCAATCTGCCAGCTTAGGCCTCGGTCGAAGGTCAGCGGCGCGCGTCGGTTGGTGATCTTGTAGAGATAGCGACGTCCCTCGCAGGCGAAGCGGGCGTGCCATTCGTCGTCGACAATGTCGCAGGCGAGTACCGCCACCGGGTGCGGGCGAAGGCCGGCATTGATCCCTTCGCTCAGGCGGAAGGGAGTAAGCTTCGTTTCCAGATCGAAATGGGCGCGCATCGCCAGCGCATGGACGCCTGCGTCGGTCCGGCCTGCGGCGAACACCCGGATGGTCTGGCCGGTGATCTTGTGGATCGCCTGTTCCACTGCCTGCTGGACGCTCGGTCCGTGATCCTGATGCTGCCAGCCCATGAACGGACGGCCATCATATTCCAGGGTGATCGCAAAGCGGGTCATTGCAACAATGTCCCCTTCGGTATCGTGGTGCCGTTGAGGAAGGATTTGAGCTCCATCGCAGGTTTGCCGGCCTTCTGGATGACTTGCGGCTGGATTGCCCCGCTCCCGCAACCGATGAGCAAATGCTCGTCCAGTATCGTGCCGGGCGTTCCTGCCGTGTCGATGATCTTCGCTTCCAGAATCCGGTATCGGTTTCCCTGAAATTCGAAAAAGGCGCCCGGTAGGGGATTGAAGGCTCTGATCTGCCGTTCGACCTGTTCGGCGGAGGGGTTGAAGTCCAGGCGCGCTTCCTGCTTGTCGATCTTTTTGGCGTAGGTGGCCAGCGCATCATTCTGGGGTTCCGCCCGAAAATCATTGGGCGAGGCGAGATATTGCACCATCAGTTCCGCACCCGCCATTGCCAGTTCGTCGGTCAACTCGCCCGCGGCTTTGTCGTCGATGGGTGTCGCCGCCTTGAGCAGCATCGGGCCGGTGTCCAGTCCGGCCTCCATCTGCATGATGGTGATTCCGGTTTCGGTGTCTCCCGCCAGTATCGCGCGCTGCACCGGGGCCGCTCCGCGCCAGCGCGGGAGCAAAGAGCCGTGGATATTCAGGCAGCCCATTTTCGGGGCGTCCAGGATCGCTTGTGGCAGGATCAGGCCATAGGCAGCGACAACCGCCGCGTCGAGATCGAGCGCGGCAAACGCGGCCTGTTCGGTTTCATCTTTCAGCGAAACCGGCGAGCGCACCGCGATTCCGAGCGTTTCAGCAAGGCGCTGGACGGGCGAGGGGGACAGTTTCTTGCCGCGACCGGCGGGCCGGGGTGGCTGGGAATAGACCGCCACAATCTCATGGCCTGCATCGTGCAGAGCCTGCAGCGCAGGAACCGCAAAATCGGGCGTTCCCATGAAGGCGATGCGAAAGGGTTTCGAGGCGGGCGTCATAATTTATCTTTCACAGGGTCAAACAGGGTCACACCCCCCCCAAACGGGAAAAAACTTATCCGGATAGAGGGGTGCCGAGTCAGATGATTCTGCTTTTTCCTTCAAATATTTGATCCGACAGGGGCATGACCGGGACAATATCGAATCCGCTGCATGTAGGACAGGCATTTTGTGCTTGGCAGGCTTGTGCGGCTGCTCCTAATGACTATGCCATGGCATCGCAAGACATCGAAAATCTGGTTCAGGCCCTCGCCAAACTGCCCGGCCTGGGTCCGCGCTCGGCGCGGCGGGCCGTGCTCTATTTGCTGAAGCGTCCGGAAACGGCGATGAAGCCGATCCTGGCAGCGATGGAACGGGTCGACCAGAAACTGGTAACCTGCAATATTTGCGGCAATGTCGATACCCGGAATCCCTGCCAGATATGCAGCGATCCCCGCCGCGATGCCAAGGCGCTGTGCGTGGTCGAGGAGGTTTCCGATCTCTGGGCACTCGACAAATCGCGCCTGTTTCCGGGCAAGTTTCATGTGCTGGGCGGCAAATTATCGGCGCTGGATGGTGTCCGTCCGGAGGATATCGGAATCGATACGCTGATCCGCCGGGTCGAGGCGGGCGGTATCGACGAGGTGGTGCTGGCGATGAACGCGACGCTGGAAGGACAGACCACGGCCCATTATATCGCCGAACGTCTTGAAAATTATCCGGTCCGACTCAGTCAATTGTCGCATGGGATTCCGGTGGGCGGGGAGCTGGACTATCTGGATGAAGGCACATTGGCGCAGGCTTTGCGCTCGCGAAGACCGATAAATAAAGATTGAACTGGTTTCGATCGAAGGGGCGTTCAGAACGGCCAGAAACTTGCCTGTAAACTTTCCAGATTGTGCGGATAATAAACCATGCCAGCTATGACGCTACGTCATCCTGCCCTTGCCATTCGTTTTCAACTTCCGGGTGGATGTCCCGCTCCAATGGTCAAGCCAAATCATCCGCTCGTTTCTTGCGACAAGCGCGCATCAAAGGCTGACAAAAAAGCCACAGTTCACGGAAAACTGTCACTTAGGTCTGCGATTTGGCTGTCAAATATAATAGGCTGGACTATCATCACCGGGTAAAAAATAAGAATTTTCAGGAGAGCATGTTATGAAATTAGCCTTGAATCTGTCCGCGTGCGCCATCGCAATTGCCGCACTGGCCACCGCCCCCGTCTATGCCCAGACCAACATGACCGAACAGGACGAGGGTACTTTCGATGACAATGTAATCGTGGTGACCGCCCAGGGCCGGTCCCAGGCCTTGTCCGATGTGCCTATCGCTGTTTCTGCCATTGGCGCGGAACAATTGCAGCAAAGCGGAACCAGCGATATTCGTGAACTCAATCAGCTCGCGCCTTCCTTGCTTGTATCATCGACCGGTAATGAAGCCAATGGCTCGGCCCGTATTCGCGGTATCGGTACAGTTGGCGATAACCCGGGACTGGAAAGTTCCGTGGCGGTGTTTATCGATGGTGTGTATCGTTCGCGAAGCGGCAACGCGCTCAGCGAACTGGGTCCGATTGAACGGGTCGAAGTTCTCCGCGGTCCGCAAGGCACATTGGGTGGACGGAACTCGTCTGCCGGCATGATCAGCATCACCACCGCCGCACCGGAATTCCAGTTTTCCGGCCATGCCGCCGCCTCTTATGGCAATTATGACCAGATTCGTCTGGAAGGGGGCATTACCGGCCCACTGAGCGAAACGATCGCAGCGCGGATCGATGGCGTTTATCTGAAACGCGATGGCTTCTACAATGATGTGGTGAACGGCACCGACGTCAATAACAAGGACCGCTATCTGGTGCGCGGTCAGCTGTTGTTTGAGCCAAATGACGGTTTGACCGTCCGGGTGATCGGTGATTATTCGAAGAAAGACGAATCCTGCTGTGCGGCGACATTCGTCCAGCCGGAATTTGCACAGCGTGCACGGGTGAGCCCCGGCCTTGATCCCTTCGCGCTTCCGCAACCCGGTGCGCCGGCCCTGACCAGCACGCAGAACCCGATTATTCCCGTACTTTTGGCTTTGGGTCAAAACCCGAATGCTCTCAACCAGAGCACATTCAACCGGGATATTTATGTCACTCCAGGTCGTAGCTATGCTGGCGAAACAGAGGATTTCGGCGCTTCGGTTGAGCTCAATGCCGAACTGGGTGAAATGAACTTCACCTCGATCACCGGCTATCGGGAATATTCCAACTTCCAGGCTTCCGACACCGATTATACGCAGGTGGATATTCTCTATCGGGCTCCGAATGAAAATGCCGGCGCTCGCGAGTTCAAGACGTTCACCCAGGAACTGCGTCTGCAGGGCTCGGCATTCAATGACAAGCTGGACTGGTTGATCGGCGGTTTTTACGCCAATGAAAAGCTGGAAACACGGGATAATCTGCGCTTCGGCACACAATATGGCGCGTTTGCGCCATGCCGCATCGTCAACGCTGTCAATCCTGCGCTTGCCTCACCGACCAGCACGGGCTGTCTGAGCGCTGGCGGCCGGGCGGTCTTGCAGGGTGCGAATGGCGGAGCGGGTGCTTTTGGTGCGGCCACACCGCTGATTTTTGCGGGTCTGGACAATCTCGCCACGATCAATGATCGCGGTACGGTGCTTGATGTCTACAATCAGAAAAGCGAAAATTTTGCGTTTTTCACCCATAATATCTTCCACATTACCGATCGGCTCGATCTGACTCTGGGGCTGCGCTATACGAATGAAACCAAGGATTTCAATGCTGCCTTCACCAATAACAACACCATGTGTCCGGTGCAGCGCGGCTTGTTCACCCCCTTGCTCGGTGGGCCTCTTGCCGGATTGGCTGGCGGCATAATCGGACTGTCCTGTCAGGGCAATTCAACCGCCGAACTGGATGGTGTCACCTTGGCCGACAGCCGGAGCGAGAATGAATTTACCGGCACTGCCATCCTGTCGTTCAAAGCAACCGACGATCTGCTGCTTTATGGTAGCTTTTCGCGCGGTTACAAAGCGGGCGGTTTCAACCTTGACCGGTCGGCATTGACCAGTTCCACCCTTGGCAATCCTGCATTGACCGGCGATACCGCCAATCTCCAGTTTGACCAGGAAACGGTGGACGCCTTCGAAATCGGCGCAAAATATTCGAGCCGGGAATTTTCGCTAAGCGTTGCGGCCTTCCGTCAGCAGTTCAGCAATTTCCAGCTGAACACGTTCAACGGTTCGGTGTTCCTGGTTCAGAACGTCAACGCCTGTAGCGATGATCTCGGCGGTGCGGATGGCGATGCGAGCGCCGCAACCGGCAATTGCAACCCCGACAACGTAAAATATGGGGTTGTCGCACAGGGCGTCGAACTGGAAGCGTCGATCAATCCTGTTCGATATGTGAATGTCACGATGGGCCTGACCTATGCCGACACCAGCTATGAGAATGATCTGGTTGGCCGCGACAATGGTGTCGCGCTGGACCCGGCCTTGCGTCTGCTGCCTGGTGACAATCTTTCCAACGCTCCGGAAATCACCGCTACGGCATCCCTGTCCTATACGCCGCCGTTGGGCAATACAGGTCTAACCGGCTTGTTCTATGTGAATGCGCGCACGACCAGCGATTATAACACCGGTTCTGATCTGCTTTATGGCAAGGAACAGGACGGCTTTACATTGGTCAATGCCCGTATCGGTGTCCGTGGACCTGACGATATGTGGGCCATCGAAGGCTGGGCTCAGAATCTGTTCGATGTCGATTATTCGCAGGTTGCATTCAACACGCCGTTCGTTGCGTCGCAGCAGACCTATTCGGCCTTTCTTGCCGAACCAAGAACCTATGGCATAACGTTGCGCGGACGTTTCTAGAATAAGGCACAACTACTGACCATATGAAGGCGTGCGGTTCCAACGGGATCGCACGCCTTTTCCTTTGCCCGGGTATGGATTGTGGCAGCTTGACGAATCCCGCCGGAATCCCTAAATTTGCATCATGGCTATATTACCGATCCTAGAGGTGCCTGATCCGCGCCTGAAAACCGTGTCCGAACCGGTCACCACCTTTGATGACGAGCTGAAGAAGCTGGTCAGCGACATGTTCGAGACAATGTATGACGCACCGGGCATTGGACTGGCGGCGATTCAGGTCGGCGTGCCCAAGCGCGTGCTGGTGATCGATCTGCAGGAACCGGCACCGCACGAGCATGATCATGGCGAGCATTGCGACCATGACCATGGCGTGATCAACGACCCGCGGGTCTTCATCAATCCCGAGATACTCGATCCGTCGGAAGACCTGAGCATCTATAGCGAAGGCTGTCTGTCGGTGCCCGACCAATATGCCGAAGTCGAGCGCCCGGCGGTGATTACCGCTCGCTGGCAGGACACGGACGGCAAGCAATATGAAGAGCAGATCGAAGGCCTGCTGGCGACCTGTTTACAGCACGAGATGGACCATCTCGAAGGCATATTGTTCATCGACCATCTGTCGCGGCTGAAACGGCAGATGGTGCTGAAGAAGCTTGCGAAATTGCGCAAGGAACATGGCATCGCCGCTTAGGATTCCAAGCAGCCTCCCACGTGACCCAGTTAATTCGTCATGCTGAACTCGTTTCAGGATGACGAGTATGGCGATTGTGCCGAGTATGCGATTATGACGAATATGGCGGTCAGGTCGTCTATTGCCTATTCAGAAAAACAATTCTAGGTTCTCTTTTCGTTCTTGTCGGAAAGTGAGTTAATTTGGACCCGATCATCGCCATTGTCGCCATCGTCATCGCTCTTCTGGGCGGTCTGGCGCTGGGCTGGTTCGTTGGCGGGAAGCCGACCAAGGACGCAGCGCAAGCCGCAAAAGAGGCCGCCCAGGCAACCGATGCGCTGCGGATCACGCTAGACGGTGTCCGCGATGAGCGGGACGCGGCGCGAACCGAACTGGCTGCGCTGCAGGCCGACGCCCGCAATCATGAAAAGCAGATGCAGCAATTGCTCGAAGCGAAAGAGGCCCTGTCGGCGCAATTTTCCGAGATCGGCGCCAAAATGCTGGAAACCGCCCAGCGGCAGTTTCTCGAGCGGGCCGATCAGCGCTTCGATCAGGCCAATGAAAAAGGCGGCGAGAAAATCGCCAAATTGCTGCAGCCGGTGCACGAGCGGCTGGCGACTTACGAAGCGTCGATTACCAAGATCGAGAAGGAGCGGACTGAATCCTATGCCGGGATCAGCGCCACCATCGAACAGGTCCGCCAGGGGCAGGACCGGGTGCAGCAGGAAGCGGCGCGACTGGTCAACTCGCTGCGCAATGCACCGAAATCGCGCGGCCGCTGGGGGGAGCAGCAACTCAAGAATGTGCTCGAAACCTGCGGGCTTTCCGAACATACCGATTTTGTCACCGAGCAGAGCATCGACACCGATGAAGGGCGGCTGCGCCCTGATGCGGTGATCAACGTGCCGGGCGGACGCAAGCTGGTGATTGATGCCAAGGTTTCGCTCAACGACTATCAGGATGCATTCGAGGCGGATGACGATGCGGCGCGCAGCTTTGCCATGGCGCGCCATTGCAATTCAATGAAGGCGCATATCGATGGCCTGTCGAAAAAGGCCTATTGGGACCAGTTCGAGGACGCGCCGGATTATGTGATCATGTTCGTACCGGGCGAGCATTTTCTCGCCGCCGCGCTCGAGCATGAACCGACCTTGTGGGACCATGCATTCGAGAAGAAGGTGCTGCTGGCGACACCGACCAATCTCGTCGCAATCGCGCGTACGGTGGCGGGTGTCTGGCGGCAGGAAAAAATGGCTGCGGAAGCCAAGCAGATCGGTCAGCTCGGCAAGGAGATGTACGACCGGCTAGCGGTCGCGGGCGAACATCTGAAACGCATGGGATCAGGGCTTGGCAGCGCGGTCGGCAATTATAACA
Source organism: Parasphingorhabdus sp. (assembly GCF_041748495.1). Classification (GTDB taxonomy): domain Bacteria; phylum Pseudomonadota; class Alphaproteobacteria; order Sphingomonadales; family Sphingomonadaceae; genus Parasphingorhabdus. The sequence continues at coordinate 27,852 of NZ_JBGTDD010000135.1, forward strand.
AATTTGTCGGTAGCTTCGAGCGCAATATCATGGCGACCGGGCGCAAGTTCGCGGAGCTGCAGATTGAGACCGGCAAGAAAGATCTTGAACCCGTGCCGGAAATCGAGGCGCTGCCCCGCTATAGCGATACGGTGAGCGACAGGCTGATCGAAGATGACCGGGTGATCGGCGACGAAGCCGCCGAATAGGCCCTAGGGCGGACCGTCCGGTCCTTCGGTGAAGGCACCACCACAACCGTTCAGCATCCCGCTATCGCTGGCTTCTACCTTCACCGTATCGGCATAGGTGCGGTCGCTCATGCCATCGCTGCATTCGGCTCCGCTGGTGATGTTGATGTTGATATTGTGAAGATCGGAAAAGCCTCTGACTTCCCATCCGCTGTCGGTTTTCTTCGCCCGTTGGACAGCAAGTTTGAAATCTTTTCCGTTCTGCGACGTGAAGGCGATTTGCTCGTCCTTTATCTCGACGGTCCATCCCGGCTGGGTGCCGATCGCGGAATAGTCACCGATCGATTCTTCCACGACCGGTGTCGCCGCAGGTTCCTCGCAGGCTGACAGCGTCAGAGCAGCAAGCGGCATCAGCAATATAGATTTTTTCATTTTTTTCCCCTCCGCGTTCAAGCTAACATAGGGGGTGACGGAATTCCAATTATCTCTTGCGGCTTTGGTTCAGGACTTCATATGCCATGACGGCGGCGGCGACGGCGGCGTTCAGACTGTCGGCTCTGCCCATCATCGGCATTTTTACCAGCGTGTCGCAAGCGGCCTCATATTCCTCCGGCAAACCCTGCGCTTCATTGCCGATCAGCAGGAAGGTCGGGGGTTTGTAGCGGACCGACTGATAGTCATTTTCGGTGTTGAGACTGGTGCCGACCAGCGCGCCGGGACCGCTGCGCAGCCAGGATAAAAATTCCGGCCAGCGGGTCTGGGCGACCCGCTGGGTAAAAATGGCACCCATGCTGGCGCGCACCGACTCGACCGAAAAGGGGTCGACGCATTCGTCGATCAGGATCAGGCCGCCTGCGCCAACCGCATCGCCGGTACGCAATATCGTGCCGAGATTTCCGGGGTCGCGCAGCGACTGGGCGACCAGCCAGATATCGGACTCGGATCGATCCAGTTCATCCAGCGGGACCGGATGATCGGGGTAGATGCCGATGATAGACTGCGGGTTGGATTTTCCGGACAGCTTGGCGATGATCGCTTCGCTGGTTTCGATGACATCCCCGCCTGCGGCAAGTGTGGCGGCCTCGATCTTTTGCGCCAGCGGGTGCAGTTCGGTATCTTCGACAACCACCAATATTCTGGGTGTCCTGCCGCTGTCCAGCGCCTCGGTCAGAATGCGCAGTCCTTCAGCGAGGAAGAGGCCTTCGCGTTTGCGATGCTTTTTTTCCCGCAGGCTCCTCAGCCGCTTTATCGTCGGATTGGAAAAGCCGCTAATCTGGTGGCGCATCGGTTCAGTCTTCACCGAATCCGTCGACGACCAGCCCCGTCAGCTTCTCGAGCGCGCTCTCTGCCTGCGGGCCGGCAACGATGATCTCGATACTGTCGCCCTTGGCGGCACCCAGCATCATCAGGCCCATGATCGAGGTGCCGGTCACCTCGGTGCCGTCTTTCGCCACCCTGACGTCGAGAGCGACGGGCAATTTGCTGACATAGGTCACGAATTTCGCGCTCGCCCGGGCGTGCAGGCCGCGGCTGTTGGTGATGGCGACGATCTTGCGAACTTCGCTCATGCGTCGCTTCCCAATATTTCCGATGCCACGCTGATATATTTTTTGCCGGCTTCCTTGGCAGCGGCGATGGCGGAGACGATATCCATAGATTTTCTAGCGCCGTCGAGTCGAATCAGCATCGGCAGATTGACGCCGGCGATGACTTCAACCTTGCCCTTTTCCATCAGGGAAATAGCAAGATTGGATGGCGTGCCGCCAAACAGGTCGGTGAGAATGATGACCCCTTGGCCGGAATCCACTTTGGTAATGCAATCAGCAATTTCCTTGCGGCGTTCTTCCATATCGTCACGCGCACCGATACCAATCGCGGCGATTGCCTTTTGCGGGCCAACCACATGCTCCATGGCAATGACAAATTCCGTTGCCAGCTGCCCGTGTGTCACGAGAACCAATCCAATCATACCGATTAAATGCCCCTGTTCCCGTCCAGTTTCTGCATAGATTCCAGCGCTTCCATTGGCCTAGACGCCAAGTTGCGATGCAGGACATTGGGGGAAAAGCCGCTGGCGCGCAAGTCTTTGCTCAGTCGTTCGGCAACATGTACCGATCGGTGCCGTCCGCCGGTACAGCCGATACCGATATTGACATAGGCTTTGCCGGCGTCCTGATAGCGGGGAAGCAGGAATTTGAGCAGGTCGAGAATCTTTTCCATCGCTTCGGCATAGGCGGGATCCTGGCCGATATATTCTGCAACCTCTGCATCTAGTCCAGTCATCAGCTTGAGGTTCGGTTCCCAGAACGGGTTGGACAGAAAGCGCACATCGAACAACAGGTCGATATTATTGGGAATTCCCCGGGAAAAGCCGAAGCTGGTGAGGGTGATCGTCGTGACCGTATCCTTGTCGAGCGTGAACAATTGCCGGATTTCGCGCTGCAAATCGTTAGCGGTCAGGTCGGTGGTATCGATGACATGGTCTGCCCAGCGGCGAAACGGATCGAGCAGGGTCCGTTCCAACGCGATGCCTTCTTTAGCCGGTCGGTCCAGGGCCAGCGGGTGCCGCCGACGGGTCTCGCCATAACGCCGTTCCAGTTCGCCTCCGGCGCAATCCAGATAGAGCGTCGAGATCAGATAATCCTGTTTTTTCTGCAGACGCTTGACCCGTTTGATCAGCTTGTTGGGTTCGAATCCCCGGGTCCGGCTATCGAATCCCAGTGCCAGCGGCGGATCGCTGTCGCCGCGGGACATAGAAGGCGGTGTTTCCAGCAAGCGTTCGATCAAACGGAACGGAAAATTGTCGACGGTCTCCCAACCAATATCTTCCAGCGTTTTCAATGCTGTGGTTTTGCCAGCGCCGGAAAGGCCGGTAACCAGCAGGACTGGTTTTGCCGTTTTTCCATTCATGATTCTGTGGTGCCCCGCCCTATGCGTTGCAAGGCCCATTCCGCCTTGATATCTGCGCTCGATTCCATAGCGTCCAATGTACAGGATGGCACCGCTATTCCCAGCAAAATCCTGATCTGCCTGTCCAGGGGAAACCGGTCGGGACAGTCCTTCAAGTCGACGACCAGCTTGAGCGCTATGCCGGCAAGATATTCGCATTCGAATATCCCCAGCGAGCGGATTTCGAGTTTGCCAGCTAGATTAGGGGGAGGACCGAGCAAGAGTTGGTCCTTCTCGCGGCTGACGACGACATAGTCGTCACTGATCAAGGTCGCCCCACGGTCGATCAGGCGCAAGGCGAGATCGGACTTGCCCGACCCTGATTTTCCGCGGATCAGTAAGCCCGCACCCGAAATGGCTACGGCCGTGGCGTGCACGGTCACCTGATCATCCTCCTCCGCTGTGCTTGTCATCCGGGTGCCTTTGGCAGACGAATCTCGAAACAGGCACCCGATTGGCCGCCGTCTCGGTCCAATATGCTGATCCTGCCCTGATGACCCTCGACGATCGTCCTGGCGATTGCCAGCCCCAGCCCGCTATGCTTGCCGAACATTTCGCCATCGGGTCTGGCCGAATGGAACCGCTGGAACACCTGTTCGCGCTGCTCCGGACGAACACCCGGACCCTGATCCGCGACATGGATGACAATTTCATCACCATCCGGGGTGGCCAATATCTCCACCAGACCGCCATCGGGCGAAAAGGAAACAGCATTGTCCAATAGATTGCTGAACACACGCTCCAGACGGCCGCCATCTCCCATCACTTTGGCGACATCCTTCGCCGGTCGCGCGAAAGCGATATGCACGCCCAGATTGGAGGCACGCTGTTCGCGCGCTGCCAGCAGTTGCTCCAGCATATTGCCGATATCGATCGGTTCAAATTTGGCCCGGGCCAGCTCGGCATCGACCCGGGAAGCATCGGAGATGTCGTTGATCAGCCGGTCGATCCGGCGCACATCATCCTTGGCCACGTCGAGAAGCTGTTTCTGCAATTCCGGATCATCGACCCGTTCCAGTCCCTCCAGCGCGGACCGGAGCGAGGCAAGGGGGTTCTTGATTTCATGGCTGACATCGGCGGCGAAAGCCTCGGTGGCGTTGATCCGGTGGCGCAGCGCCGCGCTCATGTCGGACAGGGCGCGGCTGAGCTGGCCGATCTCGTCGCGCCGGTCCGGCATTCGGGGAATTGCGATTTCGTCGGATCGGCCCATCCGGACGCGCAACGCTGCGCGGGCCAGTTTTCTGATCGGCTGGACAATGGTTCTGGCGAGGAACAGCGAAAGCAGGATCGACACCGTTGCCGCAACCAGTATCACCAGCAGCACGCTGGATCGTTCGGCTCTGACGATCCGCGTGATATCGCGAGCGTTGGCGGTCAAAAGGATGGAGCCGGTATCGTCGGGAAGCGATTTTCCTGCCACAATGACCGGTGTGCGGTCCGGCGCCAAACTCACCGAACTGACTGCGCGCGTGCTGCCTTGGGTAGCGACAAGCTCGGGCCATTGTTCCATCGCATCACTGGCTGGTTCGCTGAAATCCGGAATTGGTTTGCTGAACACGAAATTTTCAATGGTCCGGTCCAATATGCGGGCGGCATCCTTGCGCCAGGGTTCGGCCTCCGGGTCAATGAACCGATAGGTTGGCTGGGCCAGCGCAAAACTGTCGATGACCTTGGTGCCATCTGGTGCATAAATCCGGAGCCGGGCGTCGAGATCATCGGAAAACTGACGAATGAGCGGGTTTACATCCGGTGCATCCGCGGCGGATAAAGCATCGGCGACGATCGTCAGTTGCAGTCTCGCCTGCGCCAGTCGTTCTTCGGTTAGCCGGTCGCGATAATTGTTGAGATAGAACAGGCCTCCGGCCAGCAAGGCAATCGCTAGGACATTGACGACCAAGATACGGGTGGTGAGCGAGAGCCGGGCTGACCAACCGAGCGTCAGGCCGCTATCTCGCTCTTGCCGATCGTTATTCCGTATAGCGATAGCCGGCTCCATATAGCGTGTCTATGGCATCAAATTCGGGATCGACTTCCCGAAATTTTCGGCGCAGTCGCTTGATATGGCTGTCGATCGTGCGATCGTCGACATAGACATCGTCCTGATAGGCCGCGTCCATCAGCTGGTTGCGGCTTTTGACAACGCCCGGTCGGTGCGCCAGCGTCTCCAGGATCATGAATTCGGTGACCGTCAGGGTCACATTGACGTCTTTCCAGCGGACCAGATGACGTGCAGGATCCATTTCCAGATTGCCGCGTACCAATGGTTCGGTGGCTTCGTCTTCCGCGCCTTCGTCCAACGAATTGATGAATTCAGTGCGCCGCAAGATTGATCGAACACGAGCGATCAACAGCCGCTGCGAGAACGGCTTTTTAATGTAATCATCGGCTCCCATGGCGAGGCCGAGTGCCTCGTCCAGTTCTTCGTCCTTGGAGGTCAGGAAGATGACCGGGACATTTGATTTTTCGCGGACCCTCCGGAGCAGTTCAAGCCCGTCCATCTTCGGCATTTTGATATCAAACACCGCCAGATCCGGCGGGTTTTCCAATATGGCATGCAGCGCTGCTTCGCTGTCCGAATAGACTCGGGTAATGAAGCCCTCGGCCTGCAAGGCAATCGACACAGAGGTCAATATGTTGCGGTCATCGTCGACAAGAGCAATATTGGCTGACATATTTTTTGTTGCATTCCTTTGCTGCTCGCGCTGGAAGTGACCTAGTGGATGGGATAATAGGTTACAAGACAGCTTGTCGGTAGCAATTTCGTCACCGGGATTCGCGATCTGGCGGGAAATATGAAATTTTTGCCAGGTCGTGGGGAAGAAATTTGACCGACTCGACAGGGTTCAGTAAGCGCCGTTTCAAATTCGCCTCATCGGCGGGACCTCAACCTGTTTCAAGCCATAGGGGATTATCAGTGTCAAAAATTTCGCCGGTTTCATTAAATGATCAAGGTTTTGCCAATTCGGCCGAGCAGCACTGGAATCTCGGTGCTCCCGCTCTGGTCGAGGCAGCTGTTTCCCGGGGCGAAGGGCATTTGGCCAAAGACGGCCCGCTGGTTGTGGAAACCGGCAAGCACACTGGCCGTTCCGCCAATGACAAGTTCATCGTGCGAGATGCCGAAACCGAAGACAGCGTATGGTGGGGCAAAACCAATGTCGGTATGACACCGGAACATTTTGCGGCACTGAAAGAGGATTTCCTCGCAGCCCTGTCAGAAAAGCAAACATTGTTCGTTCAGGATCTGTTTGGCGGCTCGCAGCCGGAGCATCGGGTCAATGTCCGCATCATCAACGAACTGGCCTGGCACAATCTGTTCATTCGTACGATGCTGGTCCGGCCCGGCACCGACGAGCTTGCAGCGTTCGAGCCGGAATATACGATCATCGATCTGCCGAGTTTCAAGTCCGATCCGGCGCGCCACGGCACTCGTAGCGAAACGGTCATCGCGGTCAATCTGACCGAAAAACTGATCCTGATCGGCGGAACCGCTTATGCTGGCGAGATGAAGAAATCCGTTTTCGGGCTGCTCAACTATCTGCTCCCGCTCGATTCGGTTATGCCGATGCATTGCTCGGCGAATATCGGACCAGAGGGCGATACCGCGATTTTCTTTGGTCTGTCAGGGACCGGCAAGACCACATTGTCGGCGGATGCCAGCCGCGTGCTGATCGGTGATGACGAGCATGGCTGGTCGGATACCGCCGTGTTCAATTTCGAAGGCGGTTGCTATGCCAAGATGATCCGGCTGTCGGAAGAAGCCGAGCCGGAAATCTATGCGACCACGCGCCGCTTCGGGACCGTGCTGGAAAATGTCGTGATGGACATGGACAGCCGGGAACTGGATCTGGATGACAATAGCAAGGCGGAAAATACCCGCGGCGCCTATCCGATCGAATTCATCCCCAATGCTTCGGCCGACAATATGGGTCCGGTGCCAAAGAATATCATCATGCTGACCGCCGATGCGTTCGGCGTATTGCCTCCCATCTCGCGCCTGACGCCCGAGCAGGCGATGTATCATTTCCTCTCCGGCTACACCGCCAAGGTGGCGGGCACCGAAATCGGCGTGACCGAGCCGGAAGCGACTTTCTCGACCTGCTTCGGTGCACCGTTCATGCCACGTCATCCGTCGGTTTACGGCAATTTGCTGAAGGAACGGATTGCCAAGGGCGGGGTGCGTTGCTGGCTGGTGAATACCGGCTGGACCGGCGGCAAATATGGCGAAGGCAACCGGATGCCGATCAAGGCAACCCGGGCCCTGCTCAATGCCGCTCTGGATGGCAGCCTGAACGACGGTGAATTCCGGGTTGATGATAATTTCGGCTTTGAAGTGCCGGTATCGGTAACCGGCGTGGATAGCCAGATTCTCAATCCGCGTTCGACCTGGTCCGACCCCAGCGCCTATGACGAAACCGCGCAAAAGCTGGTCAAATTGTTCATCAACAATTTCGAGCAATTTGCCGAGCATGTCGACCAGAATGTGCGGGAAGCGGCGCCGACCGCGGCCTGACTGGCGTTATCGGTTTGGCGGGATGCTGTCCAATGCACCGCGCTGGATGATGATGTCGACAAATTGCAGGTCGTCGTTAGGCGTGCAGATCAGTGTCTCGCCTTCGTTCAAGCCGGTTGATCGGGCGGGCCGGTTGATCTTGCCACGCGTTGCGATCGTATCGATGATGGGGGCCAGGCATTGGCGGAGGTCGGACGGGCTATAGTCCGGCGGTGCGGTCATGCGGATTTCCTGCCCGGCAAAATAATCCAGGCCGAGGGTCGCGAAACAGCCGTCGCCTGTCTTGGAGAATGACGTCTGGAATGATGTCGGGAACAGGCCATTCTCCAGATAGTGCCTGGCCAGCTGATCGAATTCGGCGAATGGCAATATTGTGCGAGCGGGTAACCAAGCGGCAGCGGTGGCATCCACGCTTTCGCCGATCCAACTGCCGAGCAGCAGCAGATGCTGATTAACCTCCGACAGATGTCTGGCGCTGGTCAGATTGTCTCTCGGCGCGACGCCAATGGCAGAATTCATCGGCAACAGGACGTCAGACAAATGTGGTTCGTCCTTTCTGGCAGCCAATCGCTGGATGGTTTCTGCAGCGGTCAGGCGGGAGAGCAGGAAGGGCATGGCATCGACAATGACTTCGACGTTCTCCAGATCCGTGAATTTTGCCTGGTTGACCGATATTCTGCCCTTCGCGGCCTCGCAAAATGGCAGTCGCGCCAGATCACAGGCTTCCGCCGTGGGATCAATGATCAACAGAGGTGGTTCCGATTCCAAGCCGACAAATCCGTTTCTGCTCGATATGTTCTATATTTGTTCTAGCAAAAATCCGCCCCAAGAGCAATCTGCTTCTTGAACCGCTGTCGGCAAGGTTATGCCCAACTGGATCCAGAGAGAAGCAAGCCGGACAACCACGGAAACAATTGATTGTCAGCTTGTCGCTCAGCCGATAACGATCGTTTCATGTCGAACCTGATTTTATCCGTGCTCATGCTGGCGGGAGCTGCGCTGCTGGCGGGCGGAATCTACGTGTTGCGCAAGGGCATCAACAGAAAGCAGGGCTGGCTGATGCTTGTCGCTGCCGCCGTGATGTTCGCCAATGTCGGAATTGGGTCAATCCCTGTGCCCGAGAGCAATCAGCCGGTTTCACCTCAGTCTGGCGACTGAATTTATTTGATCGGTGAATCCGGCGCGAGCCGCATGTCGAGATAATTGTCGATCGACCCCATCAACAATTCCATCTCATTCTCGTAGAAATGATTGGCGCGGGGAATCTCGTCATGATGGATGGTGATATGTTTCTGGGTCCGCAGCTTGTCGACCAGTTTCTGGACCGCGCTCGGAGTGACGACTTCATCATTGACGCCCTGCACGATGATACCCGAGGACGGGCAGGGAGCGAGGAAGTTGAAGTCATACATATTGGCTGGCGGAGAGACGGAGATGAAGCCGCGGATTTCCGGACGGCGCATTAGCAGCTGCATGCCGATCCATGCGCCAAAGCTGTAGCCGGCGATCCAAGTGGTCTGGGCCTCGGGATGAAAGCTCTGCACCCAGTCGAGTGCTGCCGCCGCATCGGACAATTCGCCGATACCGTTGTCGAACACGCCCTGGGAACGGCCCACGCCGCGAAAATTGAATCGCAAGGTAGCAAAGCCGCGTTTCACGAAGGTTTTGTACATCGCCTGGGTGATCCGGTCGTTCATCGTGCCGCCCGCTTGCGGGTGGGGATGAAGGATCATGGCAACCGGTGCCCGGTCACGCGGACCAGGGCTGAATCGGCCTTCGAGGCGGCCTTCTGGCCCGGTAAAAATTACATCTGGCATGGATTTTCAATTCTTCGATCAAAATTAAACGATCCAGCGCGCGAGAATTTAGAATAGCTTTTGCGCTGGATGCAGCGCCTATATAGGAAGAGTCAACAAATCCGCAACTCAATCCCGCTAGCCAGAGAGTTTTTGCCCCTATCGTGACCGACCCCCAACGCATCTATCTCGATCATGCCGCCACTGCGCCGATGCTCGATGCCGCGAAAAAGGCCTGTGCAGAGGGTTTCGAGCATTGGGCCAACCCGTCCTCGCCGCATGGCGACGGGCGAGCGGCCCAGGCGATGCTGGAAAATGCGCGGCGGCGATTCAAGGACGCCTTGGGCTGGCAAGGCGATGTGATTTTCACCAGCGGGGCAAGCGAAGCGATCCAGATCGCATTGACGAAGTCAAAGCCCGCGCTTCAATATGTCACGCCGGTCGAACATGATGTGGTGCTGCGTTTTGCGCGTGATGCGAAACCCGTTCCGGTCGATATGAACGGCATGGTCGTGCCGATGAACCTGAACCATCTGCTGAAAAGTGCCGAGGGGCCGGCGCTGGTGGCGATCCAGTCGGTCAATAATGAAACCGGGGTGATGCAGGATCTGGATACGCTGGCCAAAGTCGTGCGTGACCGGGGCAGCTATCTGCTGGCTGATTGTTCCCAATCGGTCGGGAAACTGCCCTTGCCAGATGCCGATCTGATCATTGTTGCCGGACATAAATTCGGTGGCCCTCCCGGTGTCGGTGCCCTGCTGGTCAAGGATCTGCGGCTGCTCCATGCCGATGGCGGGCAGGAACAGGGCTACCGGTCCGGCACCCAGAATCTCCCCTATATCATGGGCATGACCGCGGCGCTGGAAGCGCCCGCCAATTGGGCGGGGCGCGCGGCGGAACTGCGCCAGCATCTCGATGATGCGATCCGGAAGGAAGGGGGTGCGGTGATCGCCCAGACAGCGCCGCGCATTGCCACGATTGCCAGCTACCATATGCCCGGCGTGGCCGCGAATACCCAGCTGATCAAATTCGACATGGCCGGATTTTCAGTGTCCGCCGGCAGTGCCTGTTCATCCGGAACGCTGAAGACCAGCCATGTGCTGGAAGCGATGGGTACCGACCCGCAAGTGGCGCGCGAAGTGATCCGGGTCAGTATCGGCCGCGACACCAGCCGGACGCATATTTACGCCTTCATCGACAAGTGGCAGTCGATTTTTGCAGAATCCAGGCACAGCTGAGGCCGGATGATGAAACCCATCTATCTGGATAATCAGGCGACCACGCCGCTCGCACCGGAGGTGTTCGATGCGATGCTGCCCTGGCTGAAAGACAATTTCGGCAATCCGCACAGTCCGCATGTGATCGGCCGACGGGCCGCTGCTGCCGTTGAAGTCGCGCGGGACCAGGTGGCGGGTCTCCTGCCGAAGAACGGGCGAGTGATATTCACTGGTAGCGCGACCGAAGCGATCAATCTGGCGTTTGGGTCCGCGCGCACCATGGCTGGCCAGGGGCGCGATCAGATTGCCGTTATCGACACCGAACATGCCGCGGTGCGCGACACCGCTCTCTGGTATGGGACCCAGGGATTTGATAGCCGTTTGCTGCCGGTCGGCCGGGACGGGTTGGTCGATCTGGAAGAACTGGCATCCTGTCTCGGATCGAAAACGGCGCTGGTTGGCGCGATGCTGGTCAATAACGAGATTGGAGTAATCCAGCCGGTCGAGCAGATCACGGACATGGCGCACCGGGCCGGCGCGCTGATGCTCTGCGATGCGGTGCAGGGTTTTGGCCGGGTCGATATTCCTCAGCACGCGGATCTGATCGCGCTGTCCGGGCACAAGATCTACGGTCCCAAGGGCATTGGCGCGCTGTGGGTGCGCGACGGGATCGATCTGCCACCGCTGATCCATGGAGGGGGGCAGGAGCAGGGGATCAGGTCCGGGACCCTTTCTCCAGCGCTCTGCGCCGGATTGGGGGTTGCGGCACAAATATGCGCCGAGCGGCATCAGCAGGATAAGACCCATATCGCTGGTCTGGCAACGAGGGCTCAGAGCCTGTTCGGCGACTGGACAGTGAACGGGTCGCTTCATCAGCGCTACGCCGGCAATCTGAATATCCGCCGCGACGGTCTTGATATTGCCCGCTTGATGTCCGATGTCCGGGGCGTGGCATTTTCTGCCGGATCGGCCTGCGCCAGCGGTTCTGGACGGCCCAGCCACGTGCTCGCAGCGCTGGGACTGGAGCCGGCACAGATAAAATCATCGATCCGTCTGGGATTCGGGCGCTATAACAGCATCGAAGAGGTGGAACAGGCAGCACAGCTGATCAATCAAGCAGCGGAGAACCAGTTATCATGACCAAGATCACGGTCCATTTTGTCAGTTCCGACGGCGAACAAACGCTTTCTGCCGAGGCATCGGAAGGCGATAATCTGCTCACCGTCGCGCAGATTCATGACCAGCCGCTGGAAGGCACCTGCGAGGGCCAAATGGCCTGCTCGACCTGTCATGTGATTGTCGAAACGGCAGATTTCGACAAATTGCCCGACGCGAGCGAAATGGAAGAGGATATGCTCGATTTGGCCGCTGGTGCGCGACGGACCAGCCGACTGGCGTGTCAGATCACGCTGACCGCCGAACTGGATGGCCTGACCGTTCACTTGCCAATCGAAAGCCACAATATGCAGATTGGCTAACGCAATCCCCGGCAATCTAACGGCTTGCATTTTGGCCACAGTCCCACCATATGCGCGGCGGGAGTCGGGTGGACGTAGTTGTCGCCAACCCGGTCAGGTCCGGAAGGAAGCAGCCGCAACGATTTTTCTGCGGGTCGCCCGGCTCCTACTCGCAGTTAATTTTGACACAATGCTCGTCGGGCACTGATAAGCCTTCGACAAGATCGCCTGTCTCGCCTAAACTGAAACTTCATGTCCGATTCACAAGATATATTTGCCGCCACCGGCGTCGAAGCGCCGGACCAGCCAGCGCCGGGCGCGGCGCAACCTTATCGGGTGCTAGCGCGCAAATATCGGCCGTCCAGATTTTCCGAACTGATCGGACAGGATGCGATGGTCCAGACGCTGGGCAACGCGATCAAGCGCGATCGGCTTGCCCATGCCTTCCTGATGACCGGTGTGCGCGGGGTCGGAAAAACCTCCACCGCCAGGCTGATCGCCAAGGCACTCAACTGTATTGGCGAAGACGGGCAGGGCGGGCCGACAATCGATCCGTGCGGCCATTGCGAACCATGCCGGAGTATCGCAACGGGTAGCTTTATCGATGTCATCGAGATGGACGCGGCCAGCCATACTGGCGTCGATGATGTCCGCGAGATCATTGAAGCGGTGCGTTATTCCAGCGTTTCGGCGCGCTATAAAATCTACATTATCGATGAAGTCCACATGCTGTCGAAAAATGCGTTCAACGCGCTGTTGAAGACGCTCGAAGAGCCGCCACCGCATGTGAAATTCATCTTCGCAACGACCGAGGTGAACAAGGTTCCGATCACCGTCCTGTCCCGTTGTCAGCGCTTCGATCTGAAACGGATCAGTGCCGAACAACTGTCTGATCATTTCGGGATGATCGTTGGCAAGGAAGGGGTGACCGCGGAGCAGGAAGCGCTTGATCTGATCGCGCAGGCGGCGGAAGGGTCTGTCCGCGACGGTCTTTCGATCCTCGATCAGTCGATTGCCCATGCCGATATGGATGGCGACGGACAGGTGAAGGCCGCCCAGATTCGGGATATGCTTGGCCTTTCGGACCGCAGCGCGGTCCGGCGGCTGTTCGCCAGATTGCTGGAAGGTGATTCCGCCGCCTTGCTGGATGCGATCGCGGAACAATATAGGATTGGTGTGGAGCCCCTGGCGCTGATGAACGGGCTGCTGTCGCTGTCGCATCAGGTTACCCTGTTAAAGGTCGGCCGCGCCAGTGATCCAACCTTGTCGGAGGAGGCGAGGCAGAAATTTTCCGATTGGTCCGACCAGCTTTCTTATCCGGTTCTGCACCGGCTGTGGCAATTGCTGCTCAAGGGTTATCAGGAAGTCCAGCAGGCCCATCTGCCCCGCGAAGCCTGCGAAATGTCCTTGCTCCGGGTGCTTTGTGCCGCTGAGTTACCGGATCCCGGAAAACTGTCCATAATGCTGGAGAAAAGCGTTCCCGCGACCATTGGTGAACCGCAAAGCCAACAGACCACAGTGCCGCTGGCGGAGCCTGTCGCGCAAGCCAATCCTGCGCCTGCAGAAGCCCCACGAGCTGGCGGGCTACCAGAGCAATTTACCGATGCGGTGAAAACCGTCGGGCGGGTCTCGGCAGTTCTGGAAAGCATATTGATTGCCGACATGCGGGTGATATCCTTTCAAGCCCCCGCCATCGTCTATCAACCGGCCCGGCCGATCGCCGATTCCGATATCCGAAAAATCGCTGATGCGTTGAAGCAGGAGACGGGTTGCGACTGGACGATCACTGAAGGGCAGGGCGAGGCGCAGCCGAGCCTTGTCGAACAACAGCAGCAGGCCAGGGATGCAGAGCGTCAGGCGATCCTCGATGCTCCGTTGGTGAGAGCGGCCTTTGAAGCCTTTCCCGATGCCATATTGCTTGAGGACGAGGATCCTCGCCCCAAAGAATCAAGGAGCGCATGACAATGAAATCAATGGAAGAAATGATGAAGGCCGCCCAGGAGGCAGCACAGCAGGTCCAGTCGCAGATGGAAGAAGCGCAGAAAAAGCTGGATAGCATCGAAGTCGAGGGGCAAGCTGGCGGCGGACTGGTCAAGGTCAAGGCGACCGCAAAAGGCCGGGTGCTGGCGGTGACAATCGATGATAGTCTGATGCGGGCCGACGAAAAGCAGATGCTGGAGGATCTGGTTGCAGCAGCTTTCAACGACGCCCGGAACCGAGCTGATTCAGTGAGCAGCGAGGAAATGGGCAAGATGACCAGCGGCATGCAGTTACCCCCAGGTTTTAAACTGCCCTTTTAGGCCGGTCCGCGGATCGGACGCATTCCGCTTGAAGTGTCTCCAACAGGCACCATATAGTGGACAGAAGCGCTGTTGCAGCGCAACATGCTGGAGTAAAAATGTCCGAATTCGAAGCCAATCCTGCCCCTGAATCCAAGGCGCTGCCATTGTTGCCTTTGCGCGACATCGTGGTTTTTCCGAATATGATCGTGCCGCTGTTTGTCGGTCGCGACAAATCTGTGGTTGCGCTTGAAAAGGCGATGGATTCAGACAAGGAAATCTTCCTCGTTGCCCAGCTCGATCCGGCGGAAGACGATCCGGCGCGCGATCAGCTTTATGATCTCGGGGTGGTTGCGACTGTGTTGCAATTGCTCAAATTGCCCGATGGCACTGTTCGGGTGCTGGTCGAAGGCAAGCAGCGCGCCACGCATCTTTCACTCGAAGACCAGTCGGACGGCTATGTCCTGGCGGCGGTCGAACTGCTCGATGAGCAGTTGAACGATGATGCCCAGACCTCGGCGCTGATGCGCTCCGTGGTCGACCAGTTTGAAAATTATTCGAAGCTCAACAAGAAGATGCCTGCGGAAACGGTCGTGCAATTGGGCGAGATCGAGGATGCCTCGCGACTCGCCGATGCGGTCGCCGCGAACATCAATGTGAAAGTCTCCGACAAGCAGAGCCTGCTGATGGAGAGCGATCCCACCAAACGCCTGGAAATGGTCTTTGCCTTCATGGAAGGCGAACTTGGTGTTTTGCAGGTCGAGAAGAAAATCCGCGGCCGCGTCAAGCGCCAGATGGAGAAGACCCAGCGCGAATATTATCTGAACGAACAGATGAAGGCGATCCAGAAGGAACTGGGCGACGGCGAAGACGGCGAGGGCGACGAGCTCGCCGAACTGGGCAAGAAGATCAAGGAGCTGAAACTTTCCAAGGAAGCGAAAGCCAAGGCGACCGCAGAGCTCAAAAAGCTCAAGGGCATGCAGCCGATGTCGGCAGAGGCAACGGTGACACGCAACTATCTTGATGTGCTGCTCGGACTGCCCTGGGGCAAGAAGTCGCGGCTCAAGAAAGACCTCAAACAGGCCGAAAAGGTGCTGGATGACGACCATTTCGCGCTCGAAAAAGTCAAGGAACGGATCCTGGAATATCTGGCTGTGCAGACGCGAACGAACAAGCTGAAAGGCCCGATATTATGCCTGGTCGGCCCCCCCGGCGTCGGCAAGACCTCGCTGGGCCGCTCGATCGCCCGCGCCACCGGACGCGAATTCGTCCGTCAGTCGCTTGGCGGCGTCCGCGATGAAGCGGAAATCCGCGGGCATCGCCGGACCTATATCGGATCACTGCCGGGCAAGATTGTCTCCAATCTGAAGAAGGCGGGCACTTCCAATCCGTTGTTCCTGCTCGACGAAATCGACAAGCTGGGCCAGGATTTCCGAGGCGATCCGGCATCGGCTTTGCTCGAAGTGCTGGACCCGGAGCAGAATGACAAGTTTCAGGATCATTATCTCGAGATCGATATCGATCTGTCGGATGTGATGTTCGTGACCACTGCCAACTCGCTCAATCTGCCGCAGCCATTGCTCGACCGGATGGAGATCATCCGGCTGGAGGGCTATACCGAAGACGAGAAAGTCGAAATAGCCAAACGCCATCTGATCGAAAAGCAGATTGATGCCCATGGCCTGAAAAAGGAGGAGTTTGTCCTGCGCGAGGACGCGCTACGCAATCTGATCCGCTATTATACCCGCGAAGCCGGTGTGCGGACGCTGGAACGCGAGATTGCCAAGCTGGCCCGCAAGGCGCTGCGCCGGATACTCGAAGGCGAGTATAAGACTGTGGAGATCACCCCCGACAATCTCTCGGAATATGCCGGGGTGCAAAAATACCGTCATGGGGTCGGTGAGGAAGAAAATCAGGTCGGTGCTGTCACCGGTCTGGCCTGGACCGAAGTGGGCGGCGAACTGCTGACGATCGAATCCGTGACCGTGTCCGGCAAGGGACAGATCAAGACCACCGGCAAGCTTGGTGATGTGATGAACGAGTCGATTCAGACGGCGCTCTCCTTCGTGAAAGCGCGGGCGCCTTCCTACGGCATCAAACCGAGTTTCTTCAGTCGCAAGGATATCCATATCCATTTGCCCGAGGGTGCGGTACCGAAAGATGGCCCGTCGGCGGGTGTCGGGATCGTGACCGCGATCGTTTCGACCCTGACCGGGATTCCGGTGCGGCGCGATGTTGCGATGACCGGCGAAGTGACATTGCGTGGTCGGATATTGCCAATTGGCGGACTGAAGGAAAAATTGCTGGCGGCGCTGCGCGGCGGCATAACCACGGTGCTGATTCCGGCCGACAATGAAAAGGATCTCGTCGAGATCCCGGGCAATATCACCTCGCAACTCAAGATCATTCCGCTAAAACATGTCGATGAAGTGCTGGCCGAAGCCCTCACCGAAAAAGTGGAGCCGATCGAGTGGAGCGATGCCGACGAACTGGCCAGCCATGCCACCGCTCCGGTTACCGATGATACGGGTTCCGCCGCGCGGCATTGATAGACTTTCATGATCGAGTCGCACTTTTGAAACAATCGTGAAATGCTGCCGGATAATAATTGAAACCGACACGGCTCCGCAACCGTTCGTCCCATTTCCTGTCGTTTGACGCAAAAAATGGGGGTCTGGCGCAGAAAACGGCGGTTTTTCTTTGACTCACTGGGATTATTTCGCATTACTGCCGCCAGACAAAGATGCGATTCAATCGAATTGCCATTAGAGAAGGGGGGATTCCCATAATGAATAAACAGGATCTTATCAGTAACGTTGCGGATCATAGCGGCCTAAGCAAGAGCGATGCCGGTAAAGCGGTTGATGCCGTATTTGACTCGATCACCAAGGCACTTTCCGGCGGAGGCGAAGTTCGTCTCGTAGGCTTCGGTACATTCTCGACTTCCAAGCGCAAAGCTTCGACCGGTCGCAACCCGCGCACTGGCGAACCGATGCAGATTCCTGCGTCGACACAAGCAAAATTCAAAGCCGGCAAGGGTTTGAAAGACGCCGTCAACTAGACAAACATCCGGGGAGCAGAGTATCGCTCTCCATTTTTTTCGCTCTTTGTTCTAGAAAAAATCTGGCGGGACCTCGAAAAGAGGCCCGCCTTTTTCTATGGAACTGAGCGGTCGTCGCCAGCTTGAAATTTTGCTTTTGTTAGAGGCGGAACTATATCCGCTTCTGGGCCGTCAGCATTCCGTCCGCTTCGGGGAATTGGGGCGGGCTAAGCAGACGTTCCGCTCCCGACCCAAAAACAGACGTCTTAATAAGAGGCTCAAATCGTGACTGGAGGAAGGCGTGGGGGCTGGTGGGCAAAAGTCGAGAGTGCTTTTTGCGAGCCCGGCCGTCGCTAGAACTATACGCGCCTCTTACCAGAAATGTTCGTAAGCCAATTTTGTGCATAATCTATCTTCTCGCACTTGTGACTCGGTCGACATGTCCAACAGGTTTCTTTCCTATCAATAACTTAAATAACCTTATATTTTTTTTCGAAACCCGCAGGCCATTATTTGTTACGCAAAAAATCGGTAGTGTCTCAGTTTGAAATTGAGACACTACCGAATATCCCATGGACTAGACAAAATATTGAAATATGTGTTACAAAAACTGCATCCGTCAGATTTCCCGAGTCGACTATTCTGGTAGAACAGCTCTGGATTAAAGTCTGAAGCTGGGTCGCTTCGACATCTGGCTTCTGGATAAGGCCTGTTGTCAGCCCCTTATTGGGGTTCACATGAAAATAGGAGGAACCTTATGAATATCAAGTATACAAGCCTATTAGTTGCCGCGGCACTTGTTGTCCCCGGAGCCGCTATGGCAGCCCATCCCGAGGGCGCAGGTCCTGGTGGCACCGTAAACAATGCAAACCCCGGCGGTTTTGGGAACAAGGGCCAATGCCAGTCGGCGCTGTCACATGAAATCAACAGACAGCGGAAGGATCCCGACGCACGCGTTGCTTCGCGGCAGGACCAAAAGGCGTCCGACTTTCAACGCGATATGCTCGATCGTTTCGAGTGTCGTTTTTGGGAACCTGGACCATTTTGGCGGGTAGAAATTCGTTGATTGCTAATCAATAAAAAAGGAGGCTCGCGTAAATTTACCGTGAGCCTCCCTTCCTTCATTTTTAGAATAATTTGCGGATCGAAAATTGAATGGTACGGCCAAGCGGATCAAGATAGCTAGGCTGGAATGCCAGCGGCGTATCACCGTTCTGATCGACGATTCTCCTCCGACTATTAAACAGGTTCTCTACGGCTAACTCCGCTCGCAAACCTTTCGTCCAGCGAGTCCGCTCATTTTGCCTGATCACTTCATTGATATTTGCGAACAATTTAATGTCAAACCGGGCTAGAGTTGAGTAATTCAGCGCTTGTGAGCCAAATCGGGCTTTGTAGCCGCTGGCCCAGTTTGCATTGAGGTTCATTCCCAAGCCGCGATAAATTGCGCGAGCACTAAATTCGAGATTATGCTTGGAAGAACCTCCGGTCGCACCCTTCAACAAATCGACTGGCTGACTATTCAGCAGTAGCTCTTGTTGGTCCCGTAACCGCACCCGGTGGTCGAGCGAAAAGATGAGCACGCCGCTGCTCAGTTTCTGATTTTTTTCACTCTCTTTCTCAAGCGCCGCTGCTTCAGAAACCTTTTGGTCCTTGAGTTGCTTGGACCAGGATATTGTCCAGTTCGCGCTCTCGCGCCTGGAGCGGCCGATATTCAACGGCCGCACATCGAACCGTTCCAGCCGGCCATCCTTGCCTCTGATGAAACGGTCGGGGAAGGCGTCAGCCAATTCGGGCGATATAACCGAGATGGAAGTTACCGCGTTATCAAGGCGACGGCGAACGAATGATGCATTAAATGAAAAGTCGGACCAATCTTCAGGACGAATAGACAGGGAAAGACGAAACGACTTGGAGGTTTCAGGATTTAAGTTAGGATTACCGCCCTCGAGAAAATCAACCACGGTGCTTTCGCCGCGTACGAAGTCGAATATAGTCACGTCAGGTGTCAACGTTTGAGGATCACTTAAATCGCTGGCGCTTGGTGCGTCCTCGTTGCGGGACCAAAAAGCGCTCATTTGTACTGAAGGATGTGGAGCCCAGCGCAGCCCAAAACCATAGTCGGTAAGGGAAGAAATGTTAGACACTGTCTCCACGCCGCCTTCAAAATTGGCCGTTAGACGGCCGATGCTGCCGAAAAAACTCGAACTGGTTAATGGAATGGCTAGCGTTGCTTTGGTACCGCTGCTCGTGCGTGCTATCTTTGAATGGGTAACCATTCCGTCAAGATTGCTATTTCCGCTGGTGATCTCTTTGAGAATGCTCAGCTCCACGCTGGCAGATATTGGACCAGCAGGCACATTTGCGACCGTTCCATTTAACAGCGCGTTGCCGCGAAAATTTGTAGTTCGCCCTTCGGTCCGGGAAAACTGATTGGCCGCTAGGGCGGTTCGGCGGTCAATG
This sequence comes from Parasphingorhabdus sp., assembly GCF_041748495.1. GTDB lineage: Bacteria > Pseudomonadota > Alphaproteobacteria > Sphingomonadales > Sphingomonadaceae > Parasphingorhabdus. The sequence continues at coordinate 47,730 of NZ_JBGTDD010000135.1, forward strand.
CGATTTGCGGAATATGACCAGTCCATTGATCCGCTAGTAAACCAGTCCCAGCTACCCAATTGACCGTTTCCAGAGACAGCGAAGCTTGCCCCACGACTTTTGCGCCGGGTTAGGTGAAAAGGCGGATCGCCAAGCGCTTGTTTTGATCGGTTTGCGACTCTACCGGTACTTTGACCAGCGTCTACTGATGCGTTTACGTCAAGCTGGACATCATCAGACACATAATCAGACCACGCACCAGAAAATTTTATCCGGTCACTTTTTGGGAGCAGTGTCTGTCGATCCCCCCTCCCGCCAATGACGGTTCGATCACTTTCAAAAATAGCCTCGCGGCGTGAATATCTAGCACTAACATTCCACCGCCTGCTGCCCTCGATGCGAGCGAGGTCGAAACTACCCTGATATTCGTTTCCCGCACCTGCAGTAGGAAGCTTTGCCAAAATCTGATTTGTTATCGCCCGAAAATCTTTCTTGAGCACGAGGTTCACGACTCTTTGGTCGGCAGATGCTCCGAGGGATTGAGCCAGCTGTTCGGGAAATATCTGGATTTTCACAAGCGCTTCAGGAGGTAGACTGCTAACTTCAGAAACGCTTCCTATTCGCTTTCCGTTTACGAGAACAACGGGGCCGGCTCTCGAGCTTCCTCTTGTCTGAGGCGATAAGGCTCCCAGCAGCTCAGCAATAGTTCCAGAGGCAAAGGCCCCGATCTCACTCTCATCAATTTCGTCGATAGGGCGAACGTCGAAAAACACTTCGCCGGTTCTCTGGCCAATAACGACTATCTCTCTCTCGGATACCCCATTGTCCTCCCGCGCCGGAACCCGCTCTTGCGCGAAGGCAAGACTGGTATTGACCAAAGCTGCTAAAATTATAAGGCGGCGCGCTAAATAGATGAAAGATCGCGCAGGCCACTTCACGATCTGCTGTTTCACTTGAGGCGTATTTCTACCGGCACGCAATTTTTGGTCAATTTTTCTATTAATGCCGTAATGATTAGAGGCGCTGGTGGCATAATCGTTGACCGAGAAAATATCGACTTTGATCTGTCCATCATCCGCCACTTTAGTCTGTCGGGAGAGCATTTAAACTACCCGCCAAATGAACAACATTAGCGCGATGTTGAGCAGTAGCGCAAGGCTTTGGTTTTCATCCCAAAAAATCCCAGCGATAAAATTATTTGCGACTATTTGGGGTAAAAGCGATCTGCTTAAACCATCAATCACAACGATTTCCTCGATTAGAACAATAATATTAACGGGATCGTCCTGTCCGCTGAATTTGGCTTTGATTGGACAGCTAATGGCATTCCGTTACACCCCCTCTATGGCAACGACCATAACGTTAGGCTGTTTCGATATGGTTAAGCTAGTCTAAGCTTATGTAAATTAAACATAAACTATAGCTTCAAAGATGGTTCTCGCAATCAACCGTAAATGGGAAGATCGGTTGTTTTGAAACATCCGCTTTTTGTGCTGCGCACGACGTATATCCAACCTGACGTGCACATTGAATAAACGTGATTTTGACGATGATCTCAAACCAACTCAACGACAACATGTTGGCGATAATAAATGTTTGCCTTGACTCCTTGTCAGCAGCTTTACGATTGTAAAGCATCTATAATATCAAGATCAGAATTGAATAAATATGACATTATATCAATTCTTTAAATCATTAATTAAAGTTTTATTCCGAAGTATATGGTAGGGTAGATATCAACCAGATTTTAACTAATTTTCAACTCATCGTAGATTTCATTGAAGGAGCTGCTGCTAAAAATCAGGAGGCCGTGATATTTGTCTCCGAAGAGCGGCTACCCAATTGAGTTCATCTGCGATTTTATGTGCAAGCTTTCCGTATACAAGGTTAGCTGCTGACGGGTTTTTATTATCCAGCACTTCGACTGCGATCTTGCTCATGGTGATTGAGCGGAAAGCCGAATTAGCATGGAGAGACAGAATCCGACGTTCTTTAGAGCTCAGAGAAATTTCGAGCATGCCTTTTTCATACTCGACGAAGCTGGGGCGAGCTCTTAGTGGCCTTGGCCTTGCCCAGGGCGCTTCCAAAGATTCGGGGTTAAGTGCGCCACCATTGCAAACGATCATCCAAAGGCCGGATAGGGTCAACTTTTGGTATGGAGCCATTACGTATTTGTTCGGTCATGGAGCGTCTTGTTGTCTTGGGGTATAACGGTACAAACTCATTACCGTATCCACCTGCCTCGAGATGAAGGCGGAAAAGTTCCCATTCTTCATCTGGCGCATTGAACCTTTTATGTATCCGGCTGTGACAGGATCTGCACATAGGATAGCTTTCTGGCGGCTGAAACGAGAATGGCTCAGAATAATCTTCCGAAGGCCATTCACCGGGCGCTCTGTTAGGATCGCCGCATAAACCGCAGGGTTTCCCTGCCAGCGTAAAGTCAGGACCAGCCTCACCGCGATGATAGGCCGTCAGAATCTTGTTCCTCTGCCGCCAGCTATAACCGTTATATGAACTACCACTCATCCGTTAAGCTCCACCTTCATCACTTCCGTTCCGGAATGATTAATCAACTTCAACATACTCACATAAACGAGCGATTTGTGCCATGACCCACCTCATCATTCATGAACGGGGCGGCGCACCAATTTCAGGGGAACCCGATGCCATTTCGCTGACGCTTTCGCCCGAGATGCTACTCCCTGATCTCATAATTAGCCACGGCTGACTTTGCGTATATAGATTTGAAAGCCCCCACAGCGTGCTGAAACCGGCAGTCGAAAGGAGACATGAGAAACCTTGTTCTGAAACGGCAATCTTTTGCTGGTAATCCAGTTCAGGTAATCCATTTCAGTCATGTCTTGAAACGGTATACTCAAAAAGCAGCGCAATCGGAGAAGTCATAGGTCAACTCCAGACGCGCCGCATCGCCAAGCTATGATATTAGTAAAAAGTAATCATCATTCGGACTCTAAGACACCCAATTTCGCGCGTGGACCTGAGCAATTTATTCATAGTGTAGCGGAACGATCGTCTTCATCTTGCGTAATTCTCTTGAACCACAATTTTAAGGAACAGGATATGACATCCAACACCGCTTCTGCGAAATATGAAGGTCTTGGCAAGGATGGCAAAGGTCATATCTCCACTCAGTCGGGCGCACTCGAAAATCAGCCTTATGGTTTCCAGACTCGGTTCGAGGATGCGAAAGGTACCAATCCCGAAGAGCTGGTCGCCGCTGCCCATGCCAGCTGTTTTACGATGGCGCTCAGCTTTGCGCTGGCCGAGGCAGGGCATCAGCAAGGCACGCTCAACACCACAGCCAAGGTTACTTTAGAAAAGGACGGAGACGGCTTTACTGTCACCCGTTCCAATTTAACCCTTACCGGGACGGTCCAGGACATCGACGAGGCGAAATTTACCGAGTTGGCGAAGGAAGCCAAGGCGAACTGTCCGATCTCCAAATTGCTTAACTGCGACATTACGCTGGAAACAACGTTCACGGGCTGACTTCAAGTCTGAGAGGAATCAGCCAGTATTAACACTTCCGTCGCAGCGGCAGCGCGACCTTGAAAACTTCTGGAGTTCCAACAATCCAGCGGTAATCTCAGAAAAACTCAAGCTGGCTCCACGATACTCTAGCAGCCTTGCGCACCGGCAATATGCCCCAGCCAACCAAATTTGCCGTTGCTCCACTTTCAAAGGAGAGAGCCATGAATAACAATAGCAGCCTCCATCATAAAACCACAGCCTATCCCGTTAGCGGCTTAGGTCACGAAACACATTCCCAGTCCGCAAATGATCGCCAGCTAAACGAACCGGTGCACCGCAAACCAACAGCATTCGCCGAAATGTCGCCCAATGAAATTAAAGCAGAGCTCAATCGCTTCTGGGAATTAATCGATGACCGCCACGGGCTCTGATGAAAGCCACGGCTGACTTTGCATATATAGCTGTAAAAGGCCGCAGAGCCTGCTTGGATATAACTTCCCGGCGGCAGCCGAAAGCTGACATCAGAAGCCTTGCGCTGAAACGGTAATCCTTTTCCGGTAATCCATTTCAGCGATGTCTTGAAACGGTAAGCTAAATCAGCAGCGCAATCGCAGAAGTCTTAGCTGCCTCGAAGCGCACCGACCAGGATGCTGCCTATGTAAATGGTTTTTCAAAGCCCCACGCCATCCAGAAGAGCCGCCGCATGCTTGACGCCTAATATCAACCAACCAGACCCAACTGCTGCTCTGTTATATAAACAGCTTTCAATACCAAGTGCTCTGACAACGGACACCTAATGATTGCCGAACGCCAGCAAGCTGGCTGCCTCTACAAATGCTTTCGGGCTAATCTCCAGTGCCTTTTCCTTGGCCTCGCTCACCTTCAGGGCTCGACCGGCAGCCTCATAAGCGCTCATCATCGCAGCAAATAGTTCTACCGAACGCCAGCCCGCCTTTTCCTGCTTTTCGAGCAAGCTTACAGCCAATCCCGGTTTGCCATTTGCGACCAGTGCTCGCGCCAATCCGATCGCGGCGTCGCCATAAGGGCGAGTTGAGTAGTTCTGTTGCGCCAGCGCCAATGCTCGCTTTACATCGCCAGCATCCATTGCATGATCGAAGGCATGGTCATAATAGGTTTCTGGAAGCAAGCTGACGCGCTTGTCCCAGATTGTCCCGGCTCGCTTCGCCCATGCCGCCGCTTCGCGAATGCGGCCCTGATGCTTATATAGTGTGACCAAAGCCGCCATCACATCGGGATTGTCGGTTCGTTCGATGATGCGAAGATAGGATTTTTCCGCCGCCGCCAGATCGCCTTTCGCCGCGTCCATCTGGGCCACATGGGCCTGCGCCAGCCAATAGCCCGGAAAAACTGCATCCGCACGTTCGAAATAGCGGCGAGCCTTATCCCAGTTACCCCGCTGCAATTCCAGTGCGCCAATCTGCAACAGATAGACAGA
>NZ_JBGTDD010000136.1:0-3465 GCF_041748495.1 Parasphingorhabdus sp.
GGACACGGAGGGATTCGAACCCTCGAAGGACCGTGAGGCCCTTGCCTCCTTAGCAGGGAGGTGGTTTCAGCCGCTCACCCACGTGTCCACGCAGCTTGGCTAGAGGTGGCGCTATAACCATGCATCGCGCTGGCTGCAACGGGTAAAGTGGCCCACTGCGAAAGCCGCGGGGAAAGCGCAAAATTGCGGCATTCCGGCAAAGCGACTCGTACTGCCGCAGAATCGACTCATTTCGTCGTCCGTTCATTGCGCGGTCATATCCAACAGCCGAGAGCCGTATCTGGCTGGTAATGTGAAGGAGTTACCCATGTTACCGTTGTGGATGAAGAAATCATTGGGCCTGTTCGCCGTTTTGGCGCTTGCCTCTACACCAGCACTGTCTCCGGCCTATGCCCAGGTGGAAAGTGTCGATCCCAATGACGTGATCGACGCCGATCTGGCTGCGCCCGACTATGACGGAAATTTCGAGGCCAGTGGTTCGAGCTGGACGATGGTCGACGATGCGCCGATCGACAGCGATATCAACGCGGATATCGTCTCCCCCTATGACTCGACATCCTACGCCGCCCCTGTCAGCGGCGCGGATGCCGTGCCGGTTGAAGACAGCACCTATCAAGATGATGACCTGATTGGTGCAGCCGAAGGCGTATTCGGAAAAGGCGCGAAAGGTCTGGCCGAAGTTATCGAGGATATTCTGAAGAAACAGGGCCGGCCCAACGCCTATATCGCCGGACGCGAAGCCAGCGGGGCCTTCATTGTCGGCCTGCGCTATGGCTCCGGCAAGCTGTATCACAAGATTGAAGGCGAGCAGCCCGTCTACTGGACCGGACCGTCGATCGGCTTTGATATTGGCGGAAACGCAGCCAATACCTTTGTTCTGGTTTATAATCTGTACGACAGCGAGGACCTGTATCAACGCTTTCCAGCCGGCGAAGGCGCGGCCTATTTCATCGGCGGTTTCCATGTCAGCTATTTGCGCAGCGACGACAAGGTGCTGATCCCGGTGCGGCTCGGCGCAGGTCTGCGGCTTGGTGCCAATATCGGCTATATGAAATTCAGCAAGAAACAGCGCTGGCTGCCATTCTGACCGGTTGACTGATCCGTCATCTGGGCCGGTAACGATCCGATGCAGCCATAATATTGTCGCGATTAGTTGTCATTGCGAGAAACCGGATGCGACGCGGCTATCCAAGGCGTTGCTCTATCTGGCGCGATATAGCTAAATGAGTGTCAGCTAAAGGCCCAGTAATTTACTTCGCCGGAGAATCATCAATGCGTATGTTCTTTATGGGGATTTTTCTTCCGCTGGTCCTGACAGGGTGCGCTATAGCCCCAACAAACCAGGCAGTCGGAAATATCGATGCTGCCGTCGAAAGTTCCAAACTGCGCTCAGACGCAGACGGAGCAGCCGAGGGGCTGGCATTTGCCCAGGCGCGCTGCGCTGGTTGCCATGACGTGACGGATGGACAAGTTTCGTCGAACCCTGACGCACCACCTTTTGAAGCAATAGCCAATACCCGAGGGCTGACTCACAGCACTCTAAAGGCTTGGCTTCGCGATTCTCACAACTATCCCGGGCAAATGAATTTTGAGATCGGTGCGAAGCATATTGATGATCTGGCGGCATATATGCTGACGCTCAAAAGCCACGATTATCGTCCTCCGATTCAATGATCTGGCTATTCGACCCCAATCCATTGCAGCACGGGACCCGGCCCGTGGCGGGGAGGATATATTCCTCCTCGAACCACCCTTTCGTCCGAGAAGCCCTTTCCCTCGTTCCGTTCGTCCTGAGCTTGTCGAAGGACACTTCGCGCCTATAGGTGCACTTCGACAGGCTCAGTGCGAACGGCAACCAATCCTGAACATGTGCCGCTCTGGCTTGCCACGACCCGATCAAGTTCGGACGACAATGACATCCCGGATGCAGCAAGCCATCCTCAGCTTCCTTCAGATCAAACCAGCGACCGGACCTTCTCCATCCGCGCCAGGTAACGCGCCAATATATCAATCTCGAGATTGACGGCGCGACCGGATTCCATTTCGCCGAGGGTGGTTACTTCCGCAGTATGGGGAATGATGTTGAGCGTGAACAGCGCGCCGGCTTCATCGTCTGACACGGCGTTCACAGTCAGCGAAACACCGTCGACCGTGATCGAACCCTTGGCAGCAATATAGGGAGCCAGCTCTTTCGAAACGCGGATGACGACCTCGCGAGAATCACCGGCAGCGCTGCTGGACTGGACTTCCCCGACGCCGTCCACATGGCCGGTTACGATATGTCCGCCGAGCTCGTCGCCTACCTTGAGCGCCCGCTCCAGATTGATCCGCCGTCCAGCGGTAAATTGCCCTGGAGCGGTGCACGAGAGGGTTTCGTTCGACACGTCAACCGCAAACCAGCCGTCTCCCTTGTCGACCACCGTCAGGCAAATGCCGGAACAGGCAATCGACGCGCCCAGATCGACATTGTCCATATCATAGCTGCATTTGATGTTCACCCGCAGGTCACCGCGCTGATCGAGCGATTCGATAGTGCCGATATCCGAAACAATGCCTGTAAACATGGGCGATCCTATTTGCTGTGAACGAAGCTGAACCTAGGCGGCGCGGTCATATATCTCAAGCATATCCTGCCCCAGTTGGCGCTGGTCAATACGCCGCCACTGGCCGTGCGCCTCGCCGAGTTTCTCCAGACCGATATCGGCAATGGCAGGCAACCCGCCACCGATGATGATCGGCGCGCGATAGAGCAGAAGCCGGTCCACCAGACCCGCTTTCAGAAACGAGGCCGCGGTTTTTGCGCCGCCTTCCACGAGCAGCCAGTTGATATCGGTAAGACCGGCAATCGCGGCCGGCTCGTCAATCTGCAGCCAGTGATCCGGACTGTCCTTGTCACTGCCCAACACAACTGGTTGCGGCGATCGGTCGGTCAGTCCGTCGATCCGCACATCAAGCCCTGGCCGGTCGGTCCTGGCCGTTCCTGCTCCCACCAATATGGCATCGCTATGCGCCCGTTCCAGATGGGCGTGCGCCCGGGCCTGGTCGCCAGTGATCCACTGGCTCGAGCCATCGGCCATAGCGATACAGCCATCCAGCGACAGCGCGAGTTTGAGAGTAACAAAGGGGCGGCCGTTTTCAACCCGGCACAGGAATCCGGCCATCGCGCGGCGCGCTTCCCATTCCCGGATGCCCACCGACACTGGAATGCCGGCATCACCCAGCCGGTCAATCCCGCGGCGCCTTGTGCGTTCATCGGCGTCGAGGGTCGCGACAATCACTCTTTTGGGTTTTGCCTCGATAATCGCAATACTGCAGGTCGGACCGCGGCTGCTTTCATGGGCACAGGGCTCCATCGTCACATAAATGTCGGCACCCCTGGCCGAAGCGCCGGCCTCGGCCAGCGCCATTTCCTCGGCATGCGGGCGACCGCCGGGCTGGGTCCAGCCACGGCCCAAGATGATCCCA
>NZ_JBGTDD010000137.1:0-1819 GCF_041748495.1 Parasphingorhabdus sp.
TACGCCGGGCGGCAGGTCGAGCACGCGGTTCTCGACGCCGCCGTCCTGGCTGACCAGGATCGCCAGCCCCTGGACTTCGGACAGTTTGACGAAATTGAACTGTTTGAGCAAAGGCTCGCGCTTGGGCACCAGCACCAGTCCAGCGCAGGAGGACAGGCCGGACAGGATCGAGGTGGTGGCGCGCAGGGCGTCCTCGACCGGGCCCTGTTCGGTAATCTGCCGCTCGATCGCCTCGCGCTCCTGCTGCGACGGCTCCGCAGCCTGCATCATGCCGTCGACAAACAGCCGCAGCCCCAATTCGGTCGGCACCCGCCCGGCGCTGGTATGCGGCGCGGCGAGCAGGCCGAGTTCCTCGAGATCCTGCATGACATTGCGGATCGAGGCGGGCGAGAGCTCGAGACCGGGGGCTTTCGAGATGGTGCGCGAGCCCACCGGGGCACCGTTGTCGAGATAGGATTCCACCACCACCCGGAAAATATCCTGCGCGCGCGTGGTCATTTCGGTGATCGGGGTATTGGTCATGGAAGATAGATAGGTCAATTGTCGGAAGGTTTCCAGCGGGCAATTACATGCGGCCGTGCTCCGCACTTGGTGTGGAGCTTGGGCGGCTGAAAACGCAGTTTGCCGGACAAACTCCGCATCAAGTGCGGAGCACATAAATCGTTCCAACTTTCTCCATCGAGCGGGCACAACCCCTCACCGAGCGCGACCAACCCCGGATGGCATCCGGCGAAGTCTTGCTTGCCTCTCCCTGTCGGAGAGGAAAAGTCGCTCCCTCCCCAAAATGACTGGATGAGCGGTTGTCTCTCCCTGTGGGAGTAGATAAGAACGCACCAACTCAAAATAAGGAACATCACATGCGACCATCGGGCCGTGCGCCGGACGAAATGCGCGCCATTTCCATCGAAACCGGATTTACCAAACATGCCGAGGGGTCGTGCCTGATCAGCTTTGGCGATACGCGGGTCTTGTGCACCGCCAGTATCGAAACAAGCCTGCCGCCATGGATGCGCGGCAAGGGGACCGGCTGGGTCACCGGCGAATATTCGATGCTGCCCCGCGCCACCCATACGCGTGGTTCGCGCGAGGCGGCACGCGGCAAGCAGTCGGGCAGAACGCAGGAAATCCAGCGGCTGATCGGGCGGAGCCTGCGCTCTGTCGTCGATCTGAAGAAGCTCGGCGAACGGCAGATCACCCTCGATTGCGATGTGATCCAGGCTGATGGCGGGACGCGCACGGCCTCGATCAGCGGCGCCTGGGTGGCGCTGCGGTTGGCGGTCAACGGCCTGCTCGACCAGAAAGTGCTCAAGGAAGACCCGATCCAGCAGAAGATCGCGGCGATCAGCTGCGGTATCTTTGACGGCACACCGGTGCTCGACCTCGACTATGACGAGGACAGCAACGCCGGCGCCGACGCCAATTTCGTGCTCACCGGCGACGGCAATATCGCCGAAGCGCAGGCCACCGCCGAGGGCCAGACCTTTGACGACGAAGGCCTGATGCGGCTGATGCGGCTGGCGAAAATCGGCTGTGGCCAGATTTTTGAAGCGCAGGATCGAGCGGTTGGTTAGGTTTTAGAATGTCGTGAAGGATATATGACCATTCACCGCAAACTCACCCCCGGACGCCTGATCATCGCCGGCCATAACCAGGGCAAGGTGCGGGAAATCCGGGCACTGCTGGAGCCCTATGGCATCGAACCGGTGTCGGCAGGCGATCTCGGCTTGCCGGAGCCGGAAGAAACCGGAACCACCTTTGCCGAAAATGCGCTACTCAAGGCGCGGGCGAGCGCCGAGGGTGCGGATTGCGTGGCGCTGGC
>NZ_JBGTDD010000138.1:0-24881 GCF_041748495.1 Parasphingorhabdus sp.
ATGGCGCAGAAATTCACCGCCGACGCGATCACCCCGTTCGCGGCCGAATGGGATGAAAAGCATATCTTCCCTCGCGACACGATCAAGCAGGCTGCTGAACTCGGCTTTGGCGGCATATATGTGTCCGAGGAATCGGGCGGCATCGGACTGGGTCGGCTGGAGAGCGCCATCATCATGGAAGCCATGGCTTATGGCTGTCCCTCGACCAGCGCCTTTATCTCGATCCACAATATGGCGTCCTGGATGATCGATACGTTCGGTTCGCAGGCAGTGAAGGACAAATATCTTCCGGGTCTGGTGTCGATGGAGAATATCTCCAGCTATTGTCTGACCGAAGCGGGTGCGGGCTCGGATGCGGCGTCGCTGAAGACCAAGGCGGTGCGCGATGGCGACGATTATATCGTCAACGGCTCCAAGCAATTCATTTCCGGCGGCGGCGAAAACGAGATTTACGTCACCATGACCCGGACCTCCGATGACGGGGCCAAGGGCGTCACCTGTCTGGTCATCGAGAAAGACATGGAAGGCGTCAGCTTTGGCGCAAACGAGAAAAAGCTCGGCTGGCATTCGCAGCCCACTGCCCAGGTCAATTTCGACAATGTCCGCGTACCGGCAGAAAACCGTGTGGGTGACGAGGGCGAGGGCTTTCGCATCGCAATGGCTGGTCTCGATGGCGGGCGGCTGAACATTGGCGCCTGTTCGCTCGGCGGCGCCCAGCGCTGTCTCGACGAAGCAGTCAATTACACCAAGGAACGCAAGCAGTTCGGCAAGGCGATCAGCGATTTCCAGAACACCCAGTTCATGCTCGCCGATATGGCAACCGATCTGGAGGCCTCGCGGGCTTTGCTCTATCTCGCCGCTGCCAAGGTCACCGAAGGCGCGCCCGACAAGACCAAATTCGCTGCCATGGCCAAGCGTCTCGCCACCGACAATGGCAGCAAGATTGTCAACGATGCGCTGCAACTTTTTGGTGGCTATGGCTATCTGCAGGATTATCCGATCGAACGCTTCTGGCGAGATTTGCGCGTCCACAGCATCTTGGAGGGCACCAATCAGGTCATGCGGATGATCGTTTCACGGGAACTGCTCCGGCAATAGGGAAAATATGACAGAAGATCTCATCATCAGAAAAAGCGGGCGGGTTGGCCATATCAGCCTGAACCGCCCGAAAGTCATCCATTCGCTCAACCTCGACATGTGTCTGGGGATGATCGAGGCATTACTTGCCTGGCGCGACGATGACGAAGTCGAAGCGGTGATCATCGATCATAGCGAGGGCCGCGGCTTTTGCGCCGGCGGCGATATCGCGATGCTGCGCGAATCCGGAATGACCGACGGCAAGCAGGGGCGCGAGTTCTTCTACAAGGAATATCAGCTCAACCATCTGCTGTTCGAATATCCCAAGCCGGTGGTCGCGTTCATGAACGGCATCACCATGGGCGGCGGCGTCGGTATTTCGCAACCGGCCAAATATCGCGTGGCGACCGAATATACCCGCTTCGCCATGCCGGAGACCGGCATCGGCCTGTTCCCGGATGTCGGTGGCGGCTGGTATCTGTCGCGGCTTGAAGGGCGGCTGGGCCAGTTTCTCGCGCTCACCGGCGCCCGTCTGGACGGCGCCGAGTGCAAGGAAGTCGGCATCGCCACTCATTATCTGGAATCGGCCGTTCTGGAGGAAGCCAAGCAGCGGATTTCGGAAAATCCGGATCGGATCGAAGGCATATTGGGCCAGCTTTCCGGCAATATCCCGGAAGCGCGGATCGCCAAAAATCTCGACAAGATCGACAAGTTTTTCGCCTCGGATCGGTTCGAGGACATATTGGCTGCGCTGGAAGCCGACGATAGCGACTGGGCCGCCAAGGAGCGTGACACGCTCGGTACCAAGAGCCCACAGACCTGCAAGGTCGCCCTGCGCCAGCTCAAGGAAGGCGCGGCAATGGAAAGTTTCGCCGATGAAATGCGCAATGAGTACCGGATCGGCTATCATGTGCTGGTGATGCACGATTTCCTCGAGGGTGTCCGCGCGCTGATCGTCGACAAGGACAATGATCCGAAATGGAACCCGCCGACGCCAGAGGAAGTCAGTTCCGAATGGATCGACAATATTTTCGCGCCGCTACCGGCAGATGAAGAATGGAAACCGCTATGACGTATGAAACCATCCTGACCGAAAAAAGAGGCCCGGTTACCCTGATCACGCTCAACCGCCCACAGGCATTGAACGCGCTGAACAGCCAGGTACTCGACGAACTTATCGACGCCTTTGCCGCGTTCCAGGCGGACGACACGCAGAACTGCGCCGTGCTGACCGGGTCGGGCGACAAGGCCTTTGCCGCTGGTGCGGATATCAAGGAAATGTACGACAAGTCTGCTGCTGATTTCTATCTCGAGGATTTTTTCGGCAAATGGACCAGCCATATTGTCAAGACCACCCGCAAGCCATGGATCGCGGCGGTCAACGGCTTCTCGCTGGGCGGCGGCTGTGAACTGGCGATGATGGCGGATTATATCATTGCCAGCGACAAGGCGAAATTCGGCCAGCCGGAAATCAAGCTGGGCGTGGCCCCCGGCATGGGCGGTTCGCAGCGGCTGACCCGCGCGATCGGCAAGGCCAAGTCGATGGAAATGTGCCTGACCGGACGAATGATGGATGCCGAGGAAGCCGAACGATCCGGTCTGGTGGCCCGCGTGGTTCCGCATGAGGATCTGCTTGACGAGGCGATGAAATCTGCCGCTCTTGTCGCCTCCATGCCGCCGATGGCTGCGCAGGTGAACAAGGAAATGGTCAATTCCGCCTTCGAGAATAATCTCGAGCAGGGGCTGGTGCATGAACGGCGCCTGTTCCAGATCCTGACCGCCACCGAAGACAAGAAGGAAGGCATGGCGGCCTTTATCGAAAAGCGCGAAGGCCAATGGAAGGGGCGTTAAGCAATGATTGCTGCCATTGCACTTATTGTCGGAGTGGGAATGGCATTCTTTGCGGTTAAGCTACACCAATCCAACAAAAGTCAGGAAATATCATATTTCCGCGCAAATACATTTGGGTTGGATACGGATGGCAAGCTTCTTCCGCTAAATTATTTGATAAGAGCCATGCTACCCTTTCAACTCGGAATGATAGTTCTGTTCTGTATCGTGGTTGTCTTAAGCGCAATAGCAAGAAACTGAGTGGGAATTTTATAATGAAAATCGGATTTATCGGCCTTGGCAATATGGGTGGCGGCATGGCCGCCAATCTCGCAAAAGCAGGGCATGAGGTCCATGCCTTTGACCTCTCGGGCGAAGCGCTGGCGCGGGCTGGCGAGGCGGGATGCCATCCGGTCAGCGATGCCGCGCAGGCGGTCCAGAACATGGAAGCCGTAGTCACCATGCTCCCGGCCGGCACCCATGTTCGCAAGGTCTATGAATATGAGATCATCATCAATGCCAATCCCGGCACGCTCGCGATTGATTGCTCCACCATCGACGTCGACAGCGCGCGCGATGTCGCGACCATGGCGGATGCCAAGGGGTTGGTCCCGGTAGATGCGCCGGTATCCGGCGGTATTGCTGCGGCCAATGGCGGGACTTTGACCTTCATGGTCGGCGGCAGCGATGAAGGCTTCAAACGTGCCGAACCAATCCTGTCCGACATGGGCAAGGCGGTGATCCACGCCGGCGGCAATGGCGCTGGACAGGCAGCGAAGATCTGCAACAACATGCTGCTCGGCGCCTCGATGATCGCGACCTGCGAAACGTTCAAGATGGCCGAGAAACTGGGCCTCGATCTCCAGACATTCTACGATATTTCTTCAAAGGCATCGGGCCAGAACTGGTCGATGACCAGCTATTGCCCGGTCCCCAGTGTCGGCCCGCAAAGCCCGGCTGACAATGGCTATGATGGCGGTTTCGCCGCGGCGTTGATGCTGAAAGACTTGCGTCTCGCGATGGAGGCGGCGCAAAGCGCCGGAGCCGAAGTGCCAATGGGTGCCGAGGCAGCAAAGCTCTACGAACAATATGCCGAAGCGCAGGGGCAGGGGGGCAAGGATTTCTCCGGCATCATCAACATGCTGGGCAAGGGATGAACCAATATGCCGCCGCTGTGGCTGGTGATTTGCGGTCTGTCCGGAACGATTGCCATCATTTCAGAACTCGGCAACCGGCGACGCAATAATCGCCGCGATATCGATGATGTCGGCATTGTGCCATGGTCGACGATCACCGCTCTGGCTCTGCTGACATTTGGCCTATCCTTCGCTTTCGGTCTGGGATTCCTCTCAACCGAATGAAGGATGGTTACAGGCAGGCTTCCAGCAGCGGCTGGTCAAATCCATATTGGCGCGCTTTTTCCAGCGTATAGGGGCGCAGGCCCGCCGATACATATTCACCGATGATCTTGCCGTCGGCATCCTCGTCGAGATATTGATATTTGAACAATTCCTGAGTGACGATGACGTCGCCCTCCATCCCGATCACTTCGGTAATATTGGTTGTCCGGCGTGAACCATCGCGCAGTCGCTTCACCTGTACGATCAGATCGACCGATTCCGCAATCTGGCGGGAAATCGCTTCCTTCGGGATCTTGATGTCACCCATGAGAATCATATTTTCCATACGGCCGAGACATTCGCGCGGGCTGTTGGCGTGAAGTGTACACATCGAGCCATCATGGCCGGTGTTCATGGCGGCGAGAAGATCGAAACATTCCGCGCCACGAATTTCGCCGAGGATGATCCGGTCCGGGCGCATACGCAGGGCGTTTTTGACAAGATCGCCGATGGTGATCGCGCCTTGGCCTTCGAGATTGGGTGGCCGGGTTTCAAGCGGTAGCCAGTGTGGCTGCTGCAGCCGCAGTTCGGCCGCATCCTCGATGGTCAGCACGCGTTCGCCGGGATCGATCATTTTCGACATGGCGTTGAGCATGGTTGTCTTACCAGAACCGGTACCGCCGGAGATCACCACGTTGAACCGGCAGGCACCGGCAATCTTGAGCACGGTGCACATTTCATCGGACATTGAGCCGAAGCCCTTCATCAGGTCGAGCGTGATCGGCTTTTCGGAAAATTTACGAATCGAGATCGCGGTGCCCTTCAGGCTCAGCGGCGGAACGATTACGTTCACACGCGAACCATCCTTCAGACGAGCATCGGCGAGCGGCGTGGTTTGATCGACGCGGCGGCCGACCTGGTTGACGATCCGTTGGGCGATCTGGAACAGATGTTCCTCATCCCGGAACTGGATCGGTGCGATTTCCAGCTTGCCCTTGATTTCGATATAGGTCTGTTCCGGACCATTGACCATGATATCCGAGATATCCGGATTGCTGAGCAATTCCTCCAGCGGTCCAAAACCAAGCAATTCGTCGACCAGCACTTTTTCCAGTGCAAATTGTTCGCGCCGGTTGAGTGTCAGCTTCAGTTCGGTCAGCACTTCCATGATGATCGGACGGAATTCTTCGGTCAGCTCTTCCTTGTTCAGTGTCGCGGCGGCTTCGGGATCGACGCGTTCGAGCAAGCGCGGGAGCACCTGTTCCTTGATCTTGTGGACCGAGGCGCCAAAGCCTTCGTCCTTGTCGGACGCTTCCGCCAAGGGCAGCGAACGCTCGGAAAGCCGCGCCATGGCTTCGCTTTGCACAGCGGCCGGTGCAGAAGGCATGTCATCACCGGACAGCGGAATCGATTCAAGCGGGGGAAACTGGTTGCCACCCTGCCGGTCTTCGCGATTTTCGGATTCTGGAGTTTTCTTGCCGCCACCGGTCATTGGCTTCGCTACGCCAAAGGACGGTTTGCCGCCGCCCAGTCCATTTTTCTTGCCAAATGCGCTCATGCTATTCTGTCCGATATGTCTAATGTCACACGATCAATGCTCTCTTTCCCCGAAAATGGTTAATAAACCGGTAAATTTGCCGCATTAGAAGCCAGGCCATGCTCATGCAATTTTGTGACTTGTCTGGGGGAGAGCAACCGCTAAGCCATGAAAATGAACAAGGATCGAAATATTGGCTGCTGACCAATCGCGCGAACGGGCAGTCGCCGCCGGGGGCATCACGCTCGCCCTGGTGGCCTTTGCCGGATTTCCGATCGGCGATGCCATAATCAAGTCGATGGCTGGTGACTGGCCCGCGCCAGCGGTCGCTGCGTTGCGATTTTCGATCGGTGCGCTAGCCTTGGCGGTGATATTGTTCATGCGCGAAGGCCGTCGCGGCTTTCAGGTCAACCGGCCCTGGCTCCACATGGCTCGGGGGTTTGCGCTGTTCGTGGGAACCTTAAGTTTTTTCTCGGCGATCTATATCATGCCGCTGGCCGATGCAGTGGCGATATCGTTCATCAACCCGATTCTCACCGCCTTGTTTTCGGGCTGGTTCTTGAAAGAAAACATGCCGCCCCGCACCTGGTTTGCCACAATCATTGCCTTTGTCGGGGTCTTGATCATGTTGCGTCCCAATGTTGCCGCCTTTGGCTGGGTCGCGATATTGCCCCTGATTTCCGCCTTTGCCATGTCGGCAATGCTCATCCTCAACCGCATGGTATCAACCCAGCGGTCCATTTTCGCGGCGCAATTCTACATCGCTTTCTGGGCGGCAATATTCCTGATCATCGCTTCGGTCCTTGGCCATTGGCGGGTGCCTGTCATGGCCGTTCCCGGCATGCCTGACTGGGACGTTGTGGTGCGTTGTTTGGTGGTGGCACTGACGGCCACGGGCTGCCATTTCCTGCTGTTCATGGCGACGATGCGAACGACGGCGGCGGCCATTGCCCCGATCGTCTATATCCAGCTGCTGATCGCGACTGGGATCAGCGTCTTTGTCTTCGGTGACCCGATCGACCGGACCGCGATGATGGGGGGTCTGCTGATAATTTTCAGTGGCCTGCTGCTCTGGCGAAGCAGTCGCCGGGCCAATACGGTGCTGGAAGCTTAGCAAGGTCTGCATGCTAGCCCCACCCAGCGAGGAATGTCAGCAAACAGCTTCCGCCAGAACCGTGAGACCCTTTTCGTCAACCTGGGCAAAGCCGCCCTGCACGAAAATTGTTTCCGGAGTGGCGCCTTCGCTGGCGTAGATCAGCAGATCGGCATCGCGGATGGTCGACATCACCGGTGCATGATTCGCAAGCACCCCGAAGTCACCCTCGGCACCGGGCACAACCACCATGAACACATCTTCCGACCGGACGAGTTTCTCTGGGGTTACGAGTTCGAAGTGTAGGTTTGCCATATTCTTATCCTTTATCCCTCTCCCTTGATTGAGAAGGTTGCGACGACTTGGCAGCTTGCTGCCGAGTCATGGCTGGGTGAGGCTGATCTGTCGTCTGGTATTATGATCACCCTCATCCCGCTTTGGTGTGCCGGCCCAACCGTCTTGGCCGTCTCCGCAACAGGAGAGGCTTCAACGCATCAAGCCGCCTCCGCCGCCATTTTCTTGCCTTTTTCGACCGCTTCCTCGATGCCGCCAACCATGTAGAAGGCGTTTTCGGGAAGATGATCATATTCGCCGTCGACAACCGCCTTGAACGACTTGATGGTGTCTTCCAGCGCTACAAACTTGCCCTTGATGCCGGTAAAGACTTCCGCAACGTGGAATGGCTGCGACAGGAATTTCTGAATTTTACGGGCACGCTGAACGACCAGCTTATCTTCTTCCGACAGTTCGTCCATGCCGAGAATGGCGATGATGTCTTGTAGGGACTTATATTTCTGCAGGGTTTCCTGAACAGCACGCGCCGTATCATAATGTTCCTGACCGACAACGCGGGGCTCAAGAACACGGCTGGTGGAATCGAGCGGGTCAACCGCTGGATAAATACCCAGTTCCGAAATGGCACGGTTCAAAGTGGTTGTTGCATCCAGATGGGCAAAGCTGGTTGCAGGGGCAGGGTCGGTCAAGTCATCGGCAGGCACGTAAATGGCTTGCACCGATGTAATCGAGCCCTTGTTGGTCGAGGTAATGCGTTCCTGCAGTGCGCCCATGTCGGTTGACAGGGTTGGCTGATAACCCACAGCGGAAGGAATACGACCGAGCAGTGCGGACAATTCCGAACCTGCCTGGGTGAAACGGAAGATGTTGTCGACGAAGAACAAAACGTCCTGGCCTTCCTGATCACGGAAATATTCCGCCTGGGTCAGACCGGACAGAGCAACACGCGCACGCGCGCCTGGAGGCTCGTTCATCTGTCCGAAGACCAGCGCCACTTTGGAGCCTTCCGGAGTAGGATTGCCATCTGCATCCTTGGCAATAACGCCTGCATCGAGAAATTCGTGATACAGATCGTTGCCTTCGCGGGTGCGTTCACCGACGCCGGCAAACACCGAAACGCCGCCATGGCCTTTTGCGATATTGTTGATCAGTTCCTGAATAAGAACGGTCTTGCCGACACCGGCACCGCCGAACAGGCCGATCTTGCCGCCCTTGGCGTAAGGCGCCAGCAAATCGATAACCTTGATGCCGGTCACCAGAATTTCTGATTCGGTGGACTGGTCGACAAAGGCTGGTGCTTCTGCATGGATAGGCGCGCTCAGCTTTGCATTGATCGGGCCGCGTTCGTCAATCGGTTCTCCGATCACGTTCATGATCCGGCCAAGCGTTTCGGGACCAACCGGCATCATGATCTGCGAACCGGTATCGATCACGTCCTGACCGCGGGTCAGGCCTTCGGTCGCGTCCATGGCGATGGTGCGAACGGTGTTCTCGCCGAGATGCTGCGCAACCTCCAGAACTAGCCGGTTGCCGTTATTATCGGTTTCCAGAGCCGAGAGAATTGCCGGGATCTCATTGTCGAAGATTACGTCGACGACAGCGCCGATAATCTGTGAAATGCGGCCTACATTTTTGGTCTTTGCCATTTTTCCGTTTCCTTGCGTACGTGCTTTAAAGCGCTTCAGCGCCAGCGATGATTTCAATCAATTCGGTGGTAATCGCGGCCTGGCGGCTGCGGTTGTAAACAATCGTGAGGTTGTCGATCAGGTCACCGGCATTGCGGGTCGCATTGTCCATTGCGGTCATCGACGCGCCTTGTTCGGACGCGTTATTTTCCAGCAATGCACCGAAAATCTGCGTGGTCAGATTGCGCGGGAGCAGTTCGGCGAGTATTTCTTCCTCGTCCGGTTCATATTCGACGGCACCTCCGGATTCCGAAACCGCGCCCTCTTTAACCGCGATCGGAACGATCTGCTGAACCGTGGGTTCCTGCACCAGAGCCGATCTGAACTTGCCGTAGAACAGATGGGCGACGTCATATTTGCCCTCTTCAACCAGCGCTGTCAGGTCCTCGGCAATCGCCTTGGCCTCTTCATATCCCGGTGCCTTGACATTCGACGTGTCGAAATGTTTCAGAATCTGCCCAGGGTAGAAACGCTTGATGATCGGAATGCCCTTGCGTCCGACCATGTAGAACAATACTTTACGGCCCTCGCCAAGCAGCTTCTCGGCCTTCAGACGGGCTTCCTTGACGATATTGGCATTGAAAGCGCCGCACAGGCCGCGATCCGATGTCGCCACGACCAGCAAATGGGTCTCCAGCTTTCCGGTGCCAGCCAGCAGTTTCGACGAATTTTCATCAATCGAAACCTTGGACGCGAGGCTAGCCATGACCTTTTCCATCTGCTCGGCATAGGGACGCGCTGCTTCAGCGGCCATCTGCGCCCGGCGCAATTTGGCAGCGGCCACCATTTTCTTGGCCTTGGTGATCTTCTGCGTCGACTTGACCGACGCGATCCGATCTTTCAGTTCTTTAAGACTGGCCATTGCTAGTCATACTCCAATCTTCGTCATCCCGGACCTTTTCCGGGATCTCGGGAGATGCTGAAATCGGTTCAGCATGACGAGTGTTTAAGCAAATGTCTTTCCAAAGGCCGTCAAAGCCTGTTCCAGAGCTGCCTTGGTGTCATCTGCCAAGTCGCCGCTTTCGCGGATCGTTTTCAGAATATCGGCATGTTCATTACGCATATGGGCCAGCATCGCTTCTTCATAACGGACAACATCACTGGCTGCGACACGATCAAGATGGCCGTTGGTGCCGGCATAAATCGAAGCGGTCTGCTCTTCGAACGGCAGCGGCGAGAATTGTGGCTGCTTGAGCAACTGCGTCAGCCGCTCGCCACGAGCGAGCAATTTCTGCGTCGACGCATCAAGGTCAGAACCGAACTGCGCGAACGCTGCCATTTCACGATATTGCGCCAGATCGAGTTTGATCGAGCCGGACACTTTTTTCATCGCCTTCGTCTGGGCAGCAGAACCCACACGCGACACCGACAGACCCACGTTAATGGCAGGGCGGATACCCTGGTTGAACAGGTCGGTTTCGAGGAAGATCTGGCCGTCGGTGATCGAAATCACGTTGGTCGGGATATAGGCCGAAACGTCGCCGGCCTGGGTTTCGATGATCGGCAACGCGGTCAGCGAACCAGAGCCATTGGCTTCGTTCATCTTCGCGGCACGTTCGAGCAAACGACTGTGCAGATAGAAAACGTCACCCGGATAGGCTTCGCGTCCTGGAGGACGACGCAGCAGCAGCGACATCTGGCGATAGGCGACAGCCTGCTTGGAGAGATCGTCATAAACGATACAGGCGTGCATGCCGTTATCGCGGAAATATTCGCCCATCGTCACACCGGTATATGGCGCAAGATATTGCAGCGGCGCAGGCTCGGAAGCGGTTGCGGCAACAACGATCGAATATTCCATTGCGCCATTTTCTTCGAGGCTCTTGACGATCTGGGCAACCGTCGAGCGCTTCTGGCCGATGGCAACATAGATGCAGTACAGCTTCTTGCTTTCGTCGTCGCCGGCGTTGACGGTCTTCTGGTTGATGAATGTGTCGATCGCGACAGCGGTCTTGCCGGTCTGACGGTCACCGATGATCAGCTCGCGTTGACCACGGCCAACAGGAACCAGCGCGTCGAGCGCCTTAAGACCAGTCTGGACCGGTTCGTGCACCGATTTACGCGGGATGATGCCCGGTGCCTTGACTTCCACACGGCTACGCTGGGTGGTGTTGATCGGGCCTTTACCATCAATCGGATTGCCGAGGCCGTCGACAACGCGGCCGAGCAATTCCTTGCCGATCGGAACGTCCACAATGGTGCCGGTCCGTTTGACCACGTCGCCTTCCTTGATTTCAGCGTCCGAGCCGAAGATCACGACACCGACATTGTCGGCCTCGAGGTTCAGTGCCATGCCCTGAATACCGTTGGAGAACTCAACCATCTCACCGGCCTGCACCTGATCGAGGCCGTGGATACGGGCGATACCGTCACCGACGGCGAGCACGGTTCCGACTTCGGAAACCTGGGCTTCATTGCCAAAATTGGCGATCTGGTCCTTGATGACCTTTGAAATTTCTGCGGCGCGAATATCCATGTGTATCTTCCTTTAGCCCTTCATGGCCTGCGATAGGGTGTTCAAACGGGTCTTAATCGAGCTGTCGATCATCTGGCTGCCGATTTGCACGACCAGCCCGCCCAATATGGACGGATCGACTGCGGTGGAAACGCTGACATCGCTTCCCACGCGTTTCTTGAGTTGCGCTTTCAGCGCAGCAATCTGCTTGGCATCCAGCGGATGGGCGGATGTGACTTCGGCGGTGATTTCGCCCCGATGATCAGACGTCAATGTCGAGAAGGCGCGAATGATGCCGGGTATCTGCTCGAGCCGACGGTTGGCCGCGAGCACGCCGAGCATATTGGTCGACAACGTGTCGAGACCAAGGCTCTTGGCCGTCGCCGCGATAGCCTTTCCGGCATCATCGCGGGACAGCACCGGGCTGCTGGTCAGCGCCCTGAGATCATCCGATTCGGCCAGGGCCGCGCTCAAAGTGTCGAGGCTAGATTGCACCGAATCGATGCTGCTATTTTCTTTTGCAAGGGCGAACAGTGCGGTGGCGTAACGCCCCGCTAAACTTGCCCTGATGCCGCTGGAATGATCCACGCGTTTGCTACTCCCTGACCGTCAATTTGGTCTGAAAACCGTTCATGAAATGGCCCGCTTAATGGCCGGAAATCCTACGATTCCGCCCGCGGATGCGCGGCGTCTAGCAACCATTTTGCTGCGATGCAAGATGGGTTAGGGAATCATTTTTGAGAAAGCGTAAAACGCTGGTTTTTGGTGCTTTTCGATTATCTCCGGGGTAAAATTTACTTTGACCGCAAGATACGGGAAGCAGCGTACCGCTTTCTCCGGCTATTGGACATTATAGCAACAGCGCGGAGACCATGCATGACCTATCAAATCACCGGGATCAGTCCCGATCAGTTGGACAATATCGCGCGCGCACCGGGCACCGTGCGTGTTACCGCAACGGACAAGCCGGGCTTTCCTTGCCGCATCACTCTCGAAGATGCGCAGCCGGGTGAAGAATTGCTTTTGTTCCACCATGTCTCGCACGACGTCCTTTCGCCCTACCGGAGCAGCTATGCCATCTATGCGCGCACGGGTGCTCGGGCCGCTGCGCAATATACAGACGCCGTTCCTCCGATATTTGAAGGTCGCCCCCTCGGCATGCGGGCATTTGGCGCCGATGCAATGTTGAAAGCCGCCCGACTATCCATGCCGGGTGATGCGGACCAAACCATCCGGCAATTGTTGGAGCTCGATGAAGTTGCCTATATAGATGCGCATAACGCCGCGTACGGATGTTTTGCCGCGCGGGTGGAGAGGTTTGAATCATGAACCCGGATCAAGTGGACAGCGAACGGGCCTGGGCAGCGATGCAGTCGCGCGACCGGTCGTTCGATGGAAAATTTGTTACCGGCGTGCTTAGTACCGGAATCTATTGCCGACCATCTTGCGCGGCTCGCCACCCAAAGCGCGAAAATGTACGTTTTTTTGCCCGGGCAGAGCAGGCGGAAGCCGCAGGGCTGCGTGCCTGTCTGCGCTGCCGCCCCAATGATGTCGCGCGCGACGAAGCAGCAGTCAAAGCGGTACTTGATACCATTCGCATGGCGGAAAGCGCCCCCAAACTGGATGAGCTGGCCGATCTGACCGGCTATTCCCCCACTCATCTTCAGCGCATTTTCAAGCGCGATACCGGCTTGTCCCCCGCCGCCTATGCGCGCGCATTGCGTTCGGAACGGGTGCGGGACGCATTAGAAAACGGCGCATCGGTGACCGAGGCGATTTATGATGCGGGCTATGGATCGGCTTCGCGATTCTATGTGGAAGCGGGAAAGAGATTGGGCATGCGGGCATCGGTATGGAAAAATGGCGGTGCGGGGGTGACGGTGCAC
Source organism: Parasphingorhabdus sp. (assembly GCF_041748495.1). Taxonomy (GTDB): domain Bacteria; phylum Pseudomonadota; class Alphaproteobacteria; order Sphingomonadales; family Sphingomonadaceae; genus Parasphingorhabdus. Next base: position 13,198 of record NZ_JBGTDD010000138.1, read on the forward strand.
TGGGCCCGCGTGGCAACAACGCTTGGCCCGATGATGGTTGCCGCGACCGACAAGGGTGTCTGCTGCCTGTCCTTCGGCGAAGGCGAAGAAGAATTGCGCCATCGCTTTCCAAAAGCGGATCTGCGGCAGGGCGGTGACGGATTTCAAATATTGCTCGACACAGTTGTGGCGCAGGTCGAGGCACCAGGCCGCCCGCATAACATCCCGCTTGATGTGCAGGGCACCGCATTTCAGGAAGCCGTGTGGCAGGAATTGCGCAAGATCCCCGAAGGCGAAACCCGCAGCTATGCCGATATCGCTGCCGCGATCGGAAAACCCAAGGCGGTGCGGGCCGTGGGCAGCGCCAATGGGGCCAACAATGTCGCCGTCCTGATACCATGCCATCGCGTAGTCCGCAGTGATGGTTCGATGGGCGGCTATGCTTACGGGCTGGAGATAAAAAAACGGCTGTTGGAGAAGGAAGCGAAATGAACATAAAAATAGCGGCCTTGGGGGACCTTCACATCCCGGGTGACCCCGTCATTCTGGTCAATATCTGGGATGCAGGCAGCGCAAAGGCGGTCGCGGCAGCCGGTGCGAAGGCCTTGGCGACCGGAAGTTATGGCGTCGCCGGCGCGCAGGGGATCGCTGACGGCGAGGAATTCTCGCTGGATGACGCGATTGCCAATCTTGAACATTATAGTGGCGGCAACCGACTTGCCCGTAAGCATGGACATGGAAGCCGGATATGGCGAGGACGCGCAGGAAGTCAGACAGTCGGTGCAACGCGTTTATGATGCCGGTGCCAGCGGCATCAACATGGAAGATCGCATGCCGGGTGAAGATCAGTTGCTGGCGCCGGAGGATTTTGCAGAAAGGCTGGCTGCGGCCGTGTCCACCGGACTATGGGTGAATGCCCGATGTGATGTGTTTAGAGGGCGGCCTATAGGCATGGATGGTCAGACTTTGGTCGACGAAGTTCTCGGACGGGCGGAAATATATGCCAATGCCGGAGCAGGGAGCCTATTCGTTCCATTTCTGAGTGATACCAGATGGATCGGCGCAATCTGTGCTGCATCGCCTTTGCCGGTCAATATATTGCGGTCTCCGGATGGTCCGGGCCAGACGGAATTGGCCCGACTGGGGGTTGCCCGGATCAGCCACGGACACCAGCCGTGGGCCGCAGCGATGAATTGGCTGACGGGCCAGGCCGAGAGGATTTTTGCCGGCGATGAACCAGATTATTGAGTTTCCTTCTCACATTTATAAACCAGCCTCTCATTAGCCTGGCCCGGCAATTCGCCTCTGATCGCCTTCACCATATTTTCGATATCGGCGAGCGCCTCGGGGTCTGCGGTGCAGGCCCTGTTGCCATATTCGGACCGGATCGCCCGGGCCCGGTTCATCGCATCCAGTCCCATCAGAAAGCGCTCTTCCGTAAATTCCCCGCTATCTGGCTGGAAGCTGTTGATCGTCACGGTTTGCTCTTCGTTGGGAACGAATATGCGCGACCATTTGGCACCATCGCGGCCATATTGGGTGCGGCCGTTGACACAGCCACCTTCCAGCCATTCGAGCGGCAGTTCCTTTTCCTGCGAGACGGTGATCCGGCTGCGTTGCGGATTGATCGTGCACATATATTTTCCGGACGTTGCGGTGCTCGCTTGTTGCGGGCGGCTATTCCCTGCCTGGTCGTTGAGTGCAGCAGCCGTGCGGTCATCGATCTCGCTGAAATCCGCCCGTGACAGAAAAATGATGACCGCACCGATCAGCAATATTACCGCACCGCCCGCCGCGCCAATGCCTGGGTTGCGCTTGCCTTGAATGATCAGAATCGTTGCACCACCTGCCGCCAGCACGGACAGCGCCAGCATCAGTGCGGCGATCGCGATCCGGTTTTCCCGCTCGGCAATGATATCTTGTGAAATGCTGGTCCGCAACTTGGATTCGGCGCGTTCGCGCTTGTCGGATTCCGCGTCCTTTGCGGCCTGCACCTGCGCACGGGCAGCGGCTTCCCGGAGTCGCTCCTGCTCGCTGATCTCGGCGGCAGAACGGCACGGCGTTGCCGTGACCCCGGCAGTGACCCCTGCTTTGCGCAGAAAGTTCAGTATCTCCCTGCCCGAAACGGCAAAACCAAATTCCGCATCATTGCCGTCGCTGATCGAGCCAAAGCTGTTCGCACCCAATACTCGGCCACAATTGTCGATCAGCGGCCCGCCACTGTTGCCGGTTGCAATGGGCGCGGTGTGAAGAATCGTCTCAAACTGCTTTGTTGTGCGTCCACCCGACACCGTGCCCGTCGTCTTGACCGGGGACATGGGCTTGATCAGATCATCGAGATCAAGACCCTGTGCACGGTCCACGGAACCGGGATAGCCTACCGCCACAACATCGGCGCCATCGTCAACCGAACCGCCAAAGAATGTCAGCGGCGGCAATCGTCCGCCATCCAGCACCTGGATCAGCGCAAGATCATTACTCGGGGAATAAGCGATGATCCGCCCACCATAGCTGGTGCCGCCTTGCGACGGAATTATACCGATGACCACCGATGATTCCTGCCGCGCAATTTCGACGACATGGGCGTTGGTTACGATCTTGTCCGGTGCCACGACGAAACCGCTACCATGGCCGACAAAAGCGACTTTATTGCCATCTTTGGCAGCGAGCACCACCCGGACGACCGATCGGCTGGCAGCGCTGATATCGGCCGGGTCAGCCTGGGCAGGGCCGGTGAACAGGACGGCAGTGACCAAAAGAAATAACGCTAGGATGCGGTTCATGAAGCGGCTTTCAGTTCTGCGTGCGCCGCACTTGATGCGGAGCCCTGTGTGGAATGACCGCTACTCAACCCGGCGCTCCGCATCAAGTGCGGAACACTTTTGCTTAAACAAAACTATAGGGGTCCACGTCTACCCCGACCCGCACCGCGCGGGGCCATTCCAGCTTTTCCAGCCAGTCTCGCATGATATTCTGCAGGTCGACGGATCGCAAGGCGTGGACCAGCAGCCTGTGCCTGTGCCGTCCGCGGAGCATCGCCAGCGGCGCGGGCGCGGGTCCAAAAACCGAAAATCCGTCGAGCCTGGGGGCGGTCTGGCCGATCAGCCGCGCTGTCTCCATCGCTTCCTGATTGTCCTCGGAGGAGACGATGATCGCCGCCCAGCGCGCAAACGGCGGTGCCTGTGCCTGTCGCCGCGATTCAATTTCGGCAGCATAAAACCCCTCCCGGTCGTTCCTGATCAGCGCCTGGATCACCGGCGCATGGGGCATGCGGGTCTGGACATAGACCCGGCCCGGCTTTTCCGCTCGCCCGGCGCGTCCCGCCACTTGCGCTATCTGCTGGAAACTGCGCTCGGCGGCGCGCAGGTCGCCGCCTTCCAGCCCGATGTCCGCGTCCACCACACCAACCAGCGTCAGATTGGGAAAATGATAACCCTTGGTTACCAGCTGTGTTCCGACGACGATATCGATCGCTCCGGCTTCCATCTGCTGGACAAACTCGGCGGCGCGCTGCGGCGACCAGATCGTGTCGGAGGTGACAATCGCTGTCCGCGCTTGCGGAAACAGCATTTTGACCTCGTCACAGATCCGCTCGACACCCGGCCCGCAGGCCACCAGACTGTCTTCGTCGCCGCATTCCGGGCATTTTTCCGGAATCGGCATGACATGGCCGCAATGATGGCAGGCCAGCCGTCGGGTCAGCCGATGCTCGACCATCCAGGCCGTGCAATGGGGACAATCGATCCGGTGCCCGCAGGTCCGGCACAGGGTAAGCGGAGCAAATCCGCGCCGGTTCAGGAACAAAAGCGATTGTTCGCCGCGTTCGAGATTTTCCTCCAGCGCATGGACCAGCGTCGGCGCTAGCCAGTTGCCACGCGGCGGAATATCCTGCGTCAGATCCAGCGCTTCGATATCCGGCATCATGGCCCCGCCAAAGCGGGCCGGCAGTTCGAGCAGTTGATAATTGCCCTGTTCGACCTGATGGCGGCTCTCGATCGCTGGCGTGGCCGAGGCCAATATCACCGGTATCTGTTCATAGAGCCCGCGCATCACCGCGACGTCGCGGGCATGATAGCGCACGCCATCCTCCTGTTTGAAGCTGGTTTCATGCGCCTCGTCCACGATGATCAGGCCGAGACTGGCATATGGCAGGAACAGCGCCGAGCGCGCACCGACAATCACCTTGGTGCTGCCGTCGGCCAGGGCTCGCCAGTTTTTCTTGCGGTCCGACTGTTTCATGCCGCTGTGCCAGGTCAGCGGTTCGGCACCGAAACGCGCCTCAAAGCGGTTGAGAAATGGCTCGGTCAGAGCGATTTCGGGCAACAGCACCAATATCTGCTTGTCCTGTCGCAGAGCTTCGGCAATCGCCTCGAAATAGACCTCGGTCTTGCCCGATCCGGTCACGCCATCAAGCAGAAACGGTTTGAACCGCGACGCACGCACTGCTTCGATCAGGATTTTGCTGACTATATTCTGGTCTTCGCTGAGATCGACAGCGCCGAAATCCGGTGAGGGATGAGCTGTGACAGCAAACGGGGATACGTCTTCCCGATCAAAGACCCCCAGTTTTTCAAGCCCCCGGATCACCGCCACCGACACGCCCGCCTTCTGCGCCAGTTCGCTGATCGTCCCTTGGGTATCGGCCAATTTGCCTAGGGCTTGCTGGCGCTGCGGCGTCATCCGGTCAGGAATCTTGCCGTTCAGCCGATATTCGCTGATCGGACGATTATCGGCAAAGGCGGCGCCGCTGGACAGGACCATACGCAGCACCGAGGCCGGAGAGGCAAAATAATAATCCGCCGTCCACTCGATCAGCCGGCGCAAAGGCGCGCGCAGCGGCGGCACATCCCGCACTTCCAGTAGCGGCCGCAATTTTTTCGGATCAATTTCTTCTACCGGGAAACTCTCGGCCTCCCACACGATCCCCGGCACTCTGCGTGGACCTAGCGGGGCCATCACGATCGAGCCCGGCTGCACGCGCATGCCATCGGGGACGCGGTAATCGAGCGGACTCAGTGCAGCGTTAAGGAGGAGTACACGAACGCGATTCATATTGATGCTATACGCAGATTATCATCATTCGTCATTGTTGCTTTGGCAAAAACAGGAGAGGGTTAATGATCTACCATCGCAGAGCGGTTCTGGGTCTCGGCGCCGCCGCCGGATTGTTGGTCCTGCCGGGTTGTTCAAGCCTGCCGGGCTTGAGTCTCACCGAAGCGGTCAAGCGGTTGCTGACCGTGTCGTCACAGAATGCCTTTGCCGAATTGCTCCAGCCCAATGGTTTTTTTGACAGCCAGGTGGCCCGCATATCGGTTCCGGATTCGCTGGGCGGATCGCGAACGACCGATATTGCCAATGCCCTGCTGCGTTCCAAGCCGATTCAGGACCGGCTGCTCCGACAGGTCAACCGTGCGGCAGAACAGGGCGCGGAGCTGGCAGCGCCGATAGTGGCGGAAACGATCCGCAATATGAGCATCACCGACGCTGTGACGATTATCAATGGCGGACCGCGAGCAGCCACTAGCCTGCTGCGAGGCCAGTTGGGAAATACGCTGGTCGACCGGATGTTGCCGGGCATCTGCAACGGTCTGAGGCTGTTCGACAACGAGATAATAAATCTGGTGCTGTCGCAAGCCACCAATGTCGATTTTAGCACTATAAACCGAGACGTAACCAGTAAAGTCAACGATGCGATCTATCGATCCATCGGCGCGCAGGAAGAGGCGATTCGAGCCAATCCCCGCGCCACCAATGATCCCCTGCTGATCGCGGTGCTGGGCGCTCGAAAAGCGTATTGACTCATTGTTTCAAAAGCATAGCTCATCTTGGCAATCGCTACCCGCGGTATATTAAGCCAGCGGTGCAGCAATAAATTGAACAAGCACTGGCATTTCTGACCCTTATCGCGATAGAAAACGTTCACCTCATCAGATAACTGGATTCGCAAGCTATGAAATTTTTTGTTGATACCGCCGATACCGCGGAAATCGCCGACCTCGCGGCGACCGGTATGGTTGATGGCGTGACCACCAACCCTTCGCTGATCAAGAAATCGGGTCGGGATATCATGGAAGTGACCAAGGAAATTTGCGGTCTCACCGATGGGCCGGTATCTGCCGAAGTCGTTGCCCTCGATCACGAAACCATGCTGAAAGAGGCGGAAGTGCTGCGCAAGATCGCGGAGAATGTCTGTATCAAGGTACCGTTGACGATTGACGGGCTCAAGACCTGCAAGGCGCTGACCGGTGAAGGCACGATGGTCAATGTCACCTTGTGCTTCTCTGCCAACCAGGCCCTGCTTGCTGCCAAGGCCGGCGCCAGCTTCATTTCGCCCTTTGTCGGCAGACATGATGACAACGGCCTCGACGGCATGACTTTGATCGAGGATATCCGCCTGATCTATGACAATTATGCGTTTGAGACCGAAATCCTGGTCGCCTCGATCCGCCACCCGATCCATGTTCTGGAATCGGCGCGCATTGGTGCCGATGTTGCGACGATGCCGCCCAATGTCATCCGCGGCCTGTTCAAGCATGTGCTCACCGACAAGGGAATCGAAGGCTTTCTGAAAGACTGGGCCGATACCGGTCAGAATATCGGCTGACTATTGTCTCGTCATCCTGAACTTGTTTCAGGATGACTTAGCTCAAAATCCCTTTGGTGCCGGATCAACCACGGCAAAGCTGCCGTTGCGGATTTCCTGGATTTCGAGCGCACGCTCGGAAACGCCGTCGGCCTTGAAACGGAACACGCCGTCCAGTCCGATAAACCCGCCCTTGTCGGTCAGCTGGTTGATCGGAAATGGCGATCCCACTTTCCAGTCGCGAGCGACCTTGACGGTCAGCAATACCGAATCATAGCCAAGGCTGGACAGCCGGAACGGCGCCTGGCCATAACGGGCGCGATATCTGTCGGCATATTGCTTGTAGAGACTGTCGGAAACGCTGGCGAACCAGGCGCCGCGCATTGACGGCGCGCCGGCCAGATTGCTGCTGGTGTTCCACAGGTCCGGACCCAATATCTTCGCCGTGCTGCTTGCGTTTTTCCGAATATAGGGGGCTGCCTTGATCGCCATATCGCCATTGTCGGCCAGCAAAACCGCATCAAAATCGCCATTTTGGGCGAGCTTCTTGGTCGCGGCTTCGATCGATTGGGAATCACGGTTGAACGTCTGGATCGACACCACCGTGCCGCCGGCATCCTTCACCTGGCGGAGCAGGGTGGAAGATGCGCGTTGTCCATAGACACCATTGGGTACCAGACCGGCAAAGCGAGTCATGCCCTTGGACTTGGCATAGTCCAGGACGCGGCTGATAGACTGCGAGGGAATATGGCCGAGTACGAAAACATTGTTGCCTGCGACGCCGCTATCGTTGGAAAAGCTGAGTATGGGCACGCCTGCCGGACGCGCGACATTGGCGGTCGCCACGACATTGTCGCTGAGCAGGGGGCCGATGATCAGCTTGTTGCCGTCGCGAATGGCATTTTGCGCGGCAACGGCTGCACCCTTGGCGGTGTCATAGCTGGTCATGCGGATATTGTCCGCCTTGGTGTCGAGTAAAGCCATGGTCGTGGCATTGGCGAGCGACTGGCCGATACCGGCATTTTTCCCGGATAGCGGCACGAGCAGGGCGATACGATGATGTTTCTGGTCATCGGGTAGCCCGGCGGTTACCGGCGGCGGCGCCGGCGCAGCGGTCGGCGCCGGTTCGGCGCCGCGCGGAATCACCGTTTCACACCCGGCGAGGAAGACAAAGGCGGATACGCCCGCCCACTTCAAAATGCCGCGCCTGCTGCTTTGATCTTGTCCTGTATGTGTCTTGTCTGCCATGACCGTCATATGTCTGCTCCTGCCCAATCCGGTCTCTATATCGTTGCTACCCCGATCGGCAACCTTGGAGATTTGTCGCGGCGCGCCGAATCGATCCTGGCGGCAGCCGAGATCATCCTGGTCGAAGACACAAGAGTTACCGGTAAGCTTCTGAATCATATCGGTAAAAAGTCGAAAATGATCGTCTATAATGATCATAAGTCCAAGGCCGACCGGGACGTCATTTTGGACGCCATACGATGTAAAATTGTCGCACTGGTCAGCGATGCCGGGACACCGCTGATCTCCGATCCTGGCTACAAGCTGGTCCGTGATGCGCAGGAAGCCGGCCTTTACATCACGACGATTCCCGGCCCGAGCGCTGCCATCGCCGCCCTCACATTGTCCGGCCTGCCCAGTGACCGGTTTCTGTTCGAAGGCTTCCTGCCCGGCAAGACCAAGGCCCGCAGGGATTCGCTCGGCGCATTGAAATCGCTCAATGCCAGTCTGATCTTTTACGAAAATGGCTCTCGCCTCGGCGCCATGCTGGCCGATTCCCTCGCGGTTCTGGGTGACCGGAAGGCGGCGGTCATCCGCGAAATCACCAAGAGATTCGAGGAAAGCGTCGCCGGTTCGCTTGGCGATCTGGCCACCCGCTATGGCTCGGAAAAGCCGAAGGGCGAGATTGTCGTCATCATCGGTCCTCCCGGTGCCCCGGAAGCGGCCGACGAGCAGGAGATTGAAGCGGCGCTACGGGACGCACTGGTCCGCCTTCCGGCATCCAAAGCGGCGGGGGAGGTGGCGCGCACCTTCAACACCGACCGCAAGGCGCTGTACGAACTGGCCAATCGCTGGAAGGCGGAAAAATGAGCGTACCGGAACCTCGTCCCGTTCGTCCTGAACCTGTCGAAGGACGGGCTCGCGCGCAGGTTCTGGCTTCGACAGGCTCAGCAAGCACGGCATTGCCAAGATGAACCGCCAGGATGCGGAAGCGCAGGGCCGGCAGGCCGAAAAGACCGCCGCCCGCTTTCTGCGCCTGAAGGGCTGGCGGATATTGGCCGAACGGGTCCGGACCCCGCGGGGCGAGGTCGATCTGGTCGCGAAACGCGGCGGACTGGTCGCCTTTGTCGAGGTAAAGGCGCGCACGAAACTGGAAGATCTGGAACAGGCGATCGACCTCAGACGACTCCAGCGCGTCGCCGCTGCCGCGGAAATTCTCTATCCGCAATATTGCCCGAACGGCGAGGATATGCAGATCGACGTTATCCTCGTGGCGCCAAGGCGTCTGCCCGTCCATCTCGCCAATGTCTGGCACGGATTCTGACGAGCCATGGCCGCAAGCCGTTAGTGGTGAGCCTGTCGAACCACACCTCCCGACGATAAGCGTCCTTCGACAGGCTCAGGACTAACGGCTGGAAAAAATCCACTCCTCGCTCGTCTCGAGCGCAGTCGAGAGACATCTTCCCCGGTCAATGTGTCTCGACTACGCTCGACACGAACGGTAAGTGGGTGCGGAAATATCCAAGGAATGAGAATGACCCTGAAAATCGCCGTACAAATGGACCCGATGGAAAGCGTGAATATCGCTGGCGACAGCAGCTTCGCGCTGGTGCTCTCCGCGCAGAAACGCGGCCACCAGATATACCATTATGACGTTAAGGGCCTGACCTTGCACGCCAATGGCCGCCTGACCACGCCCGCCCGCCCGGTGACGGTGCAGCCGGTCCAGGGCGACCATTTCAGCTTTGGCGATCCGGTCAGACTTGATCTCGGCAGCGATGTCGATGTCGTATTGATGCGACAGGACCCGCCGTTCCACGTCGGCTATATCACCGCGACCCATTTGCTCGAGCGGATCGAGGGCGAGACGCTAGTGGTCAACAACCCGGTCTCCGTCCGCAACGCGCCGGAAAAAGTCTATGTGCTCGACTACGCGCAGTATATGCCGCCGACCCTGATCACCCGCGACCTTGACGAAGTGCGCGCCTTCCAGAAGGAACATGGCGGCATCGTGGTCAAGCCGCTGCACGGCAACGGCGGCAAGGCGATCTTTCTGGTGCCGGAAGATGGCAGCAATCTCAGCGCATTATTCGAGGTATTTAACCAGACCTGGCCGGAACCGCATATGGTCCAGCCGTTCCTCCCGGAAGTGCATCAGGGCGACAAACGCATCGTCCTGATCGACGGCGAATTTGCCGGCGCGATCAACCGCAAGCCGGGCGAGGGCGAGTTCCGGTCCAACCTGGCCCAGGGCGGATATGCCGAGGCAGCGGAACTGACCGACCGCGAAAAGGAAATCTGCGCCGCGATGGGCCCGGATCTCAAAAGGCTTGGCCTGATCTTTGTCGGTATCGACGTGATCGGCGGCAAATGGCTGACCGAGATCAACGTGACCTCGCCGACCGGCATCGTCGCGATCGACAAGTTCAACGGCACCGACACCCCGGGAATGATCTGGGATGCGATCGAGCGCCGCCTTGCCGGCCGATAATCCCGCAGCGGAGCATTTGCGTTGACCAGCTGGATCACCGACCTCATCGCGCAAAGCGGTTATTGGGCGATCGGCTTCCTGATGGCACTGGAAAATATCTTTCCGCCGATCCCGTCCGAGCTGATCATGGGGCTGGGCGGCGTCGGTGTCGGGCAGGGGACCTTTCATCCCGTGGCTCTGGTCCTGGTCGGCACGATCGGCTCGGTCATCGGTAATTATTTCTGGTTCATGGTCGGCCGTCACTGGAACGAGGATGACCTGCGCGGCTATGTCCGGCGGCATGGCCGCTGGCTGACGCTCGACGTTGCCACGGTCAACCGGATCGACCGGATTTTTGACAATCACGGCGAATGGGTGGTGTTTGTCGCCCGCTTCATCCCCAATATCCGTACCCTGATTTCGGTACCCGCTGGCCTGTTCGGCATGTCCCACAAACGCTTCATCCTCGCGACCAGCGCCGGCGCCACCGTCTGGAACAGCGCGCTGGTCTATGCGGGTTACCAGCTGCAGCAGAATGTCGATGATATCGAGAATTATGTCGGCCCGGTGTCGCTGGGCGTGATCGGGTTGATCGTGGTGGTTTATATCTGGCGGATTATCTTCTGGCGGCCGGGGGAGGATTCAGGTGGGTCGGGATAATCTGGCGAGCGATAGACGCTAGGCTTGCGTAGAAAGCAAACTCAGATTTTTGCTCAACTCCTGTTTCCATTCCGTTTCTTTGTGACGAAATGCATAACCGAAGCCCAGTATTTCGATGATAATTCTCGCCGCGAGTTCGGCCAGTCTAGGTATTCCAGATAATTCTATTGACCAACTCATCGGCTCAAAGTGCGTGAACTGGTTGCGGATTCCCTCATGGAAATTTTTCAGCCATACTAATTCCTGATCTGAAATTGTAACTCCTGCTTCGTTACTTCTGTCGCCGGCCGAATGCGGTTGTCTTACTTTTTTAAGTAGGTCAGGCAATGGCATCAAATAGGTTTCTGGTGCTTTCGCGCTCGGTTCAGTTCGACTTTTTTCGAAAAAATTTAGCCACTCCGCCGCGTTCCGCTTGGTCACTGGACCTAAGGGCGCAGCGCTAGTCGTTAAATGACAGATACAGGCGCCTTGCACAGCTGAATGCAAGGAAAGAGCTACCCATTTCCAAGCCTGATCATCATCTGTTGTTGCACCAAAACTCAAGAGTGCATGACGAATCGAGCCCGCCACGTCGTCAGCTTCATCTGTTGTGATCCAGTTTTCCACGATTTCTCAACCCGCCCGAGGATGCGCATTCTGATAAACATCCAGCAAATGCGCTGCATCGACCGCCGTATAAACCTGTGTGCTACTCAAACTCGCATGCCCCAATAACTCCTGCAAACTCCGCAAATCCGCGCCGCCCGCCAGCAGATGCGTCGCAAA
>NZ_JBGTDD010000139.1:0-29421 GCF_041748495.1 Parasphingorhabdus sp.
TTTCCGGTCTCGTGCCCATAGCGCGCGGAAGACATTCCGAGCCTTGTTCCCCATAAAGGGGAGGATATGGCAAATGGATCGCTGCCGTATAGTCCGCCTGGCCATCAGGCCATATGGTCTGATGCCAAGCGTACTATCCCAATGCGAGTCCAGACCGCAGACTGCCAAGATGACTGACTTTGTCACCATCGGACTTGCTGATACGCGCCATGGCCCGCGCGGCTTCGCTATTGGTTTGGAAGACCGGCTTAATCACCAATATATAATAGGCCAGACCGGAACCGGCAAATCAACGCTTCTTGCTCAAATGGCCATGCAGGACGCAAGGCTCGGGTATGGCTTTTGTCTGATCGATCCGCATGGCGATCTGGTTGACGAGCTTGCGAGCGCCTTGCCCGGTGATATCGTGCATTGGCGCGTGGGCGATCCCGATTGTCCGTTTGGCTATAATCCGCTTGCCCGCGTGCCTCAGGCCCTTCGCCCACTGGTAGCATCAGGCTTTGTCGAAACGCTCAAAAAACAATGGGCAGACAGCTGGGGGCCACGCATGGAGCATCTCTTGCGCCAAGCCGTGCTGGCACTGCTCGATCAACCCCGCGCGCATATCGGCGACATCGTCAGACTCTATGTCGACAAGGATTTCCGGCGTGAAGTGATAAGGCGTCTTGTCGATCCGCAGCTCCGCGCCTTCTGGACGGTTGAATTTGCGCGCATGAACTATCTGACCGCCGCCGACGGCGTTGCACCTATTGCCAACAAGGTAGGCGCCTTTCTTGCCAATCCGGTCGTACGCAAATCTTTGTGCGATCCTGAACAGCCGCTGCGTTTTCGCAGTGCGATGGATAAGGGCCAGATCATTCTTGTGAGCCTTGCCAAGGGGCGCGTGGGAGCCGACATTGCCAATGTCGTGGGCGGTCTGATAATGACCAATATTCTCAATGCAGCCATGACCCGTCACGACTTGCCCACGGACCAGCGAAGGCCCTTTTTCCTGTACGCTGATGAATTCCATGCCTTCACCACCGCCAGCATGGCCGACCTTTTGAGCGAGGCGCGCAAATATGGCTTGGGATTATGCGCTTCCCACCAGCATCTCTCACAAGCCGACAGCACGGTCATCGACGCGGTGATCGGCAATGCCGGAACACTCATTTCCCTGCGCATCGGAGCGCAGGACGCGCCGCTGATCGCGCGGCAATTTGGCGGTATTGAACCGCGCTATTTTACGCAGCTTCCCAACTATCGCGGTTTCGCGCAACTGATGTCAAAAGGTCGCAAGCTGCCTGTATTTTCCTTTTCAACCCTGCCGCCGACCACAAAACAGTGAATTGGAAGTTGCAAGCGGACTAGACAGGCGCTGTCCATCACATACCCTTAAGGCATGGACGAACGCTTGCTTGCATACTTAGAAATCTGTCGGGAAATTTATGAGCGCAGGGTGCGTGATGGCACTTGGCCGTGGCCAGTCGATTCGACGAATCCTGAGGATATGATAGAGTCGGAGTCCATCAACGACAGCAAAAAATGAAGCGGTGTTACGCATACATTCGCGTCTCCACGCTCCGACAAGGCGAAGGGGTTTCCCTGGAGGTGCAGCAAGCAGCTATCACTGATTTTGCGAGTCGTCAGAATCTCAGTATCGTGCGGTGGTTTGAAGAAAAAGAAACCGCTGCCAAATGTGGCCGACCGATCTTCACGCGGATGGTCAAAGAACTGAGGCAAGGCCGAGCCGATGCCTTAATAATCCACAAGCTCGACAGGCTGACCAGAAACCTGACTGAATATGCCAAAATTGGTGAACTGATTGACGCTGGAGTTGATGTCCATACCGCCGTTGATAGTCTTGATTTCCGTTCTCGAGGTGGCCGACTTACCGCCGAGATCCAAGCCGTGATTGCAGCTGACTACGTGCGCAACCTGCGCGAAGAAACCCTAAAGGGCATGAACGGTCGCTTGAAGCAGGGCCTGTATCCCTTTCGGGCACCGATCGGTTATCTCGATACCGGCCGCGGTCAGCCCAAGACACTTGATCCAGTGCGAGCGCCGCTAGTGCGAAAGGCATTTGAACTGTATGCGACCCGCCAGTATTCCATCAAGACTTTGCTACCGAAACTGCAAAGCTTGGGACTCACCAATCGGGTGGGTGGCCGATTATCCCTGCATGGGGTGGAGACCCTGCTCAACAACCCCTTCTATACGGGCGTGATCCGGATCAAGCGGAATGGTCAATCCTTCCCCGGTGTCCACGAGCGATTAATCAGCCCGGCCCTCTTTGAGCGGGTGCAGGAGATAAAATCCGGGAAATACGGACCTATGGTCACCAGACACAACCACACCTATCAAGGGCTATTTCGCTGTGGATTGTGTAACGGACCGATGGTGCCCGAGAGACAGAAAGGCACCGTCTACTATCGCTGCCCGAACACAGACTGCGCGACCAAGACGGTGCGTGAAGATGTTTTAGTGACCTCGATTGAAGCGTGCTTGTCGCAAGCTGAGTTGACCGAGACCAATGCTGAAGCGGCTACCAAGGAGATCGAACGCTGGGTTCGGGAAGCCAAGCATCGTGACACAGTGACTGGCCTGAAATTGCGGCAGGATAATTTAGAAGCCCGACAACATCGTCTCACTGATGCTCTGGTCGATGGCATGATCGAGAAAAACACTTTCAATGAACGTCAGCAGGCGTTGCTATTGGAAGCCGAAGCCTTGCGCCAAGAGCAAGCTTCCGCCGCGAATTACACCGCCAAAGCAGCCCACCTTAGGAGTGTCATCGAACTCACAAAAAGGCTGCAACAGAGCCACGAAATGGCCGATCGGGGCCAAAAGCGCAGAATCGTCGAAATGACCACATCGAACCGGATCGTCATTGAAAAAAATGTATATTTAGAGCCGCAAAATTGGCTTCAAGAGGTGAAAAAACTCGCTTCCACCCCCGCTGGTGACCCATCTCGGATTGAAGATCGAACTTTTGAAAGGATTATCGATAGATATGACGAATCTTTACAAAGAGTAGAAGAAAAGTTTCGTACCCGAACCCTTAGCCTGTAGCTTGTTACTAAGTTAATCAAGTGCGGCTCGCACCTCAGATCTCGGCGCGGGCTCTATAGTTGATAGGGCGAGGGCAAGCAAACCGATTGAAAACCATCACGAAAGCCCTATATATTAATTTGTTATCACCCGATTAAGGCATCTGACAGATTGAGTATTCGATTTCTAGATCGTTCGGCTAATGTAGATTTGGCAATGCTCACTGCCAAAGCCTTCTGCTATGGTATCCGGCCTTCTGAGGCGGCACTCAATCAACTAGGCCAGCTCTTCAACGAGAAGGGATTCATCCACGGAGTTCCCATTCAGTTGGAGTCCGGACGGATAATCAACACCGCACTTTTCGACGAATTTGTAAAGACAAGCCCATCAGTGCCGCTTGATTTCAACGGTGACGGCTTTTTCCTGCTTCATGAAGGCCATCGTGTCTTTTGCCGTCCGGTGGGTCAGCCAGACAGCCTATATAAATCCACTCCGTTCGGTGGGCTATGGGTAGACATTGTCCGCTTCCATGCACCCCAGACTCTTTTTGTAACACCACTCAGGGAATGCGTCTTCGCAACACAAGGTGAGATATGCCAGTTTTGTACATTCGTTGGCGATGCGATGAAGCCGTCTCCAGTTAGCCCTGTCGCTGACAAAATTATTGAGCTGATAGAGCGCCAAAACGGCGATCTAAACGTTGCTATCGGCAGTGGAACACCAAACCGGCAAGATTACGGTGCCCGATATTTTGCGCACCTAGCGGAGCTCATCTTTGACCGGACCGGCGCTGGAATCTCTGTCGAGATGGTGCCGCCAAAAGACACAGCTGACCTTCAACTCTTGAAAGATGCAGGCGTGTCTTCTTTAATAATGAGTATCGAGGTTTGGGACGAGGAGAAGCGGGTCATCTTCTGTCCTGGCAAGAGTGAGGTGAGCAAAAGTCAGTATATTGAGGCGTGGACTGAAGCAGTAAGCCTATTTGGGCGCGGCCAAGTGAGTAGCGTCGTGCTTGTTGGCCTAGATTCAAATGAGAGCGTAATTCGAGCAATCGATGAGCTCACTTCCATCGGTGTCGTGCCTACAATCATTCCATTCAGACCATATGATGAGTGTGAACTGCGTGGTGTCGATGTGACCTTGGTAGACGATTATGTGCTTTGTTCGCGTCACAACGCGGAAGCCCTATTAAAGCAACAACTCTCACCTTTTCAGCAGTCCGGTTGCACCAAGTGCCAGGGTTGTTCGATAGATGCGCCAGACTTCTGGGAACATGCTAGCTGACCATAGCCTTCGCAGCGATGTAGCCTGGCACCCCTGACACCAAACCCCCAGGCATTGCGCCTGAGGAAGAGAGGAACAGGTTTTTGATATCCGTTGTTGGGGGGACGTATCCCGGTAGGCCTCGTTCACCTAAGGAGTAGTCGAGTGTTAGACTGCCGTGGTCGACGTTTCCGAGACTCATCCCGAATTCGTTTGATAAGTGATTACTAGTCCAAATATCTTGGAATTGGATCCGATCCGGGAATTTTAGGAACAAGGCATCGAGTTGTCCCAGTACTGCACGTTCAACCTCAGTATGTACCGAAGATTGTCCTTCATCACGGTGCACACAATACATGAAGTAAACCGACATCGTGACGTGATCCTCACACGCCTGCGTCGAATCTATTATGGACGGAAACAAGACTTCAACATACGGTATATCGGAAAACCCATTTAGTTGTGCGTCTTGGTGTGCATTCTCCATCATTTGCAATGACGTCAGATTCGAAATCATTGTTCGCGATGCATCCACGTAAGCTTGAATCTCGGAATTCCGAAGATCAGGTACGCGGTCCAATAAGAACATCGCTTTGCCGCACATTCCTTTAAAGGATTCACGAGCCCATAATGATCTGAGATCGCGCCATGCACCCGAGGTGTGCCCTCCTGCGCGCAGCAAATTGGATGTTACTAGAGGGTCGCAGGCCGCAGCGATCAGGTCGGCGCCATAGAATTTGCCATCACTTGTGGTGACGCCGGTTACGACGCCATTCTCCATCTCCATTGAAGATACCTCTGCCGAGGTTACAATCGTGCACCCGTTGTCACTTAGAAATGAAGCTATCTCGTTGGTTAAATGCTCCATGCCACCTACCAACATTTCCCAACCTGGCTTTCCAGCCACTTGCATTTGATAGTAATATGGGAGGGCAAAGGCTGTTCCGACTTCATTGGGACTTCCGTTGAATAGGATCATTGATGAAGCCAGCGCGCCTTGAACCAATGGGTGCTCGAAATAGAAACTCAGGGTGGACGCGAGAGAACCGAGGGCAAAGTTTGAAGCAAAATTTGGGCCAAGCTTCTCCAAAGCCTTAGCAAACTTATGTAGAGTAAATTGGGGGTCTGCGCGATGGACCGCAAGCACCTCGGCTGCGGCCTTCATCTCACTCGTGAAAAGTCGATACTGATCAGCATCATTAGACGAGTATCGTGCGATTGATATGGCAGTTTCGTCGACGCTATCTGACATTACGATGCTCTCACCCGGACCCCCGCATAAGACCATCTGCACGTCGGGCCTAGCCGTTGCTAAGTTAATACCTGCCTGACCGAGATCGTTAGCAATCTCTGGATGGAGCATGCCGAAATGGGATGCTCCAGGGTATAGTCTGCATCCACATGCTTGATGCAGCGCGCGGCAGGCACCACCTGGGCGGCTTGCTCTTTCTAGGACAGTTACGTCGAATCCAGCTCTTTGCAGGTAAAACGCGCAGATTAGCCCATTGTGGCCTGCTCCAACTATCAATGCACGCCGCATCAGTAGTCGTATTCTCCGCTGCGCGGTGCCATAACAATCTCTTCGATACGGCAGTGCTTCCTTGCTGCAACGAGCGATACCACCTCACAGACGTCGAGAAGCGGGATACGGTCACCTCCGAATTCTTTTACGACTTCTTCAACCGGATCATCGATATCCCATTTCGCCTCAATCCAATCGGCATCGTATGTAGCGATATCTCCTGGATAGATTGACGTGACCTGGATTCCTTTTTCCGCAAAATCTCGGCGGATACTTCTCGCAAAGTGGCTGATCCCAGCCTTCGCTCCGGAAAACGCGGCAGGCCCATGGCTGCCTCGAAGTGCCCAATCTGTAGAGAAATAGATCAGCGTACTGCTTTCTGATTTTGCCAATGCCGGCTGAAGTTGCTTTGTGAACAACACCTGCGATGTAAATACAACATTTGCATACTCAATGATCTGATCTGTGTCGGTGCCACCCAAAGTCGCCTCTTCATCGGGGTCTGGCGCCGGGCTCGCCAGCATGACAGCAAGATCAATGGACGCAATATTCTCTGCGATCTCTTGAGCAACTGTGGCAGTCTCGACGGGTTTGGCAAAGTCCGCACAAAAGACCCAGGCATTTTGCCCTGCGGTACGGACTCTCTCGGCGGTCGCATCAAGCGCGGTTCTATCTCTGCCGACACAGGCTACATTGAAGCCTTCTCGTGAAAGATATATCGCGAGCGCCCGGCCGATTCCGCGACTAGCTCCAGTAATAACAGCAGTTTTCATAAGTACCTCATATTATAGATTTCTTGAAGGGATCGAAGACAAAGTGCCAACGATTAACTCGCAATGACGTGAGTTTAGAACCATGAAATAGTCATTTCCACCTTCTTGAATTGGTAAGTTCATGTAGCCCGCCATCTCCTTTGATCCAGCTCCAAGGGCTCCGAAGATTGCCATGTCCTGTGCTGAAATCAAATCGAACAGCGGGTCGTTTATTGCCAAAAAATCGATCTGATCAGACTGATAGAGGTCTTTCACCCTCTCAACTCGAGCTAGGATTGGCGGAATATCCGGTACCACGTAGGTGTATTTGATGCCTCTCGCGATATTGCCTTTCACAACATCGCCGAAAAGATCAGGATCAAGTTCCTCCTCCATTGACCTCGTAATGATCCAGATGCGAGAGGCTGTAGAAGCAGCTTCAATCTTCCGGAGGCGTTGTGACGTGATCAACCATGGGGCTTCTTTGATCACGTGCTCGCATACGAGCCTCTCGACCAAATCATCCATCTTCTTCGTTACGGGTTTTGAAAGATACCCGATCACCAACCCGGCAATTGCCAACAAGCACAGTACGACCAATGCGGAGCCGGCAACTAACCAATACCATTTTAGCGAGCTGGACACTGCGGAGAGGATCAACGAGATTATCGTGATCAACAATGTGATGAAGCCAGCAGCTACACTTGTGCTTATCAGGTCAATCTCGCCTCTCAGTCTTTCTAGCATTCCGCTCTCCGGATTTTGGTATTCGGGCCAACAAATAGACTTAGGTGGTTCCCAGAAGTTCGCTTGAAGCCCATCCGTGTGGCGATCTCAAGACCCTCACTCGTGATTGGACATGCATACCATTCACAATGGGCGAATTGCTGGTATCGGCGGTAAGCGCGACGCAAGAGTGATTGCCGAGCCATTTGCTTGGACCACGGCGCGGCGGCAATTACCTCAAAGAACATTGCCCGCGCTTGCGTGACATCTCTACAGACCAAATTTGGTGGGATGTCTCGCAAGCTGGTTAACCCCTCATCTTGAACAAGGCTTACTGCCTTCTCGGTGAGGGGGGCAATGCATAAGTACCCCTGTACTATCCCTCCACAGACCTGTACTTCAATAAGTGTACCAATAAGATCGCGATAATTCAAGAAAAAGCGTTTATCGAAGGTATCGCTATATTCTGGGAATATTATTCTTTCAAGGCGTACTATATCCGCCCAATCCGAATATTTAGCTGGACGGTATTTTAGCATGTTCGCCTTCCCGAATGCGCGTGATTGACTAGCCCATGTGGCGCTTGAACGCCACCAAATATTGAGCAAAAATTCTCCATGTCTCAGTTTCTAGCGACCATATAGCATTGATCATTTGCGACAATGACTATAAAATTCTCGCCCAAGAAGAGACGGGCGATGAGTCAGACTTAGAACTGCGATCATCGGGAGAATCAGGTTATCGCTCGACCATTAGAAATGTGGCCGGATTGCTTTGCGGAGATGCCGCAACGAGTCTTCGCAAACTACCCGATTTTTCAGTCATTGATCAGCCAGAAGATAATCTCGGCAATGACTCAATATTCAAGTTTTCGCTAATTGTATTCACGAAACTAAAAAAAATCGGCAGATTATGATGGTCACCCATAATCCAAACCTAGCGGTTGGTGCAGATGCGAAACAAGTGATATTTAAAATTGGATAAATCTAACAATTATCGCTTTCATTATAAATCGGGCTCGATCGAGAATCCTAAGATCAACAAAAAAATTGTAGATGTTTTGGCAGGATCGCAACCGGCATTCGTAAAACGCCGTTTGAAATATGGCATCAGACTGATCTTGAGACGAACCTTAAAATATGGAGCCTATACCGAGCCTAAGCCCTTGAAGCCCTTTCAATTTTTTCACTAAGATATTGAAAATATTGGTGCGCCCGACAGGATTCGAACCTGTGGCCTCCAGATTAGGAATCTGATGCTCTATCCGACTGAGCTACGGGCGCCTGATACGAGCCGGTTTAGACGTATCGGCTGGCGCATGCCACAATCAATTTTTCGATTCAGGCGGTAAAACGGGAAGTGGGAGAGGAAGCGCCGCGATGCCCTCTTCCGCCAAATCGGCAACTTCTTCCTGCGACGCCGTACCGTGGATCGGTTTTTCATCGGCATCGCCATAATGGATATCCCGGGCCCGGTCGGCAAATTTATCGCCAACCCATTCGGAATTGGCGAGCATTTTCTCTTGCGCCTTGGCCAGCTTGCCAAACATTTCCTGATATTCGGCCGGTACGGTCACCCTGCTGCTGACGGCTTGCGCTTCAGGGGGATTGGCCGCTTCCACTTCTGATTTCGAAGTAGCAGATTGCTGATTGCCTTTTCGGCTTAAGTTCGGGGCCATAACCGCCTTGGTAATATTTTTGCTGCCGCAAACCGGACAGTCCAGCAATCCGCGATCCTGTTGATCTGCGTAGTCCTTGGAAGATCCAAACCAACCTTCAAACCGGTGCCTCGCGTCCGCGCAAATCAAGTCAAAAATGATCATGACGTTTTGACCGGCGGTTCGAACCACGTGCGATTGGCAACGGCAGGAATACGCGAACGGACCTGTTCGATTTTCCTCAAATCCAGATCACAAAAACCAAGCCCGGTCTGCTCACCCATATCGAGCAAGATTTCACCCCAGGGATCAATCACCATGGAATGCCCGTAGGTTGCGCGTCCGTCCTCATGGCGGCCAGATTGCGCCGCAGCCACAACAAACGCCCCGGCTTCAATCGCGCGTGCGCGCAGCAATATTTCCCAATGGGCCTCTCCGGTCGGAACCGTGAACGCGGCGGGAATCGACAGAATATCGGCACCGGCATTGGTCAAGGCATCGTACAGCGACGAGAAACGAAGATCATAGCAGATGGACAATCCCAAAACAGCATTGGGGATTGGTGCCACAACGGCACTTTGGCCGCCTGCATAAGCAGAGGATTCGCGGAGCGATTCATCGGGAGTGAGGTCGACGTCAAACAGATGGATTTTGTCGTAGCGTGCCGTAATTTCACCTTCGGGATTGATGAGATAAGAGCGATTGAACCATTTTCCATCCGAATTATCGGCAGTCTTTATTGCCAGCGAGCCAAGCTGTACCCAGACTCGGCATTTTATGGCTTCAGCGCGAACGGTCGACAACACATCATCATCCTGTTCACTCTGGATGACCGCCGCCGCGCGGGATCGATCCCGGTCCAACAGGCCGCTCATTTCCGGCGTGAAAACCATTTCCGCACCACCAGCCGCTGCTTCAGCGATGTGCGTACGGAGCCGACTGGCATTTTCAGCCGGATCGATACCGCTGCACATTTGGACAAGCGCGATTTTCAAAGCAGATCAGCTGGCGAGCAATGCATCGAGTTCGCCCGACCTGTCCAATGCGGCAAGATCGTCGGAACCTCCGATATGACGGTCATCAATGAATATCTGCGGCACGGTAGTCCTGCCGCCGGCCCGCTGAATCATCTCTTCACGCTTCGTGCCACCCATTGTGATATCGGTCTCTTCGAAACGCACATTTTTTTCTTCAAGCAAGGCTTTGGCCCGGAAGCAGAAACCGCAGGTAAATTTAGTGTATATTTCAACTTTCGACATATTTCGCTCTTTCTACCGTCAGTCTGCAAATGGGCCTTTGGCGACAAAAATTCAAGCGATCGCTATAGGATGAGCCTTCTAGCCATTTTCAAAACTGCTTATAACCCGGGCCCAGCAGAAGACGAACACTTGTTCTGCCCCCGCTTTTTTGAGCAACCGGGCACAAGCATTGCTTGTTGATCCGCTGGTGTAAACATCGTCGATCAGCAGGATTGATTTACCGGCCAGAGATGCTTGCGCATCGTTGCAAAGCGCGAATGCCGCATCCACAGTTTTTCGCCGTTGCGGTCCGCTCATGCCTCTAAGTGGAGGAGTAATCTTGCAGCGAGAAATAAGATTATAGTTCATAGCAATAGCGGAAATGCGGGCAAGTTCGCGGCCAATCAGAACCGACTGGTTGAACCCGCGCCGCCAGAGTCGGGTTGGGTGGAGTGGAACCGGAACGATGAGCGCATTGTCAGAACATTCAGCAACAAATTTTTGCAAATGTTCGGCAATCAATTTTGCGATCCCCAGCCGGGTGCCATATTTCAAACGCATCGGAAGCAACGAGCTGAGATCATCATAACGTACCACAGCGCGAACTCCATCATGGACAGGTGGTTCTGTCAGACATTTTCCGCACAGGCTATCCTCCAAATGCTCGAAGGGCAAAGGCAAGCCGCAGGCTACGCACCAAGGCTTGGCCAGAAAATCCATTTGTTGCCAGCAAGACAAGCAGAAGCGGTTATCGGCATCCACGGTTACACCACAAATCGGACATCGTGGCGGCAAAGCATAATCGATCAATGGTCTGAGCAAGGCTTTGAACGGCATTTGCTCTTTTTGTCCAACGCTTCTAATGCCACAAGACCGATGACCGATACAGTCAATGTTCCCGAAGTTTTTAACCGTAAGCGAAGGCGTATCGTCCGTGATCGCGCCTATGCGCGTGCGAAGGGTGAGGATTTCTTCTCGCAGATCATGGCTGAAGACATTTTGGAACGGCTGGATGTCGTGAAGCGCAAATTTCAGAGAGCGCTGATAATCGGCCTTCCCGCAACCAAGCTAGGAGCCGAACTGGAATTGCGCGGTATGCTCGTTGTTGTCGCGGATTCCAGCGCAATACTATCTCGGGTTCGGGGCGGCGTGCAATGCGATGATGACCGCTTGCCGTTCGCAGATCACAGCTTTGATCTGGTTATCAACATTGGCTCCCTCGACACCATCAATGACCTGCCGGGCGCACTTGTCCTGATCCGTCGGATATTGAGGCCCGATGGATTGATGCTGGCCGCCATGCTTAGTGCAGAAAGCTTTCCATCACTGAAATCTGTGATGATCGAAGCCGAAGGCAGCCATGTTTCAGCACATATTCATCCCCAGATTGATGTGAGGACGGCAGGCGATCTCATCGCCCGTGCGGGATTAACAATGCCGGTGGCAGACAGCGATCACTTGCAACTGAAATATTCCAGTCTTCAACGCTTGATTGCCGACATCAGAGATACGGGAGGAAGCAATATCATGTCGGGACGACTTTTGGCCATTCGACGCACCGTCTATGGATCGATGCAAACCTTGTTTCAGGCTCGCTCCCAACCCGATGGAAAATTCGCGGAAAGCGTCACTATTCTATATCTGTGCGCCTGGGCACCACATCCAGACCAGCCGAAACCGGCGCGCCGAGGCAGCGGACAGGTTTCTCTCTCCTCTACTTTATCCAGTAAAGCCTAACACCGATCCACGACAATAGAAGGGTTACTGAGCGAGGCCGACAGCTTGCGAACCAAGGGGCCATCAGCCGGTGGCATGGGAAGTGTAGGGATTGCATCGACCAGCAACCATTGCAAATCCAACATATCCTCGCTGTGTATATGCCCGGTCCACTTGCGACATATATATAAGAGAAGGATCAAATGCTGATCCTCCACAGCCTCGCTGGCGAAAGCAACCGGCTCCAAATCCAGTTCATTGACATCGATATTCAATTCTTCGTTCAGCTCACGAACCATTGCCGCTTCGGGAGTCTCGCCAATTTCGACTTTGCCGCCGGGAAACTCCCAGAGACCGGCCATTGGCTTGCCTTCCGGTCGCTTTTGCAGGAGAATTGCGCCATTTTTATCGATTAGTGCAGCGGCAGCGACAAACAGATATGTCGGATTTTTTTCCATTTTTTTATCCGATCTAAGGATTTTGTTAATCCCTTTCTGTGAAACGGGTCCTGTTCTGAACTAGCAGAACTTTATCGGCGTTGAGAGAGACATGATAGATCTTTTGAAAAAATTGTGTCTTTCTGACGAGGGTGCGACAGCTGTTGAATACGGTTTGATATTGGCTCTCATTGCACTGGCAACTATTGTTGCGATTTCCGGTGTAGCCAATGAAACTGGCGGCATGTGGGATGACGTTGCCAATCAGGTAACTGAAGTTTCGTAAATATAGCTTTCGCGTTTAAATTTTTGGTAAGGTTTCTGCTCTAGAGTTCTGAACATTGGACGAAATTTTGGTCCAATTGGGTAAGTGAAGTTTGTCAAATCTAGGAGACCAGACATGAAATTCGTACGTAAAATGTTCAAGAATGAAGAAGGCGCAACGGCTATTGAATATGGCCTGATCGCTGCTCTGATCGCAGTTGCAGCTATTGTTGCAATGGGTCAGTTGGGCAACACCCTCAGCAACACCTTCGGTGATGTAGAAAACTCAATGTCTGAACGCCCTGCTTAATCTTCGGATTATTCAAGAAAAAAGGACGGCAGCCTTCGGGCTGCCGTCTTTTTTGTGTCTGGGACAATCAATAGGTTACAATTTTCACTTTTTGGCCAGCCTGTAGCCGGTCAGTCGCGTTCAATCTGTTCAACACCAGGAACCGTTCCTGCCGGTTATCCGTATAAGCCATTCGCGACGATAAGCTTGCAATCGTATCTCCAGTTCTGACGGTTACGATATCAACTTTGCGCGGTCTGATCGCAGCCGCTTCGCTAGCGGAAAGCCTTATGACGCTTCGATACATTGGCGTAAAAACCGCTGCGCTTCCTGCAGGGGCGATTGTCACGAAATGGAACGCACTGCTTCTCGAAAATTCATAGGCAAAAACAGTCACATCGACGGGACCGTTATTGCTTTCAACCCTCGCCATCGCGTAGGATGCAGGAATCCCATTGACTGTCATTCTTTCAATGGAGCCGGGGGAAATGGTTTGACCTTCACCCGAGAGTGTCTGAAAGGCCGCCGCAATATATGTCGCCATATTGCCGTTATAGGCACCGGTGGTAAATTGCCCTTGGCCGCCAGACCCGGTGATCGATACGGCACGCGCTCCATTCTGCATGGAATAGCCGCCGGGAACGGTGAATTTAAGCTTCAGGTCTGGATGAAGAAAGCTGTTACCTTCGATTACCCCTTGCTTGGGATCATCACCATATAGGATCCCGTCAAGATTGTTCAGAAACTGATCGCGATTGCGAATGCCGCCGGATGTCGCCAATTTACCGGCGTTTGTTGCAGCACGCGACACTCTGCGCGCTGGGTCTGGATGAGTACTTGCCCATTCCGGCGCGCTGCGAGCATCGCGTCCCGCCGCGCGTGCGTCGATCGCGGATTGCGCGGCGAGCGAATAAAGCATTGATGACAGAGCCTGCGGGTCGTAACCGGCCGAAGCCAGATAGCGGATACCCAAATCATCAGCTTCATATTCCTGCGTACGCGAGTATTTCAGGGTCAATAACTGGCTGCCTGTGCCAAAAATTTCCTGTCCGATACGCCCAAGAGACGAATCCCCCAGTATCACTTGAGACCCAATTTGTCCCAAAATGCCCAGAATACTGTTGCGCGTAGCCGCACTTTGTCGCTTTTCACTATGTCTGGCGGCGACATGACCGACTTCGTGACCCAGCACAGCAGCCATCTCCGCTTCATCATTCATCAACGCCATTAGCTGCCGGGTGAGATAGACATATCCACCTGGTATAGCGAAAGCGTTATTTACCGGGCTGTTCAACAGCGTCACGGTAAAGTCACTGCGAGCGTTTCCAAGGCCCGATTGTACTGCAATATTCTGTCCCACGCCGACGACATAAGCGACTTGCGGTCCAGTATAAGCGCCGCCAAATTGTTCAAGCAATTGCGGATGAGCCTCTGCACCTTTCCGCTTTTCCGAAGCCGAAATCGACCGAGCTTCGCCCGCTTGACTGCCCGCCGACTCCACGGCGCCAGCATCCGCTCCACCGCCCGTGCAAGAAGCCAAGGCGATAATGGCCACGGCACTCATAAGCTTTGACGAAAATTGTCTCATATCAGGCTCCTCTTTGTGTCTGTGAAAAGAACGTGTCACCTGGCAAAGGGTTCCACTTCCAGAGTGTCTGTCCATTGGATCCGGCAAATGGAGGCTCCAGAATCTCTGGTTTAAAGCGCGCCGATCTGGAGGAATTTTTCACGCCGCATCTTTCTCAACGTTTCTCGACCATGACTTTCGAGCCGCGCAAACTCTTCTTCGATCGCAGCGCTCAAAGATGCGATCGCCAACGACTGGTCGCGATGTGCGCCCCCCACTGGCTCCTCGACTATTCGGTCGATAACTCCTAGATTCTTGAGGTTCTGGGCCGTGATTTGCATTGCATCTGCGGCCACATCAGCCTTGTCTCCCGTGCGCCACAGAATGGAAGCGCAGCCCTCGGGTGAAATGACTGAATAAACCGCATGTTCAAACATGAGGACGCGTTCGGCAGCGGCCAAAGCCACGGCACCACCCGATCCGCCTTCGCCAACAATGATCGCCACCATCGGAACACCCAGTGAGAGGCATTTTTCGGTCGAACGGGCGATTGCCTCAGCTTGTCCCCTCTCTTCTGCCGACACGCCTGGAAATGCGCCCGATGTGTCAATCAACGTTAGGACTGGCAGCGAGAACCGGTCGGCGATATCCATCAGGCGAATGGCCTTGCGATATCCTTCGGGTTTTCCCATCCCGAAATTGTGCCGCAGGCGACTTTCGGTATCGTCGCCCTTTTCATGGCCAATGACAACCAACCGGCGATCTCCCGCGCGAGCAAAGCCGCCTAGAATAGCCTGGTCGTCTCCAAAGTTACGGTCGCCACCTAGAGGAATGAACTCGTCAAACAGGCCTTCCGTAAAATCCTTAAAATGAGGCCGCTCCGGATGACGGGCAACTTGCGTTTTTTGCCACGGGGTCAATTTCGCGTAAGTTTCCGCCAGCATTTTGGCTGATTTGGCCTGCAGTTTCTCGATTTCCGTCTGGATATCGAGAGAACCTTCATCCGCGGTATCCTTTAGTTCCAGAATACGGGATTCAAGAGCCGCAATGGGTTTTTCAAAATCGAGATAAGATGTCATGAAAAAGGGTTAGAACCGGACAAGCTAAACGTCAACGCGCCAGATCCAGTTGACCCAATGGATGGCGATTATTCACCAGTTCGACCAAGCGTGCGCTGTCGATATGCGTATAGATCTGGGTCGTGCTGATGTCGCTATGCCCTAGCAATGTCTGCAACGCTCTTAAGTCTGCACCGCCTTCCAGCAGATGGGTAGCGAAGGCATGCCGCAAGATATGCGGACTGATTTTTCCCGGATTGACCCCTGCCTTGACAGCATGCTCCTTTATAATTTGAAAGAGCCTTACACGGCTGATGTGGCCTGTTCTCGACGGAAAAAGCCATTTCTCCTTTGATTCAACCAGCTCAGCCCAGCGGCGCACAGCAATCCGAGCCTGTTCCGAAATCGGCACCATCCGCTCTTTTTCTCCCTTGCCCTTGATGATCATATAGGGCCGGTCACCAGTGATTGACGTCCGCTGTAAACCCACAAGTTCACTTGCCCTGAGTCCGGAACCATATAGCAGTTCCAGGATTGCAGAGAGCCTGACAATCGAGGGCTTGATGGGTTTTCGAGCTAGTCCTTCAGCAATCAATTGGAATAAAAGTGCAATTTCTTCGTGAGACAGGGTCTTGGGCAATGAACGCACCAATCCCGGTCTGGGAAGAGCATCGGAGGGATCATTTCCTCGGAACCCTTCTTCCACGAGAAACCCGAAAAAGCGTCGCAAGCTTGAAGATTTGCGAGCGACCGTACTATTTTGCAGCATACGCCAGTGCGTGGGCAATTTGCCAATCATCTGCCGATCTGCTTTGGACAATTGTCCGTCAGTGATCACCGATGCTTGCTCCAAATCTGTTCGATAGGCCGACAAAGTATGCTGAGAGGCGCTGGCTTCCGCCACGAGCATTTCAAGAAATCGTTCGATCAGGCTTGCGTCATCGCTCATATCGGGCAGCAATAGACCTCATGGACGGCAAAGCAAAGTCTAAGTCCGGGTCAAAGCTTCCGCCGCTATCATGCGCGCTTCAGGCTCTAGGCCGACGCGTTTCAGGCTCTGGGTGATATGATAGAGGTGCAATGGCGACATCGCGTTCCATGTCCGGCCTTGCATGCCAACTGCGACGAGCAATGCTACCGTTCCCTGCTGGCCGCGTCGAGCAGCCGACTGGATAGCTCTCGTCCATTTGCTGGAGCGACTTAGGTCCACGTTCAAATCACTTGCAAAATCATCAATCGTTTCTTGGTTGGCTCTGCCGAGGCCAGCAACCGCTGCCAGCAGAAATTTGCTGCGAAGTTGGTCCGGACTGACATCATTGTCACCAAAATCGTCCAATGCTCCATAGGAAACTGGCATGTTGGTTGGCGAAGCTACCGCCAACAACGCCCAACCTTCACTGCCCTGATCTACAACATTGGCCCATCTTATGGCGCTGCGGTCCAGTCCGGCGGAGAGCATGGAAGCGATAAGATTCGCGCTTTCCTCTTTCAACGCATCCGCCGGCGGAATCCTTGCTGCAGCGCGTGCGGTCAATATCTTTGACGAATATCCGGTTAGCGAACCATCCGACCGGGCCCATAAATCACGCATTGCAGCCAAGCGGCTTTCCGCAGTGTCATTCATATAGGCTTGACGCAGAACCGACGCCAAGGCCTTGCGATCATCGCTCACTTCAGGGTCATCATAGGCCGCAGCATAAAGATCGACCATCGCCTGATTCGAAAAAACACCGATTGCTGCGGCGATATCGACCGCTTTCATCCGCGACTCGATCGAAAGCATAGGTGCCCGTGCGCGCCAACCCTGCACATGCCGACCGGCCTGAGTATATAATCGATCCGGTGGCTCGACTCCTGTCGCTGCACCCAAGCCGTAACGCCAGTTGTTGAAATATTCGATATCATCCCACAGAATCGATACGGCTCTACGGCCTTCGAAGCCGGCACCTATCGTCTTTTCTGCCAGCAGATAATCGATCCCCGTTGCTGCATTGTCGCGCCTTGCTTGCTGGAGCAGGCTGGTCGCCCGGCTCTGCTCACCAGTAAGAGAAGCGCAGATCGGACGGAACATAACCCAGGTAGGTGCATCGCTTACTCCCGCACCACCATCGACAAATGGACATATTCCCGCTGGATCCGCTGTTGCCAGATGGGCCTGCATTGCGACTTCGTAAAGTCGGGGGGTAAAATTGCTACCATCCACTTTCAGCACCAGAGCGCGAGCCGCATCAGCTTCACCCATACGCAACAGCCGCCAGGCACGTTCGGCGGTCCAGTCTGCAGGATTTACATTTTCGGGACTCACGACCTTGCTGAGCAAGGCGCGACGAAGCAATATCGAACCCCAACGGGAAACAATCGGGCCATTTAAATTTCTGATCAAGTTGGTCAGATATTGACCACCCTCCTCGCCGAAGGCATCCTTGCCCAACCCGTTATGACGCGGAGTCAAAACCCCAATTTCGGTCATTGAACGTCGTTCGCTTGCGGTCATGGTATATTGAGGCTGCAGCGCAGCATCGAGCGCTTCCAGATCAAGCTCGCCATTTTCATCCAGCGGCAAAAATGGCAAACTTCGGTCAGTTTGTGCAACAGTCTGATCTCCATCAGTCCCGCTTGATGGTTCATTTGGCTGAGGCGCGACAGGCCGTATCGGCACAGGGCCGGGAGCAGGGCTTGGAGCGGGTACGGGCGCTGATCTGGGAGCCGGAGCGGGTTCCCCGAATCCGGGTGGCAGCAAAGATTCCGGAGAATTCTGCCCCGACACCGGAATCGCCAGCACGAGCGCCCCGAGGCTGATAGCAGCTAAAGATATATGCTTGATACGCATAGGCATCTTATTGCAGATCGTCACCAATTACGGGTTTTTCAACCGGTTGCAGGGGCTGTTCGACATCCATCGAAGCCAGAAAAAATGCCGCGCCGATCAGGATCACGACAAACAAAGCTAAAAAAACCAACGAACGCGGCATCAATGGGACTCAATCTTTTGAACGGTTAAAAATAATCATTGTCAGCATTGGAATTTGCACCCTCAGCCAACCGTTGTATAGCCTTTGCCCCAATGGACAAAAACATTAAAGCCTCTTTCGACAATTCGGACCGATATTCCGGTGAAAGGCCAGATTTCTTGCCTGACCAGTCGATCGTGCTGGTCGGCTTGATGGGCGTGGGTAAAACCACTGTGGGTCGACGACTGGCCAAACGACTGGGTCTTGGCTTTGTCGACGCGGACGAGGAAATCGAGCGCGCGGCGGGGCTGACGATCGAGGAAATATTCAATAAATTTGGCGAGGAATATTTTCGTGACGGCGAACGGCGCGTGATCGCGCGATTGCTGGAAGGCAAGAGTCAGATCATCGCAACCGGTGGTGGTGCGTTTATGAACGATGAGACCCGGGCGTTTATTCTTGAAAAGGCAATCGCCATATGGCTGGACGCTGATCTGAATACGTTGGTCAAACGTGTCGCCCGCCGCAATACCAGGCCCTTGCTGAAATCTGGCGATCCGGGGAAGATACTGGCCGATCTGGCGAAAAAGCGAAATCCCGTTTATGCGACCGCGCATATTCATGTCACCGGCAATGATTCGCCTCATGAGATAACCGTCGAGAAAATTATCGAGGCATTACAGCATTGACCCAGATCACCGTCGAACTTGGCGACCATAGCTATCCCATATTGGTTCAGCCGGGTGCGCTGGAACAGTCAGCCGCGCACCTCAAAGCCTTTGCCAGCAACGACCGGCTTTTTGTCCTGACAGACGTCAATGTTGAATCGCATATTCTGCCGGATCTACAACGCAGCTTTGCCGGAAGCGGGATCGAGCTGGTGGTAAAAAGCCTGCCCGCAGGGGAGACCAGCAAGAGTTGGCGCCAATTGGAAAGGGTTACGGACTGGTTGCTTGCCGAGGGGGCCGAACGATCGGATACCGTAGTGGCCCTCGGCGGTGGCGTCATAGGCGATCTCACCGGCTTTGCAGCAGCGATCGTGAAACGCGGTTGCCGGTTCGTCCAGATACCCACCAGCCTGCTTGCCCAGGTGGACAGCAGTGTCGGCGGCAAGACGGCGATCAACAGCGCGGTCGGCAAGAACCTGATCGGCAGTTTCAACCAGCCCCGCTTCGTGCTGATCGATCCACTTGTCCTGAACAGCCTGCCCGCTCGGGAATTGCGGGCGGGCTATGCCGAGGTGGTCAAATATGGACTGATCAACGACCCCGAGTTTTTCGCCTGGTGCGAGAGCAATGGCAGCAGGATTCTGGCCCACGATACGGAGGTTCTGAGTGAAGCGATCATTCATAGCGTACGCGCCAAGGCGCTGATCGTCGGCGATGACGAGAAGGAGCTTAGTGGCCGCCGAGCGCTGCTCAATCTGGGCCATACATTCGGTCATGCGCTTGAGGCAGAGACGGGGTTTTCGGACAGGCTGGTCCATGGTGAGGCAGTGGCGGCCGGGATGGCGCTGGCCTTCGGATATTCGGTGCGCCGCGGTCATTGCGATGCGGCTGATGCGGAGCGGGTCAGATCGCATCTGAAGTCGGTCGATCTGCCTTATGATCTGGCGACTGCATCGGTCCGGGCTTCCGGGCAGCGGTTGGTCGACCATATGATGCACGACAAGAAAATGAGCGGTGGCACCCTTCCCTTTCTGCTGGCCAACGGGATCGGGCAGTCATTTCTGGCGAAGGATGTTGATTTGAAGGACGTTGCCGTCTTTCTCGACGAATCCGACTAGATCATGGGGTCGGCGGCAGGCCGGTTCCAAATCTGAGGTCTCCGCCAGCGGACATGTCGCCGGATTTGATTTGCGCTTCCAGCCGGTCGCAATCGCGCTGTCGGAAATCTTCGTCGGCCTCGTCGATCAGGCTGTAGTCAATGTCGATCGCATGCATCGTCTGCTTGGCCAGATCGATGGCAGACTCAAATACTTCACGCTTCATCCCGACAATGCCCAGTCCCTTCAACGCGACCAGCTGGCGACGGTCATAGACGCGGACCAGTAGTTTGGTTTCGGGGAAGGATTGCGCGATCGCCCGCACCTTTTCCGGCCCGAAATCCCTGTCATCCATGCAAAAGACGATGGCATCCGCTTCAGCTCCCCCCGCCCGGCGCAAGAGGTCGACCCGGGTGCCGTCTCCATAAAATACCTTGGCGCCAAATTGTTCATGAATATCAATTTGTTCCGGCTTGATATCGATGAGGGTCAAAGGAATTCTTGCGCTTATCAGCATCTGCGAAACGGTCTGCCCGAACCGCCCCTGCCCGACGATGATCACCGACGCCCGCTCCGCATTGCCGGGATCCTCGAGATTGGTCGATTTTTGGCTGGCGCCATTGCTGAATCGCCGCGAAAGCAGCATAAGAAACGGGGTGGTTGCCATTGAGACCGTGATGATCGCCCCGAACAGGCTGCTGGCCTCGGGTTCGATCAGCAGCGCCTTTTCAGCTTCGGCAAACAGGACAAAACCAAACTCGCCGCCCTGACTGAGCAGCATTCCCATCGCCAGTGCCGGATTGGTGGCCATTCCGAAAAGCTTGCCCAGTCCGAAAATGATCGCGATCTTCACTGTCACCAGCGCAGCCGCCGCGCCCAATACGAAGAATGGATTTTCGATCACGACATTCAGGTCGAGCATCATGCCGACGGCAATGAAGAAGAACCCGAGCAACAGGGATCGAAACGGGTCAATATCGGCTTCCAGCTCGTGCCGATAAGGAGAGTTGGCCAGCATCACCCCGGCAATGAAAGCACCCAGCGCCGGGGAAAGGCCGATAAATTCCATCAGTGCTGCCCCACCGAAGACGGCGACGAGACCAGCGACAATGAACAATTCACGCTCGGCAATTCGGCCGATCACCTTGAGCAGCGGCTGCAAAAGATATCGGCCGATGAGGATGAGTCCGACAATCGCGATGACGGCGTAGAGAGCGGTCAGCCATCCCGATTGATTACCGCTATCGTCCGGTGCGCGGGACATGGCAGCGATGATCGTCAGCAGCGGGATGATAGACAGATCCTGAAACAGCAGGATCGAGAAGGCTTTTTCGCCCGTAGGCGTGTTCAGCCGTCCCGAGGATTGCAGCATCGGCAGCACCTGTGCGGTCGAGGACAGTGCCAGCGGCAGGCCAATGGCAATCGAAGCGGCCAGCGTAAAATTCGTCGTCGCCATGATCAGCAGAAACAGCGCGATACCGCATAATATCACCTGGCTCATGCCGAGTCCGAAAATCGCCTGGCGCAGGCGCATCAGTCGCGCAGGCGCCAGTTCCAGTCCGACAATGAACAGCAACAGGATGATTCCGATTTCGGAAAATTCCAGAATGGTTTCGGCGTTGCTGATCAACTGGAACCCTTGCGGGCCGATCAATATCCCTGCGATCAGATAGCCGAGAACCGCGCCGATGCCGAAGCGCCGGAAGATCAGCACCATGACCAGCGCGGCACCGAGCATGACAAAACCGCCCAACAGCAGATCGGCCATATGGGTCTCGGTTTCCATCGGTCAGGTCGCTTTTTGCTTGGCTGCGGCGTCGGCAAATGCCGCGATCACCGCATCATAGGGGAGTAATATGGCGGCATGACGACCCTTGTGGTCTCTTGCTGCTGTCAACATGTCGACATCCGGCCATTCACCGGGCGATTCGCTCGATCCGTCCAGAAAGGCAGCCAGGCGGGTTCGTGCGGACTCGATATCGGCGGCCGATTTCCCAGTCGCTTCTGCGCCCAAAATAGCTGCCGAAGCCTGCCCCAGTGCGCAGGCATTGATGGCAAAACCGAAATCCTTCAGCTTTCCGTCATCCGTCAGCCTGACGTCCGCCACGGCCTTGCTGCCGCATGTCCGGGAACGCAGTTCGGCCGTTCCATCGGGATGGTCCAACCGGTACTGGTGCGGGATCGACACCGCCAGGCGCAGAATATCGCGCGTGTACAGCACCCCGCTCACTCCGTAGGTTCCGCTTCATCATCGCCGAATACCTGCTGTTCCTCGACAAAATCCACCATGGATTTTCCGCTGGCATTGAGCAGAGGGTAGGTGCGGGATTCCGCCAGCCATTCGGGTCGGGGCTCCTTGGCACCATAGATGGTATCGTAAATCAATATAACCAGCAGATAGAGCAAGGTGGCGCCGATCAGCCCCTTGATCATGCCGAAGCCAAAACCGAGCACACGGTCGATCGGGCCGAGCACGGATTTGCGCGACCGCGCACCAATGGATCGGGCGCCCCAGCGGCCCAGCGCATAAATGACTATGACAATCGAGGCGAATGCCAGCACCGAAGCACCACTTTCACTGCCAACCGGACCGATCAGCCGGTCAGCAATCGGTGTATGCAGAGCGCGTACCGCGAATACAACCAGGATCCAGACCAGCAAGGACAGCGCTTCCTGAACAAAACCTCGCAGGAAGCCGAGGACGGCGGCCCCGCCCATCAAAACCAGCACTGAAATATCGAGACCTGTCATGCGCTCTAGCTAGTCACGGGCAAGCATATGGTCAACGAGATTGGCGAGTTTGGTGAATTGCAGCTGTTTCATGCTGCTGCCCGTCTTTTCCCCGGAAGCCGGCAGCAGCGCGCTGTTGAAACCGAGCTTGGATGCCTCTTTCAGGCGAAGCGGGGTGCGGGCGACGGGACGTATCTCGCCGGACAGCGCAATTTCGCCGAATATAACGGCGTCGCTGGGCATCGGCCGTTCGGCATGGGCCGAAATCAGCGCCGCCGCAACCGCCAGATCGGCGGCCGGATCGGTAAGTCGGTAGCCGCCCGCGACATTGAGATAGACTTCCGCCCCGGAAAAGCTGAGGCCGCAGCGCGCTTCCAGGACCGCCAGGATCATCGCCAGCCGGGCGCTGTCCCAGCCGACCACCGACCGGCGCGGAGTCGCCCCGCTCGCCAGCCGCACGGTCAGCGCCTGGATCTCGACCAGCACCGGTCTTGTTCCTTCGAGCGCCGGAAATACGGTGGCGCCGGTGACTTGCTCGCTGCGATCGGTGAGGAACAGGGCGGAAGGATTAGACACTTCGGTGAGCCCCGCTTCTTCCATCGCGAAGACGCCGATTTCATCGGTGCCGCCAAAGCGGTTCTTGATCGCGCGCAAGATACGGTATTGATGGCTGCGCTCACCCTCGAAGCTCATCACCGTGTCGACCATATGTTCGAGCACCCGCGGACCGGCGATGCTACCATCCTTGGTGACATGACCGACCAGCATAACCATGGTACCATGTTCCTTGGCGAACTTGATGATCTCCTGAGCCGAGGCGCGCACTTGGCTGACCGTCCCGGGAGCGCCTTCGATCAGATCGCTGTGCATCGTCTGGATTGAATCGATCACGACAAAATCGGGCGCATTGCGGCCCAGGGTGGTCAGGATATCCCGGACCGAGGTGGCCGAGGCCAGTTTGACCGGAGCCTTGCCCAGCCCCAGCCGGCGCGCCCTGAGCCGCACCTGATCCGCCGCTTCCTCGCCCGAAATATAGGCGACCGACAGGCCCGCCTCTGCCAGACGGGCGGAAACCTGCAAAAGCAGGGTCGATTTGCCGATCCCGGGATCACCGCCCATAAGGGTTGCGGAACCCGCCACCAGCCCGCCGCCGACAGCGCGGTCAAATTCGGCAATGCCGGTCTGTCGGCGGTCGGGCAGCGCAATCTCGCTATCCAGCCCGACCAGCCGCACCTCGCGGCCGCCGTTCTGCAAATTATGCTTCGACGCGAAGACGGTTTCGCCCGCCTCCTCGACCAAAGTGTTCCACTCGCCGCAGTCGGCGCACTGCCCTTCCCAGCGATGCGCGATTGAGCCACAATTCTGACAGACATATTTTCTTTTCGGTTTGGCCATGAAAATTATGTAGCAGAACAAAAAAGGAACGCCAGCGATATTACCAGGGTCACACGGTTCACACCCCCTAAGAGAGAGAATGCAATGCGCCCGACACGGCTCGCGCAGGGACAGGAGCAAGATGGCTCTTGCCTGTCGGCGGAGGGAGTGGCGGGTTCATGGATATGGTTTAGCAGAAGGGGTGTGCTGTAGGAAAGCGGGTTTTGCTGGACTGGATCGCACATATTGCCCTATTCCTGCTTGCACCGTCCCCGCCATCCTGTAGTTAAATGCCCATGCGGCAGAAAGAACTCAGACTGGCCTTGATCTGCTATGGCGGTGTCAGCCTGGCCATCTACATGCACGGCATTACCAAGGAAATCTGGAAGCTGGCTCAGGCGAGCCGGGATTTTCATGATGGCGCGCGGGTCGACCAGTGCAGCCGCGGAATCTATTATGACATATTGCAGTGGCTGGAGCGGGAAACCGATACGCGGCTGAGGGTGCTGCCGGATATCATTGCCGGGGCCAGCGCGGGCGGGATCAATGGGATATTCCTGTCGCAGGCGATACTCTCCGGCCAGTCACTCGATCCGCTGACCGATATGTGGCTCGAGACCGCCGATGTCGACAAATTGCTCGATCCCGATGCACGGCCGCTGTCGCGTTTCTCGAAATTCTGGGCGGAACCGATTGCCTGGATGGCGCTAGGCCGCAAGGGCGGCGCGGTTGAGCAGACCGTGTCGAAGGAAGCGCGCGAAGAGGTCAAGATGAAGTTGTCGCGCTTTGTCCGCGCGCGCTGGTTCGCGCCGCCCTTTGGCGGCAAGGTGTTCAGTGGCCTGATCTGGGATGCGCTGGCGGCGGTCCGGGCGACCGAACGCGGGCCGCGCCTGCTGCCGCCGGGGCAGCCGCTCGACCTGTTCGTGACGGTGACCGATTTTGTCGGCCATCCGGAAAAGCTGCAGCTGCACAGCCCGCCCGACGCATTCGAGATGGAGCATCGGATCACCATCGGCTTTTCGACGCGGGGCAAAAGGGATGATGCGATCGCGGATCCGGCTGCCTTGACCTTTGCCGGTCGTGCCACCGCCAGTTTCCCGGGGGCCTTCCCGCCGTTCACGATCCGCGAGCTGGACGCGCTTTTGGCCGACCAAGACTATGTTTGGGAAGGACGGTCTGCCTTTCTGAAGCGCGTGCTGCCTAATCAGTTTAGCGCCGGGACGGCCGAGGATACGGTGTTGATCGATGGTTCGGTACTGGCCAATGCGCCCTTTGCCCAGGCGATCGAAGCGCTGAAGAACCGGCCCGCCAAGCGGGAAGTCGACCGGCGCTTCGTCTATATCGATCCCCGCCCCGATCTCGACGTGGTCAAGAGCGACCGGGCGATGCAGCGCCTGCAGGCGGCGCAGGACACCGACGATGAAAGCCTGCCCGGCTTTTTCTCGACGATCTTCGGGGCGATCTCCAATATTCCCCGCGAACAGCCGATCCGCGACAGTCTCAACGCAATTGCCGGGCGGTCGAACCGGATCACCCAGATGCGGCTGATCACCGAAAATTTGCGCGGCGAGGTCGAGCAGCATGTCGAAGGCCTGTTCGGGCGAACGTTTTTCCTCGACCGGCCGACGGCCGCGCGAGTGGCGGCCTGGCGCCGCAAGTCGCGCGACAAGGCGGCCAAGCTCGCCGGATTTTCTTATAGCGCTTATGGGCATCTCAAGCTGGCGACGGTGATCGAGGATATCGCGAACACCGTCCGGCGTGCCAAATCCGATCCCAATGCCCATAATCATACCGGCTTGCGCAGCGTCTTGTGGGCCGAGATACGCCGGCTTGGCCTCGACAATGTCGGGCTGAAAAGTGGCGGACCAACCAAGCCTGCAGCGGAGTTTTTCCGGCAGCATGATCTGGGTTTCCGGGTGCGGCGCCTGCGTTTTCTGGCCCGGCAGCTGGCCGAAGATCTCGACCGCGCCGAACCCGCGGATTATGAAGCCATGGAGGGGATGCATGAGGTCGTTTACGATTGCCTTTCGCTCTATATCGAACGCGAGACGATCGACTATCTTGGCGAAGATTTCGTTCGCATCGCCGAACGGGCCGATGAACAGCCAGGCGCGATGCTGGCGGCGCTGGCCAAGGCCCGCGACCTGACCACTGCCGACGCGATTGTCGATGCCAAGCTGGCGGCGGCGCTGGCGGTGATACCGAAGGCGGAGAAGCGTTCGATGCTGCTCGCCTTTCTCGGCTTTCCCTTTTACGACATTGCCACATTGCCGCTGTTGCAGGGCGAAGGACTGGACGAATTTGATCCGATCAAGGTCGACCGGATATCGCCGGAAGACGCGAGAACGATCCGCAAGGGCGGGGTTGCGGCCACATTGAAGGGGATCGAGTTCAACAATTTCGGCGCCTTTTTCAGCCGCAGCTATCGCGAGAATGACTATCTCTGGGGCCGACTGCACGGCGCCGACCGGATGATCGACATCGTCCTTTCCACGCTGCCCGTGTCGAAGCGGCCCGGTGACGCCATCATCCTGGGCTTCAAGAAAACCATCTTCCGCCAGATCATCGACGAAGAGGAGCCGCGGCTAACGATGACCGGACCGCTTATCGCGTCGTTGCGGGAAGAGATCGAGAATGCAACGCTCTAGCTGATGTGAAGTGGCTAGTGCGGATGCTCCTCTGCATGCGCCGGCTTTTGCAGGCTCTTGTAGACGGCCTCGACAAAGGCATCGCCCTTGATGAAGGCATCGGGATTGACGTCCCATTGAGCCGCCGGTTTCATCGCCTGCACTTGCTGCAATGACTTACCTTCGCCCTGGGCCTTTTCGACCGCTCCAATCACGCTTTTCAGCATGTCGCGATAGGCGATCAGGTCTGCCCTGGTTGCGATCGGTCCGTGGCCGGGGATGATCCTCGTCTCGTCATCGACCATGGTCAGCGCCTGTTCCGCTGCTGCCAGCACGCCCCGCGCGTTGCCGCCGCTGGTCAAATCGACGAATGGCAGGGTGACCTTGTGGAAAAACAGATCGCCCATGTGCAGCACATTGGCCTTCTTCCAGAAGATGATGCTGTCGCCATCGGTATGGGCGTGTTTCATATGCTTGACCCGCACCTCATCGCCATTGAGGTGGAGCTTGATGCCGTCATGATAGGTGATCACCGGCAAGGCTTCGGGAGCGGCTGGCGGAGTCGAATCATTGCCCTTGACCAGACGGTCACGGACATGGTCGTGGGCCATGATCAGCACGCCGGACTGGCCGAGATTCTCGTTGCCGCCGGTATGGTCGCCATGCCAGTGGGTGTTGATAAGATATTTGACCGGGCCCGCGCCGAGATCCTTCACTGCGGCCTGGATCTTGATGGTCAGCGGGGCAAATTGATCGTCGATCAGGACGGTTCCGTCCGGACCATAGGACACTCCGATATTGCCGCCGGCTCCAAACAGGACAGCAACCCCGTCTGCCAACACTTCAGCCTTGATCTCGACATTGGCGAAACGGTCCGCTTCCTGGGCATTGCTCTCGCTGCCAGCGGAGAGCGCCAGGGCGGATGTTGCCAGTAGCAGTGCGGCAAAGGGTTTCGCTATCGGCATGGGACTGTCTCCTGTTTATCTTCGGCCCGTCTGCGCTCGCTGCGCTCGATCGCCAATATTGGCTCCGGACATATCATCGAAACGATGCCGCCGCTATCCCTTGGCAAAAAACATCAGGTTGACCAGCCGGCCGTCCTGCGCCGTCTTGCCAAAGGCCGGGCCGCTGTTGTGGAACATCCAGGGACTGAACAGGATCAGCCGGTTGAAGCGCATCGGAACGGTCATCACCCTGGTCCACTGCGCCGGATGGCTGGTGTCCCTGTTCACGACATCCTCGATCAGCGCGTTGATATCGCCATAGCCGGCTTTCTGGATCGACAGCATATCCGTCGGCACCCGCTCCAGACCGGTCCGCTTGTGGCGGAAAAATTCGGTACCGCCTTTGCAATGTTCGGGCAGCGAGAGATAGAGTATGCCGGAATAGAAGGCCGGATCAATATGCACGCCGCTGCGGCCCTGGTCGCCTTTCAGGGTGATCCGGCAATGCAGGTGGCTGGTATCGGGCGCGGCCTTGACGGGTGCGTTGATGATGGAGCCGATGCGCTCGTTCAGCCCCAGGATCTCGAGCGGCTTCGTCGAGATATGGCCGGGATAATTGCCATGCTTGTTGCCCGGGTCATAGTCGAGTGCCAGCGCGGCGTTGCGCGCGGCCAGCGGGTCGGCGATAAAATCATCGATGATGAGCAGGGATGGCAGCATCAGCAGGCGCTTTGCCAGGACAGCGGAGCGACAATCTCCCGCACGGCATATCGGGTCATATTGTTCATGTTAAGAGCCTGTTTCCTGATGAACTTTACAATCTTTACAGGGTTAAAGACTAAATCCCCTGCTTCCTGCCCGCGACGCAAACTGCCGCCCAAGCCATTGGCAAGGTTAAGAAAATAGAAAAGGAAATGCGGAACGGCCATTTTGAAACCCTAACACGATTGCCGCGCTGTAGGACATAGATTTATTGTTTATCCTCGCTGTTTGTCGAATGTCCCATTGAACCAAGGACGTAGTGCGAGCACAGAGCGGTAATGACTGATAGTCCCTCTCATCGTCATGCTGAACTTGTTTCAGCATCCAGAGCGACAACCCCGAAAGTCTGCTGCAAGACGCTCTGGACCCTGAATAAAGTTCAGGGTGACGAGTGTAGAGTTCAGGGTGACGAGTTGTTGATAGGTGCGTTCGCTCGTTGGTCATTGCGAGGAGCCGAAGGCGATGCGGCAATCCAGAGCGTCTTGCCGCCATCGTCGGTGATTGCCGCTCTGGATTGCCACCCCCGGATCAAGTCCGGGGTCGCAATGGCGGCGGTTCTAGCTTGGTGGAATGGGATGGGTATCGATCGTTTCAGGCATCACGGCCTTACTCGGTCAGATCTTCCCAGGCGTCTTTCAGCTTGCCGAAAAAGCCGGTCGAATTGGGCGTCTCGGCACCGGTTTCGGTTGCCTGGAAATCGCGCAAAATCTGCCGCTGCTGCTTGGACAATTTGGTCGGGGTCTCGACTT
>NZ_JBGTDD010000140.1:0-17469 GCF_041748495.1 Parasphingorhabdus sp.
GTCGCTTCGCCCATCTGATGCAGCGCGGCGTGCAGTTGCGGACCGCAGTCGCATTTCAGGCTGCCCAGCACATCGCCGGTCAGGCATTCGCTGTGCAGCCTTACCACCGGCGTGCTGTCGTCGCGCTTGCCGACCACCAGCGCGATATGGTCGGTGGCATCGGCATCGCTGCGAAAGCCGTAGATATGCGCTTCGCTATTGGCCGCGACCGGAAGTCGCGCGTGGGCGCTGATCGTCAGGGCGGCAGAATCGGCATAGGCGGCAACATCCTCCGCCTCGACAATATCCTCTGCCGCATCGACGATCAGAAAGGCCGGCAGCAACGCGCCGTGGCGGGCCAGTTCCATCGCCGCCGCTGCGGCCCGCGGGTTGGTCAGCGTTTCGCTGCGAAACGGACCTTTCATCGGATATTTCATGTCGAGCACCGGATCGACGATGGCGGTAATTTCCGTGGCGGTAACCGGTGCCGCCAGGCTGATCTGGATTGGCAGGTTCGGGTCGGCGGCGGCCAGCTGGTTGAGCAGTTTCAGCGTATCGGCGCGGCTGGCCGAAATCAGCAGCGAGACGGTTCCGGAGCCTGACAACGCCGCCTCGAGATTGCCGGTCTCGACCGGCAGCAGATTGAGCCGCTCGCCATCGGCTTCCACGCCTACCGGCCAGCCCCGGCGCAGCGCGTCAATCGCTCGGGCGGCGCGGCGCGCCGATGCCTGTTGCGGCCCGTCAAGGGGCGCTGGCTTCAAAAGGTGAATTCCGTGATCAGCGGCGCGTGATCCGACGGCTTGCCCCAGCTCCGCGCGTCTTCCAGCACGACATGGCTGACCGCCCTGTCTCCCAGTTCCGGGCTGACCCAGACATGGTCGAGCCGGCGGCCCTTGTCCGAGGCGCGCCAGTCCTTGGCCCGGTAGCTCCACCAGGTATAGAGGCGCTCGGGATCGGGGATCAGCTTGCGGCCGACGTCGACCCAGCCATGCGCGTCGCGCATCCGGTACAGATGGTCGATCTCGACCTGGGTATGGCTGACCACCTTGATCAGAGCCTTGTGGCTCCAGACATCGGACGCCAGCGGCGCGACATTGAAGTCGCCCATCAGGATCGTCGGTTCCTTCAGATTCTTTGACCATTCGGTCATCCGGCCGAAGAAATCGAGCTTCTGACCAAATTTGGGATTGAGTTCGCGGTCCGGAATTTCGCCGCCGGCGGGAATATAGACATTCTCGATGCGGACGCCATTTTGCAGCACCGCGCCGACATGGCGGGCTTCGCCATTGTCCTGCCAGTCGAACCGCTCATCCTTGTGCAGCGGCACCCGGCTGAGGATCGCGACGCCGTGATGCATCGGCTGGCCGTTCAGGATCTGGTGATTATAGCCGAGGCGACGGAACATGCCTTCGGGAAATTGTTCGTTGCGCACCTTGGTTTCCTGCAGGCACAAGATATCGGGCGATTCCTCGGTCAGGAAACGTTCGACAATGTCGAGGCGGGCGCGAATGCTGTTGATGTTCCAGCTGACAATTTTCAGATGATCGCTCATGCCGAGTCTACTAGCCACGCTCGCGCAGAAACCCAAGCCCAAAGGCAAGCCTCGCTAATTTCGCTGGACCAGAAAAGGAAAACCCCCACCTCCGGGGGCATTAAGGAGGTGGGGGCAAACTCGCGTTCGTCACGCATAAGATGAAATGAGCACTTTTGTGTCAGGTAACAGGGGGAAAACCTGACTGTCTCTCTTCATCCTGTATTTGGTTATAGCCCCGTGTTTCTGTCGGGAATATGAACGAGAACAACATCCTTTTCTGCCTGTCGGCGGCCCGTCTCGGTTCACCGCTTGGAGCGGACTTTTCGCCGGGGATCGGTCCAGTTGAAGGTGCTATTGGCGACCGGAACCCCGAATTTCTGGTTGGAAAGGCGGATCGAGGTGCGATTATTCTTCGAATCCAGCGACACCCAGCCATCCAGGCTCAGCCCGCCCGGTGCGCCGGCTTTTTTCGTGAAAACCATCGTGATAATGCCATATTCCGGACGCTTGGGATCGCGTACTTCGACACTCAGCACATCGGGATTGCGTGTCGGCACGATCTTGCCATATTTTGACAGGTCGCGGTCCGGATTGAGCAGCGCGCCGAGCGGGCTGTTGCTGATCGGCCAGCGCTGGACCTGACTCACGTCATAGTCGATCAGCGTCAGCGCCTTGCCATCGCCGACGATCAGCAGATTGGCTTCCTTCTGATATTGAAACCGGATCTTGCCGGGTTGCTTCAGGGTGAGCTTGCCGCTGAGTTGCTGGCCGCTGCGATCGGTCTGGCTGAAATTCGCGGTCATCGTCGACATGGAGCGCAGATGGTTCGAAATTTTCGACAGGCTGTCGGAAGGGCTTTGCTGCGCGGTGGCGGGCAGGCTTGCTGTCAGGGCCAGCGGCGCAGCGATCAAGGCGAAACCATATTTGAACATTATAAAAAACTCCAGATTATCTGGCTATCCGCTTAGCCGGTGGCGATTGAACACTGGCTTAATCACTCTGTCAGCAAAACAGCTAGAGCGGTTCCCCATGTTGATCGCGCAGCACTTCACGGCGGCCGATATGGTTGGGCGGGCTGATAAAGCCATCTTCCTCCATCCGGTCGATGATCCGGGCCGCGCTATTATAGCCGATCCTGAGCTGCCGCTGCAGCCAGCTGGTCGATACTTTCTGACTCTCGAAGACAATCTGGCAGGCCTGCGTATATTGCCGGTCTTCCTTATTGTCGCTCAGATCGGCACCGTCCAGCGCAAAACTGCCATCTTCGGGTTCCTCGGTCACCGCCTGGATATAATCCGGCGTACCCTGCGAGCGCCAGTGATCGGCGACGCGCCGGACTTCGTCATCGGAGACGAAGGGGCCGTGGACCCGGGTCAGTTGCTTGCCGCCAGGCATGTACAGCATATCACCCTTGCCGAGCAGCTGTTCTGCGCCCTGCTCACCGAGGATCGTGCGGGAATCGATTTTCGAGGTGACATGAAAGCTGATCCGGGTTGGCAGATTGGCCTTGATCACGCCGGTGATGACATCGACCGAGGGGCGCTGCGTCGCCATGATCAGGTGAATACCCGCCGCCCGCGCCTTCTGCGCCAGCCGCTGGATCAGGAAGTCTACTTCCTTGCCCGCGGTCATCATCAGGTCGGCAAGCTCGTCGACGATGATCACGATCTGCGGCAGCACTTCAAAATCGAGCTGCTCTTCTTCGTAGATCGGCCTTGAAGTCTCGGGATCATAGCCGGTCTGGACGCGGCGACCGAGCGGTTGTCCCTTGGCCTTGGCGGCCTTCACCTTTTCATTATAATTGGCGAGATTGCGGACCGAAAGCGACGACATCATCCGATAGCGTTCCTCCATCTGCTCGACCGCCCATTTCAGCGCGCGAATGGCCTTGGCCGGTTCGGTCACCACCGGCGACAGCAGGTGCGGAATATCGTCATAGGTGCTGAGTTCCAGCATCTTCGGATCGATCATGATCATCTTGCACTCGTCGGGCGTCAGCCGGTAGAGCAACGACAATATCATGCAATTCAGGCCGAC
This sequence comes from Parasphingorhabdus sp., assembly GCF_041748495.1. Lineage (GTDB taxonomy): Bacteria > Pseudomonadota > Alphaproteobacteria > Sphingomonadales > Sphingomonadaceae > Parasphingorhabdus. The sequence goes on from NZ_JBGTDD010000140.1 coordinate 3,551, forward strand.
CGATTTACCGGAGCCGGTGGTGCCCGCAACAAGCAGATGCGGCATCGGTGCCAGGTCGGCAATGACCGGATCGCCGGATATATTCTTGCCCAATATGATCGGCAGCTTGCCGGTCTGTTCGGCGAAACTGTCGCTGCCGACCATCTCGTGCAGCACCACCATCTCGCGATTGGCATTGGGCAGCTCGATTCCCATGACGGTGCGTCCGGGAATGGAGGCCACGCGTGCCGACAGCGCCGACATGTTGCGGGCGATATCTTCGGCAAGCTGGATCACCCGGCTGGCCTTGATCCCCGGTGCCGGCTCCAGCTCATACATGGTGACCACGGGTCCCGGCCGGACTGCGTTGATCGTGCCCTTGACATGAAAATCATCCAGCACCGATTCCAGCAGCCGCGCGTTGCGCTCAAGCCCCGCCTTGTCGATAACATTGGCATTCTGTGGCGGCGCCGGGGTCAGCAGGTCGAGCGATGGCAGGACATAGGGTCCGAAAAAATCACCCTGCTTGCCCTTGCCGACGCTGGCTTTCTTCGGTGGCAACGCCCGGTCGCTGATCTCCGGCGGCGGCCGATTGTCCGGCTGGACCGATTTGCGCGGTGCCGGCTCGGCCTTGGGCTTGGCGATGCCGGGCCGATCTGGCTCGATCACCAGACCGTCGTCCTTTTGACCGAAGGGACTTTTTACCGTCGGGATTTTGAAAGATGTACCGGCAAACAGCGGCTTGTCGAGGCGCAGGCTATGATAGCCGAGGACAAGGCCCCCGATCAGGCTCAGCGCGATCAATATGCCCGAAATCAGATCGCTCCAGCTCGCAGCCAGGGCGTTGAGACCGGCGTTGATTGCATTGGCAATCAGCATGCTGGCCAGTCCGCCAAGGCCGGCGGGCAGTTCCATCTGCGGTTCCGGAAACCACAAGGCCAGTCCGGTCCCGACCAGCAGCGCGGCAAGCAGACACCAGAGCAATTGCCGTTTCCAGCCGAGTTGGGGATTGTCGCGCCACAGCCGGTTGGCCAGCACCAGCAAAAGCGGCACGAACAGGAGAACCGGCACGCCGATCAGCAACAGCAGGAGATCGGCCAGATAGGAGCCAAAAATCCCCATCCAGTTATATTCGACGCTGCCCGCGGAGGTGCTGAACGACGGGTCGCTGGGAGAGTAGCTGACCAGTGCCAGCAACAGGAACAGGGTCGACAGATAGATCGCGATCGCCCCGATCAGCGCACCGCTGCGCATCAGGCTGAGGCGCATGATCTCGCGCCAGTTCGCTTCCTTGGCATTACCCGCCATAACATGCTCCCGTGCATCGCCCCAGCCACAAGCGTGCATTAACTATCTGCTCCTTTGCGCGAATCGGGGACTCGCCGTCAAGTTTCTTGGCGATATTTTACCGGTTTTGCCTTTCCTTCCCCGGCTTCGATGCCTACCTTGAAGACAGGATTTTCGCTCGGAAAGGCAGTCGTCATGGGAATGGATTCTCGCAATAGCGATATCATCATATTGGGGGCGGGCATGATCGGCCTGACTCAGGCGCTGACGCTGGCGGCGCACGGTCTGCGCGTCGCAATCATCGACCGCGCCAAGCCGGACGAGCTGCTGAACCCGCAGAACGACTCCCGGGTTTCGGCGATCAACAGCGCCAGCTGGAACATGTTCGAGGCCATCGGTCTCGCGGACAAGCTGCGACCGCATGGCTGCGATATCGAGAAGATATTGGTCAACGACGGCCTGAAGCCGGGCACTCTGGATTTTGTCGCCGGCGAAGGTGAAGGCCCGATGGGCATCATGGTGGAAAATGCCCTGCTGCGCCGACTATTGTTCGAGGCGGTTCAGGCCCATCCGGCTATTGCGCTGCACCTGTCATCCCAGATCGCCACCTGTGACCGCAATGATTTTTGCGTGGATATCACGTTGGACAGCGGGAAAAGTCTGTCCGCACCGCTGCTGGTCGCCGCCGATGGCCGGGGCAGCCGGATGCGCGAGGAAGCCGGGATCATCATGGCCCACTGGCAATATGACCATAGCGCGATTGTCTGCAAGGTTGCGCATGAAAAGCCCCATGGCAACACCGCTTATGAGCTGTTCTTCCCATCCGGACCCTTTGCTCTGCTGCCGATGCTCGATGACGGTGATGGCAAGCACCGCTCGGCCGTCGTGTGGACGGTTTCGAGAAAGGACGGTCCTGCCTTCGCGAAGATCAACAAGCGCGCCTTTGTTGCCGAAATGATGAAGAAGACCGGCGGCTTTCTCGGCGAAATGGCGCTGCTTACCGACCGCCAGACCTATCCGCTGGGCTTCCACCACAGCTCCCATCTGGCCGCCGAGCGGCTGGTGCTGATCGGCGATGCCGGTCATGGCATCCATCCGATCGCGGGGCAGGGACTCAATCTCGGCCTGCGCGACGTAGCGGCGCTGACCGAATGTCTGGTCGAGGGCGCGCGCACCGGGCTTGATCTCGGCGATCCGCAAATTTTGGCGCGCTATGATCGCTGGCGGAGTCTCGACAATATGATGGTTTCGGCCGCGACCGACCTGCTGACACGATTGTTCGGCCTGCCAGGCGAGACGTCTTCGGCGATCCGACGCATGGGGATCGGGCTGGTCCAGCGGATTCCGCCGCTCAAGGCTCAGTTCATGGCCGAAGCCAAAGGCGAGACCGGCGATCTGCCCAAGCTGCTCAGGGGTGAACTGGTCTAGCGTCTAGCGCGATCCCTGACCGTCATCGATCTTGATCACGGTTCCGGTTACTGCATCCGACGATGGCGACACCAGATAGAGCAGGGTGCTGTCCATCTGTTCCGGCTGGCCCAGCCGTTTGCGCGGGAAATTGACCGAAAAATCGCCGGCACGCTCGATCATGCCATCGGCCATGTCGGTGGCGAACAGGCCCGGAGCGATGCCATTCACGTTGATATGAAATTTTGACCATTCAACAGCCAGTGTTTCGGTGATTCGAACGACGCCCGCCTTGGTCGTCGAATAGAGAGCTGCCCCTCCGCCACTATAGCTGGTGGCTGCGATAGACGCGACATTGACGATCCGTCCGGGCTTTTTTTCGGCGATCAGCGGACGGGCAAATTCGTTCGACAGGATGAACACGCTGCGCAGATTTGTATCCAGAACATCGTCGATCAGGTCCATCGACATCCGGGTGGCATGTTCGGCATCGACGATCCCGGCATTGTTGATCAATATGTCCGGCTGGCCGAGCGCTTCGGTGACGGCGGGAATGATCGCCTTTAGCTGGGCGGCGTCGCGCACATCCAGCGCAAAGGCTTTGGCCGTGCCGCCGTCCGCGTCGATCTCCTCGACCAGGTCATCTAGTCTGTTCTTGCGGCGGGCCGTGCAGGCAACCTTTGCCCCGCAGGCCGCCAGCACTTTGGCAAAGCGGCGGCCCAAACCGGCTGACGCACCGGTCACGATCGCGGTGCGTCCTGTCAGGTCGATAGAAAAATTGGGTGTTGTCATATGGCCGGGCATCCTCTGCAAATTTTTGCAGGGGATGCCCGGAATGATCGGACTAGCGCAAGCGCTAATTCAATAATCTAGTTGTTCAGATCATCCTGAGAGATCGGAACAATCCTGATTTCGACCCGGCGGTTGGCTGCCCGGCCCTCTTCGGTGGCGTTGCTGGCAATCGGCTGGCTTTCCCCATAGCCGCGGGTTGCCAGACGCGCACGCTGGACACCGCTATTGGCCAGGAAGTTGGCGACCGATTCGGCCCGGCGTTCGGACAGGGCCTGGTTATAGGCGTCACTGCCGGTGCTGTCGGTATGGCCGAGTACGTCGACATAGCTCTTCTCGTAGCGGGAGAGCGTGTCGGCGACGCTGGCCAGAGTGGCTTGAAACCCCGGACTGATAGCACTGCTATCGACACCGAATGTTACGTTGGACGGCATGTTGAGGATCAGGTTATCGCCATCGCGGGTGACATCGATACCGGTACCGGCTGTCTGTTCGCGAAGCTTCCTTTCCTGTTCGTCCATATAATAGCCGATTCCGGCACCAGCAAGACCGCCGAGACCGGCGCCGACAATTTTGGCGGTCCGATCGTTGCGACCGCCGAGGACATCACCCAGCAGATAGCCGCCGACAACGCCGCCGATGCCGCCAATGGCCGCCTTGGAGATGGTCCGGTTTCCGGTTTCCGGATTGGTGACGCAACCGCTTGTCAGTGCGAGAGCACCGAGCGAAGCCGCTGCCATTATTGATCTGTTCATCCGCATTTTATTTTTCCCTCTATAGGTCTTCCCGTTCGAACAAGACAACGCCTCGTCGTAGGGAAGGTTCCACCTAGCGCTGAATAAATGAACGGCGACTGACAGTAACCTTGAGATTCCGTAAAACATGCTGCTAAAGGGGGTGATGGCATTTCGCCCTTTCAATGGACAATATGACACCCTTTCCCTGGTTTGACGTTGCGATCATAATGGTGCTGGTGCTGATCAATGGCGTCTTTGCCATGTCGGAACTGGCGATTGTCTCTGCCCGTAGGGCACAATTGCAAGGCCTGGCCGACAGGGGGAGCAAGCGAGCCAAGGCGGCCCTCCGCCTGGCCGGTGATCCCGGCAAATTTCTGTCCACCGTGCAAATTGGCATCACCCTGATCGGCATTCTTGCCGGGGCCTTTTCTGGAGCGAGCCTCGGCGGACCGGTGGCCGAACGGCTGCATGCCCTTGGCATGGGTCAGGAATTGTCCGGAACCCTCGGCTTTGTGCTGGTCATCGGCCTGACTACTTATGCCTCACTGGTGATTGGCGAATTGGTCCCGAAGCAGATCGCCCTCCGCTCCGCCGAGAGAATCGCGCTGATCATGGCCCAGCCGATGGAGTTGCTGGCGCGCATTTCGGCGCCGCTGGTCTGGTTGCTGGACAATAGCAGCGCCATAATTTTCCGACTGATGCGGATCAAACGCGAGCAGATCAATCATGTAACCGCAGAAGAATTGCAGATGGTGTTCGCCGATGCGACGCGTTCCGGGGTGATCGAGGAACATGAGCGCGCCGTGATGGCTGGGGTCGTGCGTCTCGCCGACCGCCCGATTCGCGAAGTGATGACCCCGCGAACCGAGATCGACTGGCTCGATATCGATGCGAAGCGCGAAGATATTCACAAGCTGCTGATGGAATCCCAGCACAGCCGCTTTCCGGTGGCGGAACATTCCGTCGACGAGATCCGGGGCGTGGTCCAGGCCCGTGATATCGTGGCAGCGCAACTGGGCGGCGAGGCGCTGGACCTGCGCAAACTGATGCGTCCGCTGGCGAAAGTACCGGACCAGCTCGACGCGCTCGATGTGCTGGAAATCCTGCGCGAAACCGAAGTACCGATGATATTGGTGCACGACGAATATGGCCATTTCGAAGGGATTGTCACACCCAACGACCTGCTCAGTTCGATTGCTGGCGAATTTGTGTCCGACCAGGACGAGAAAACCCAGCGCAGCCTGATCGAGCGTGCCGACGGCAGCTATCTCGTCTCCGGGGCGATGGCGATTGATGCGCTGGCCGAACGGTTGGGTATCCGGCTGTCAGAAGACCGGGACTATGCGACGGTCGCCGGCCATGCGCTGGCGCTGCTGCGCCATCTGCCCGAAGAAGGCGAGGTTTTTGAAGATCAGGACTGGATATTCGAGATTGTCGATATGGATGGCCGCAAGATCGACAAGCTGATCGTCCGTGCTAGCAATCCTGAGATGGACTGATCAGAGCTTGCCGTATTTCTTCTCGAAACCGGCGATATCGTCCTTGGCCAGAAATTTCGCCTGATCGATCCAGGCATCTCGGGTGATCCGTCCGCTGAACGTATCCAGATAGGGATCGACCTCTGAAATTTCCGCTTCTTTCCATGCGGCTATCTGGTCAAATCGCGTGATGCCCAGGCTGATCAGCAGCGTATTGAGCTTTGGTCCGATGCCCTTGATTAGCCGCAGATTGTCAGGTTCGCCGACGGCCGCCGGGATATTGGGCTTGCCGGCCGGCACCGGCTCGGCTTGCGGCGCTGCCGGCTTTTCCTCGGCTGCCGGTGTCGGGACCACTCGGGGCGGAGCTGCCGGCTCGGGATCAGGTTCGGTGATGACCGGCGGCGCGGACTCGGGATCGGCTGGCCGGACCGGTTCGCCCGCTTTTTCCAGCAGGCCATCATCGGCGGAGAAATTCTCGACCTCGGAAGATTCGCGGCCGGTTGCGGCCCAGATCCAGAAAGCCGTGACGATCCCGATCAGCAGTGCGATCAGAAAGAATAGCCAATTGGCTGAAATCAGCGTTATCATTATCTCGAAATCCCGTTCTGAACTCTGTTGAACGCCATTATCGGCTAAATTTCTTCGTTGCCTCGGCCCCAGATGAACCAGCCAATCGCGAGGCCAATCGCAAAACTAGCCAGCAGGAGCAACAGATTTTCAAGCAAAAGTGGCATCGATCAATTTCCCTGTTGCGCTTGGGCATCATTTTGCGCCGAACCGTCGGCAGCCCCGATCCGGAATTCAATCCTGCGGTTCTGCGCGTCGGCCGCCGCACCGGAGCCCTTTGCCCGGGGCCGGGTCGAGCCATAGCCGGTAGCGGTGATCAGATTTTCGGCCATTCCACGTTCGACCAGCCCGGCCTTGATGCGGTCGGCCCGTTCCTGCGACATGACCCGGTTGACTTCACTGTCACCATTGGCATCGGTATGGCCTTCCACCGTCATCGACAGGCCGTCGCAATCTTTCATCGCGCTGGCAATCTTGTCGATAACCCGCTTCGCTTCCAGAGAAACATAAGGGCTGCCCGAGCGGAAGTTGATATTGTCCGCTTCGATAATCTTGTCGACTTCACTCTGGCATTTGGCGACTGTATCGCGGCTGGCAGGGGGGGCTTTGCCCTCGGCGGTTACAATCGCTTCCTTCTTGCCTTTCCAGCTTGCGCTGGACACTCCGGGAATTGCCATGACCACGCTCAGCGCATCCTGTTTGGCAGTTTCTTCCAGATCACCGGCCAATATGGCGTCTCGCGACAGCGGCGACCGGTCGAAGCTGACCTTTGCCGCAGCCAGTCCGCGCGCAGCCAGTTCGGTCTGCGCCTCTTGCTCCAGACCGGAAATGAACTTTTCACCGGTGGCCACATGACCGACCAGCGCCAGGATCACGGTCGCCGCGGCGCCGGTCAGTATCTTGCTTCCGATTTCCATCAGCTACCCTCGGTTCTCTCTCCGGTCGTTTGCGACTTTTGCAACGATCAATCAAAATGACCGAAAATAACGCCTGAGTCCAGTTGGCTCACGGCGATGAGTAAAAGCACATGACCTAATCTGTCCCTCTATGAAACAAAAGGCCAATAGATTTGGTTAATTTTGCCGCCTTTTCGGGACAAGCCGATTAATGTCGCAAGGAGCCCGCGATTGTTGCGGTTCGGCCTTGAACAACAAACCGCCAGCTATATCCCTTATACATCGGGATAAATTCGCTGTTCGTGCCGATTTCTGCATCCAGCTCCGCCAGAAAGGACCGCAGATGCTCGCGCGGCTCGACGTGGAACAACGCCAGCCATTGCTGCAGGAACGAGCGAAAGGGCGGCGGCAATCCTTCGCACTGGCCGAAATCGACGATATGCAATTCGCCGCCCGGTCCCAGCAGGGTCAGCGCCTGCCGGATCGCGCCCTGCCAGTCGGGGATCATCGACAGACAGAAGGACAGGAATATCCGGTCGAACGTGCGGACCGTCAGCGGCATCGCCTGCGCCGGATTTTCGGCGTCGCCGTGGAACAGACGGATCCGCTCCGCCATCCCGCTCTGCGCCATATTCTTGCGCGCCTCTTTCAGCATTTCGGAGCTGATATCAAAGCCGTAAAACTCCGCTTCCGGCCAGGCTTTTGCCGCCCGCACCAGATTGCGCGCCGTGCCGCAGCCGATTTCCAGCACCCGGCCTCCGGGCGGCGGGTCCAGCGCCGCGATCAGCTGGTCTCGCCCGAGCAGATAATATTTGCGGGTGAGGTCATAGATGCCGCTCTGGCTGCGGTAGATGCGATCCATCAGATCGGCGTGGCGGTCGCTGTCATGCTTGCGCAAGATATCGTCCATCAGCGTCATTTCAGCCGGTACAGATGCATCGCGCCGTAGATCGCCGAGCGGTCCTTGCGGGTCAGCGCCTGCGACAGATCCGCGTCATAATCCCACGCGCAGAGCAGTTCATCGGCGACCCGCCCCGGCAATAATGTCTCTTCCGCCGCAGTGCGGAACAGCACCCGGGCGCCTGGCTTGGCGGTCCGGCCAATCTCGCCCCACAACCGGTTGAGCTGCTCGTCGGTCATCCAGTCCTGGGCGTCGAGCAGGACATAGCGATCGACCGATCCGGCGTCCTGGCCGGCGAGAAATTCGATGAAATTCTGATGCCTGATATCCAGTCTCTTGCTGCGCTCGCCCAGCCAGGCGAAACTCGCCTGCTCCAGATAGGGCGGTACCGATCCGGGTGAGGCGCTCTGATAGGCGCGGCCAAAGGCCTGCTGCGCGAAATAATTGTCGGCCAGGGCAAAGTCGCAGGCCAGCTTGCGGGTCCGCTCGCGCAGCACGTCGGCCATGTGGCGATCACCGGCGAGCGCGCGATATTGCGCCGGCGGAATGCCCAGACCGAATAAAGCCATCGGGTTGGAGCACAGGAAACGCATCGCCTTTTTCTGAAACAGCGGCCCGATATGCCGCTCGAACAGTTCGACCTGCTCCTCGCGCGTCCGCGCCGCCATCAGCAGCGAGGGCCTCGCGCCGCCGAGCCGCCCCAATATATGCACCAGGCCGATGAAATTGCCGAGCAGCCCCTTGCGGTAGAATCCCCTGGCAAAACCGTTGATCCGGCGCTGGCCGAAATGGTCGCGGCCGTCCCAATATTTGCGGCTGGTCTCGTCCAGATGCGGCCGCAGCCGGTCGCGATAGACCGCCAGATTGTCCCTGCTCCTGGCCTCGCCGAAAAAGCGGAAAAACGCTTCATGGCTGTGCAGCCGCTGCGCCGCGACCGATTTCAGCCGGTTGAGCGCGATATGCGCCGCATTGAGATCGACCGCGGTGATCTTCGCCGGATCGGCGCGCAGATAGGACAGGGCATTGCAGCCGCCGCTGGCGATGGTAACAATATGGCAGTCCGGCCGGATATCCAGCGCCTCCATATCGGCGACCGGATCCTCCCAGATCTGCGGATAGACCAGCCCGCGAAACAGCAGCGAGAAAGCCCGCTCGAGCAGGCCCGCCTTGCTGGCACGATTGGGCAGGATTGCATCGTTCAATATGGTGGACTGTTTAACCATAGCCGTCTGCACGCTCATGGAACCTCCCGGATAAGCTAGATCATTCCGGTGAATTTAGGCCGTTGCGGTGACGCAGGCATGACCGGCGTGTGACAGGTTTAAGACCGGCACGGCGCAGCAGCGGCACATACAGCGACCCGTCGCTTCATCCTGGCGCCCCGACCCACTTAAACTATTGAACAAAACAAGAACAAGAGTTAGGCTGGGCTCATGTCCAAACTCACCCGATCCGAAAAGCTGGCGATTCTCGCGGATGCAGCGAAATATGATGCCTCCTGCGCCTCAAGTGGATCGGTCAAGCGCGATTCCCTTCGCTCGGGCGGCATCGGCTCGACCGGCGGCATGAGCATCTGCCACAGCTACGCCCCGGACGGACGGTGCATTTCGCTGCTGAAGATCCTGATGACCAACTATTGTATGTTCGACTGCCTCTATTGCATCAACCGCTCCTCAAGCAACGTCCGGCGAGCTGCTTTCACTGTGCAGGAAATTGTCGACCTCACACTGGATTTCTACAAGCGCAATTATATCGAGGGCTTGTTCCTGTCCTCCGGCATCATCCGCAGTCCCGATTATACGATGGAGCAGCTGGTGGAAGTGGCCCGGCGGTTACGGATCGTCCATCGCTTTGGCGGTTATATCCACTTGAAAACCATCCCGGAGGCCGATCCTGACCTGCTCAGGCAGGCGGGTCAATATGCCGACCGATTGTCGATCAATATCGAATTGCCGGATGACGAATCCATCACCCGATTGGCACCAGAAAAAGACGGTATCCTGATCCGCAAGACCATGGCCAATCTGGGCCGGCAGGTGCGCGAAGCAAAGGCAGAACGCAAAAGCTCGCGCAAGGCACCGCTGTTCGCCCCGGGCGGACACAGTACCCAGATGATCATCGGTGCCGATGCATCGGACGATGCGAAGATATTGACCACCAGCAACGGCCTTTACGACAGTTATGGTCTGAAAAGGGTCTATTATTCCGCCTTCAGTCCGATCCCCGATGCGAGCAACAATTTGCCGGTCCAGGCCCCGCCCCTGCTCAGGGAGCACCGGCTCTACCAGGCCGATTGGCTGCTCCGTTTCTACGGCTTCACCGTTGGCGAAATCATGCAGGGCGGCACCGCGGGGCAGCTTGATCTGGCGATTGATCCGAAACTGGCCTGGGCGTTGCAGAACCGGGCAAGCTTTCCGGTCGATATCAACTGCGCCGACAAGGAAAGCCTGCTCAGGATTCCCGGGCTTGGCGGCAAGGGCGTCGGCAAGATATTGCAGGCCCGCCGCTATTCTGCCTTGCGACTGGCCGATCTGCAACGCATCTGCCAGTCGCTGAAGAAAATATTGCCCTTCATCACCGCAGCAGATTGGCATCCCGGAAAGCAGCTCGATTCATTGACCCTGTATGACCAGCTGAAACCACCAGCCGAACAGCTGAGTCTGTTCTGATCCCGGGACAGAATCATTGACCCCGGTCGATAGGGACGATGACCGCCGTCCGAAAAACGGTTTTCGGATCGCGCTTTGCAGCGAGGTCGATCGGGACGGCTGGCGTGCCCATGCGCGACGGCTGTTGCAGGGGCGCGTCGCTCCCGATCAAGTGACATGGACGGTCGCAGGACGGCGCGACAGCGATCAGCTGGACCTTTCCGCTCAAACGGTGTCGCTCCCGGCAGCCGCCAGCCATTCCCCACGTCCGATCCGGATTTCGAGGCACCTGCTGGCGCTGATCAACGGCGGTCTGCTGCACCGGAACGCAGACCGGTTTGATCTCGCCTATCGGCTGCTGTACAGAGCCCAGTCGGTTCCACGCCTGCATGAAAACCCGGCGGATGCCGATATGATGAAGCTGAACCGCTACGCCAAGGCGATCCGGCGCGATATCCACAAGATGCACGCCTTCGTCCGCTTCCGCAAAATCGGCGAGCGCGAGGGGCGCGAGCAATTTGTGGCCTGGTTCGAGCCGGATCATCATATCACCGCGACGGTAGCGCCCTTTTTCCGCAAGCGCTTCACCGGCATGGACTGGCTGATCCTGACGCCGCAGGCGAGCATTGCCTGGGATGGCGATCGGCTGTCCATCGGCTCCGGCGGCAGCAAGCATGACCTGCCGCAGCAGGATCTGGTCGAGGCGGAATGGCGGACCTATTATGCCAATATCTTCAACCCCGCGCGGGTCAAGATCGCCGCGATGAAGTCGGAAATGACGTTGAAATACTGGAAAAACCTGCCGGAAGCCGAGCTGATCCCGTCGCTGCTGGAACGCGCCGCCGGGCGGGTCGACGCCATGGTGGCGCATGGTCGGCAGGACGCCTTCCGCCCTGCCGACCATGCGCCTCTGTCCACGGCCGAACCGCCGGCCTCGCTCGACCAGCTGTACGAAATTCTCGAACAGGCCAGTGATGCGCCGCGCGAGAGTTTCTCGGACCGGCTGGTGCGCGGGTCGGGACCGGTGGACGCGAGGATCATGGTCATCGGGGAGCAGCCCGGCGACCAGGAAGACCGGCAGGGCAGGCCGTTTGTCGGCCCCGCCGGCCAGCTGCTCGACCGCGCGCTTGCAGAGGCCGGGCTCGACCGGCAGCGGCTGTTCCTGACCAACGCCGTCAAGCGGTTCAAATACCGGCAAAGCGGCAAAAGGCGCATCCACGAGACCCCCAATGCCGGAGAGATCAACTATTACCGCTGGTGGATCGAACAGGAAATTCGGCTGGTCGACCCCCGGCTGGTCATCGTCCTCGGCGCAACCGCCGCCCGCTGCCTGACGGGCAAGGTGATGAAAATATCCCGTCACCGCGGTACGATCCTGCCCCTTGCCACCAACCGCTCGCTACTGATCACCGTTCACCCGTCCTACCTGCTGCGCATCCCGGACGCGCAGGGCCGGCAGGTGGAATATGCGAAGTTCCTCCGGGATCTGGAGTTGGCGGCGGCCGGGGTGAAGACGGACGGACCCAAAGGCGGCGATCTTTCCTGAAGCCCAGCCAGAGTGGAACCGCTGGTCCATATCCTCACAAGGGGATGCCCAACGCCGGCTATGCGCGTATCCCAAAGACTAGGACGATCATGGCTTTTCTGATCGAGATGGAGAAAATTGAGGAATTTCAAAACTTGCATAAGCGCAAACCGCATTTGCATGGCGGTGACCGGGATGGCATGTATTGTCTGGCTGGCAAAGGCCAGGCATCGCGATAAAATAGGCATGAAACCGGTCCGTCGCGGCGCGTTTATACGGCAAGCGATCCAGCCCGATGCATGACTTCCGCCCCCTTTATACGTTGGACTGTCAAAACGCTTTCCTACACCCGCCGCCATCGCATATTATAGCCCCGCTCGCGGGACAAACGCGGGACAGGCTCTTTGACAAATTGAATATGCCATCGGCACGGCGCCGCTGGTTCGCGACGAGCTGCGCCGAAAGGTCACACTCGGCGCGAGGCTGGCGTCCAACAAAGGCAGAGATTCTGCGGCCTTGGGGCAAAGGTCACAAAAAATAAAAACGCACGCCGGTGTCAAGCTTTGCCCGCGCTTGTTCTCCCGTGAGGGCGGGAGTCCATCTCGTGCCCGCGCGTCCGAACATTTTTGTCAGAGATAGGCGGTGAAGCAAGCCCCATGGACGTCTGTCTCGTCGCGGCTTCGCGCAAATGCCCCAGGCCCGCCACCCGCAAACGCGCCGGCAAAACCCTTCCTTGGCCCCAACTTTGACAAACTTTGGAACGCCGCAGTGCTGGCAGGAGCTACTCCCCCGCCTCGCGCGCCACCTCCCGCCAACCGATATCCCGCCGGCAGAAGCCACTCTCGAAATCGATCTGGTCGACCGCCGCATAAGCCTTCGCCTGCGCTTCGGTGGCACTGGCTCCCAGCGCGGTAACATTCAGCACCCGGCCGCCGCTGGCGACCAGCGCGCCGTCCATCTCGGCGGTGCCGGCATGGAAAATCTTGGCGCCCTCGCGCTCCGCTCGCGCCAGATTCTGGATTTTTCCGCCTTTTTCCGGGGTCGCCGGATAGCCTCGCGCCGCCATCACCACGGTGAGCGCGGTTTCCGGCGCAAATAGCGGGGCGCTGGTCTGGGCGAGATCGCCGGTGGCGGTCGCCATCATCAGCTTGGCGAGATCGTCCTCCAGCCGCATCATCAGCACCTGGCATTCCGGATCACCGAAACGGGCATTATATTCTATCAGCTGCGGCCCCGTCTCGGTCAGCATCAGCCCGGCAAACAGGACGCCGCTATAGGGGTTGCCGTCGGCGGCCATCATATCGACGGTCGGCTGGATGATCTGGTCGATCACCTGTTGCTGCAGCTCGGCGGTGAGCACGGGGGCAGGGCTGTAGGCGCCCATGCCGCCGGTGTTCGGGCCGACATCGCCGTCGCCGACGCGCTTGTGATCCTGCGCGGTGCCGAACGGCAGGACATTCTTGCCATCGGTGATCGCGAAGAAACTGGCTTCCTCGCCGGTCAGAAATTCCTCGATCACCACTTCCGCGCCGGCCGCGCCGAAGCCGCCGCCAAACATGTCATTGATCGCGGCCTCGGCTTCCTCGCGGGTCTCGGCGATGATCACGCCCTTGCCGGCGGCCAGGCCATCGGCCTTGATCACCACCGGAATGGCAAAGCCGTCGAGTGCGGCCAGCGCGTCGGCGGCGCTGGTGGCGCGGACATA